>CAZUXK010000124.1:0-6176 GCA_964624025.1 uncultured Brevundimonas sp.
CCTCGGCGCGGGGCACGCCGGCGACATCGAGGGGCAACCGCACATTGGCGAGGATCGAGGCCCACGGCATCAGGGTCGGCGCCTGGAACACGAGGCCGATCCGGTCCCGCGGCGCGGCGCGCTGGACCTCGCCCCCGGCGGGCGGCTCCAGACCGGCGATCAGGCGCAGGAGGCTGGACTTGCCCGCCCCCGACGCGCCGACGAGGGCGACGATCTCGCCCGGCGCGATGGTCAGGTCGATCGGCCCCAGGGGCGCCGACCGCCCGGGGAAGCGGATCAGGGCCCGCCGCAGGGCGACGGCGGGACCGGCGTCAGCCACGGCCCGGGAGGAAGTCGAGCGTGAAGGCGTCCCGCCAGTTCAGGGTCGTCGGATAGACGCCCGCCTGGCTGGTCACCTCGAAGAAGTCGCGCCAGCGGTCGGCGGTCATCGCGCCCAGACCGAACAGGGCCGCATCCCCACCCTCGACGAGGGCATAGGTCTTCAGCTTCTCCCGGGCCTGATCCAGCACATCCTGGGTCATCTCGGGATTGTCGCGACGGATCAGGGCATCGGCCGCGGAGGCGTCGCCATTGAGGTAGTCGCGCCACCCCTCGATCGAGGCGGCGATGAAGCTGCGCAGGGCCTCGGCGTTGTCGCGCGCGAAACCGTCCGGGGCCAGCACCATGGTGGCGTAGGAGGGGTAGCCCTCGTCCGCCAGCAGAAAGACGCGGGGCTCGAAGCCGCCGACCTTCTCGATCGTATAGGGCTCCGAGGTCAGATAGCCCTGCTGCACCGCCCTCGGATCGGCGAGGAACGGCGCCGGATTGAAGGTGTACTTGCGCACCTGGTCGTCGGTGAAGCCGTATTTCGCCTTGAGCCAGACCCAGAAGGCCGTAACCGAGGCGTCGGCCAGCAGGATCGGCCGCCCCGCCAGATCGGCGATCGAGTCCAGCGCCGGATCCGGATGGGCGATCAGGACCTGCGGGTCCTTCTGGAAGAAGGCCGCCACGGCCTTCACCGGCGCCCCTTCGTTGACGAGATTCAGCGGGATGAAGCTGTTGGAGCCCATGCCCAGCTCCACGGCTCCGGAGGCCAGCAGCTGGGGCACATTCACCCCCGGGCCGCCCTGGACGATCTGCACGTTCAGGCCCCGGCGCTCATAGGCCCCCGACGCCAGCGCCTGGTAGAAGCCGCCGTGCTCGGCCTGGGCCAGCCAGTCGGTGGCGAACCGCAGGCGCACCCGGCCCGCCTCGTCGACCTCCGGCGGGGCGCCCCGGCCGCAGCCGGCCAGCGCCAGCGCGCCCGCCCCGGCCAGCAGCCGGCGACGATCCGTGACGAGGGAAGGCGTGCGCTGGATCATCCCCGAGGTTTAGGGGGCCGGACGCCCCGTGGGAAGGGCGTGCGACCAGCCATTTCGTCAGGGGCTGCGCGGCATTCCGCCCGGCGCCGCGCCTCGCGGCGTCACGGTCGCGGAATTGAGCGAGGGGACGTCCGTCCGGTCGAGCCGTTGCGGACGCCCCCTCGCCAAGTCCGGGTTGGACTTGGCCATTGAGGGTCGGGGCCCTGGCCTGCGCGTCGAAGAGGCGAACCCCCTGGACGGTCGGCTGTATCCCGTCGTCGCCGCGTCGCCGCCGGTGCGACAGGGTCGCCCCCGTCGTCGTTCTGCGATCGCAATCCGGTTCCCCTGCAGCCGGCCGAAGCCTGCGCTGCTGAAGCCTGGATCCTGCCGGTCGATGGTCAGGCCGAAGCCGTCAGCATCACCCGGTCAGAGCGTCGGACCGGCTCGCCTGGATCGCCGGGTCTCCCCGGATTTCCGCGCCGCCGTATCCCTCGGCCCGTTGACGTTCTCGCGGAACCCGCTATGAGGCAAGCGCCTGAAATCGACCGCCTGTGGGCCATTTGCCGGTCGATCCGTGCATCTTCGGTGGAAAACGTGTGGATGTGCGCAGATTTTTTGCGCCTGCACAGCCACTTGTCACCTGTCCACAGGCGACCGTTAACCGCCCTGGGCCAGGGTCTCCCGGCGCGCCTCCAGCTCCAGCCATTCCGTCTCGGCCGCCTCGAGCTGCGCCCGGGCGGCGGCGGCGGCCTTCACCGCGCGATCGAAGGCCGCCGGATCGCGGGCGTAGAGATCGGGGTCGGCCAGCAGGGCGTCCTGCCGGGCGATCTCCGCCGGCAACCGCTCGATCAGGCCCTCGAGCTCCTCCAGCCGGCGCTGGTCCTTGTAGGACAGCTTCTTCGGCGTAGCCGACGCGGCGGGCCGGGGCTGGGGCGCGGCGGCGGGCCCAGGCGTCGGCGCCGGACGCGGCGCATCGCTCAGGAACCCGGGGTTCTGGCGCACGAAATCGGACCAGCCGCCGGGGGTCTCGACCAGCCCGCCCCGGCCGTTCAGGGCGAGGGTCGAGGTCGCCAGCCGGTCGATGAAGTCGCGGTCGTGGCTGACGAGGATCAGGGTGCCCTCATAGCCCTCGAGCAGCTCCTCCAGCTTGTCGAGCGTGTCCATGTCGAGGTCGTTGGTCGGCTCGTCGAGCACCAGCAGATTGGCCGGCTTCGCCAGCGCCCGGGCCAGCAGCAGACGATTGCGCTCGCCTCCCGACAGGGTCGAGATCGGCTGGCGCAGCTGGTTTTCCTGGAACAGGAACTCCTTGGCGTAGGCCGCAACATGCATCGGCCGGCCGCGCACCAGCACCGAGTCGCCGCCGCCCGGGGTCAGGGCGTCCCACAGGCTCATGTCCGACCGCAGCCCCTCGCGCGACTGGTCCATGTAGACCACCTCGAGATTGACCCCGCGCCGCACCGTGCCCTCGTCCGGGGCCAGCTCGCCCAGCAGGGTCTTCACCAGGGTGGTCTTGCCCGCGCCGTTCGGGCCGACGATGCCCAGCCGGTCGCCGCGGATCACCCGGGTGGTCAGGTCGCGGAACAGGGTCCGCTCGCCGAAGCGCTTGCCGACGCCCTTCAGCTCGGCCACCAGCTTGCCGGAGGTCGCCCCGGCGTCGACGCCGAGATTGAGCTCGCGCGGCAGGTCGCGCACCCGCTCGGCCCGCTCCACCCGCATCTGCCGCAGCCGCTCGGCCCGGCCCTCGTTGCGGGTCCGCTGGGCCGTGATCGAGCGGTAGAAGGTGTAGGTCTCGGCCTCGATGCGCTTGGTCAGGCGCCGCAGGGACTCGGCCTCTTCCTCGTAGATCTTGCCCGACCAGGCGTCGAAGGCCTCGAACCCCTTGTCGAGGGTGCGCACCTTGCGGCCGTCAAGCCAGTGCACCGCTTCGGTCACGCGGTTGAGGAAGGCGCGGTCGTGGCTGACCACCAGCACAGCCGAGCGCAGCGCCAGCAGCTCCGCCTCCAGCCGCTCGATGGCGAGGATGTCGAGGTGGTTGGTCGGCTCGTCGAGCAGCAGCACGTCGGGAGCCTCGGCGAAGGCCTTCGCCAGGGCCGCGCGGCGGATCTCGCCGCCAGAGAGGCCGCCGGTCCCCTTCTTCGGGTCGAGGCCGAAGGTCTCCAGCCACGCCTCGCCGTCCCAGCGCTCGGTCCCGCCCGAGGCGGCGTAGTCGCCGAGGGTGTCGCCGACGATCTGCGGCTCCTGCGGCACATAGGCGAAGCGCGTCCCCGCCTGGACCGTGCGGTCGCCGGCGTCCGGCTCGATCAGCCCCATGACCAGCTTCATCAGCGTCGACTTGCCGGCGCCGTTGCGGCCGACAAGCGCGGCGCGCACGCGCGGCTCGATGGCCATGTCGACCCCGTCGAACAGCGGGCGCGGACCGTCCTGCAGGCGGACCTCCTTGAGGGCGACGAGAGGCGGGCGGGCGGCCATGAGGCTCCTTCGGGCAGCGAACGGCTGGAATAGGAGCGCGGCGCGACTTTCGCCAGCCCGTGCGGTTCATTCCTCCCCCTCCCCCGCAGGGCGAGGGAGGAGTAAGAGGCGCGATGGCCTTCTGGCGCGACAAGACCCTGGAGCAGATGACCCCGGAGGAATGGGAGTCGCTGTGCGACGGCTGCGGCCGCTGCTGCGTCATCCGTTTCGAGGAGGAGGAGACCGGCGAGGTCATCCCCACGCGGGTGCACTGCAAGCTGTTCGATCCGCAAGCGTGCCGCTGCTCGGACTATGCGGCGCGCAAGGCGCATGTGCCGGACTGCATCAAGCTGACGCCGTGGAACATCGAGGCGCTGCAGTGGATGCCGAAGTCCTGCGCCTACCGCCGTCTGCACGAAGGGCGCGGCCTCGCCGACTGGCACCCGCTGGTCAGCGGCGACCCGGAGAGCGTGCACCGCGCCGGGGTGTCCGTGCGCGGCCAGACCCTCTCCGAGCTCAGCCTCGCCGAACCCGAGGACGCGCTGGACTTCGAGGCGCCGGAGTGGGCCGAAGACGCCTAGACGGCGGGCGGCGGCGCGGGCAGGCTGACCGCACGAGGAGCCCGCCATGACCGATCTCGACGCCTTCATCGCCGGCCTGCCCAAGGCCGAGCTGCACCTGCACATCGAGGGCTCGCTGGAGCCGGAGCAGATGTTCGCCTTCGCCCGGCGCAACCGGGTCGAGATCCCCTTCGCCGACGTCGAGGCGGTGCGCGCGGCCTACGCCTTCTCGAACCTGCAGGACTTCCTCGACATCTACTACGCCGGCGCCGAGGTGCTGCGCGCGGAGGAGGACTTCCACGACCTCGCCCTCGCCTACTTTCGCCGCGCCGCGGCGGACAATGTCCGACACGCCGAGATCTTCTTCGATCCCCAGACCCACACGGACCGCGGCATCCCCTTCGCGGTCGTCGCCGACGGCCTGCTGGCCGGCATGGCCCGGGCCGAGGCCGAGCTGGGCGTCACCTCGAAGCTGATCCTGTGCTTCCTGCGCCACCTCGACGAGGACGCCGCCTTCGCCACCCTCTCGGCGGCCGAGCCGTGGCTGGACCGGATCGTCGGCGTCGGCCTCGACTCCTCCGAGGTCGGCCACCCGCCGTCCAAGTTCCAACGCGTCTTCGCCCGCGCCCGGGACATGGGCCTGAAGCTGTGCGCCCACGCCGGCGAGGAAGGCCCGCCGGCCTATGTGCACGAGGCGCTGGACCTGCTCCACGTCGATCGCATCGACCACGGCAACCGCGCCATGGAGGACGCCAGCCTGATCCGGCGGCTGGCGGCCGAGCGCATGACCCTGACGGTCTGCCCCCTGTCCAACCTCAAGCTCTGCGTGGTGCACGACCTGGCCACGCACCCCGTGCCGGAGATGCTGCGGCAGGGCCTGCACGTGACCCTGAACTCGGACGATCCGGCCTATTTCGGCGGCTATGTGAACGACAACTACCGCGCCCTGGCCCGGGCGGTCGGGCTCGGCCGCGACGACCTGGTGCGGATCGCGCGCAACAGCTTCGAGGGGTCGTTCCTCGGCGAGGCGGACAAGGCCGCCCGGCTCGCCGAGATCGACGCGTATCTGAGCTAGAGCCGCGCGCGGACCTGCTCGACGACCGCCGCGGCGGTGATGCCGAACTTCGCGTACAGGATCTCGGCGGGGGCCGAGGCGCCGAAGCCGGTCATGCCGACAAAGCCGCCGTCCTCGCCGATGAACCGCTCCCAGCCTTGGCGGATGCCGGCCTCGACGGCGACCCGGACCGTGCCGCGCCCGATCACCTTCGCCTGATAGTCGGCCGGTTGGCGCTCGAACAGGGCGAAGCAGGGGACGGAGACGACCCGCGTCGGCACGCCGGACGCTTCCAGCTCCTCGCGGGCCTTGAGGGCGATGGGCACCTCGGTGCCGGTGGCGAACAGGGTGGCGCGGGCCTCGCCCGACGCCTCGCGCAGCACATAGGCGCCGCGGGCCGACAGATTCTCGCCGGCGACCTCGAGGCGCACCGCGTCGGTCTTCTGGCGCGACAGGGCCAGGGCCGAGGGCGCCGTCCTGCTCTCCAGCGCCGCGCGCCAGCACTCGACCGCCTCGACCGTGTCGGCCGGGCGGAACACCAGCAGGTTGGGAATGGCGCGCAGGGCGGCCAGATGTTCGACCGGCTGGTGCGTCGGGCCGTCCTCGCCGACGCCGATGGAGTCATGGGTCAGCACATGGATCACGCGGATGCCCATCAGGGCCGCGAGGCGGATCGACGGCCGGCTGTAATCCGAGAACACCATGAAGGTGCCGGCGTAGGGGATGATCCCGCCGTGCAGGGCCATACCGTTCATGGCCGCGGCCATGCCGTGCTCGCGGATGCCCCAGTTGATG
>CAZUXK010000125.1:0-6169 GCA_964624025.1 uncultured Brevundimonas sp.
GTAGACGCTGAGCCGGCGGCGGAAGGCGGCGCGCGACAGGTCGTCCTCGGGCCAGGTCGGCTCCCACGGCTGCAGATAGCTGCGCGAGGCGGCCCGCAGCTCGGCCCAGGGCGCGTGGTCGGCGATCCGCGGCGGACGCAGCAGCACGCCCGCGCCGCGCACCACGGGTCCGGCAGGCTCCGGCGTCCAGTCCAGAAGGGCCATGGGGCGGGAGCCTAGCCGCCTCAGGCGGCGGCGAACAGGGTCCGGGCGAAGGCGTGTCCGGCGGGGGCGGCGCGGCGGGGCCCCAGCACGGCGGCGGCTGCGCGGCCGGGCGCCAGCAGCCGTCGGCCGGCCGCGGCCACCTCGGCGGCGGAGGGGGCGCGCAGACGGGCCTCGGCGGTCGCGGTGGGCACCGGCGCGCCGTAGATCAGGGTCTGGGCCGCCAGGCGGCCGGCGCGGGCCGCGGGGCTCTCGTCGGCCATGAACAGGCCCGCAGCCAGAACCGCCCTGGCCCGGGACAGCTCGGCGTCGGTCGGGCCCTGCTCGGCGAGGGCGGCGATCTCGGCGGCGCACAGCTGCGCCAGCTCCCCGGCCCGCTCCGCGGCGGCGCCGGCATAGACGCCGAGCACCCCGATATCCTCATAGGTCTCGCCGTAGGCGTCGATGGCGTAGGCCAGGCCGCGGCTCTCGCGGGCGCTCTGGAACAGGCGCGAGGCCATGCCGCCGCCGAGGATCTCGACGAACAGGCGCTGGGCCGGCAGGTCCGGGTCGTGGGCCCCGGCGGCGGGCAGCTGCAGCACCAGATTGGCCTGTTCGATGCGGCGCGACAGGGCCGCCGTCCCGCCGTCGAAGCGGGCCGGGGCGGCGGTGGCGGCCTGGCGCGGCGTCGCGTCGCCGAAGGCCGCTTCGGCGAGACGCAGCAGTTCGGCCGCGTCCACGGCCCCGGACACGGCCAGCACCATGCGGTCGGGCGAGTAGAGCCGGTCGGCCCAGTCGCGCAGGCCGGCGGCGTCGACCGGGGCCAGGCTCTCGACGGTGCCGAGAATGGGCCGGCCCAGCGACTGGCCGGCGAAGGCCCGGCCCTGGGCCATCTCGAACACATGGTCGTCCGGGGTGTCGAAGGCCTCTGCGATCTCCTGGGCCACGACGTCCTTCTCGCGGGCGATCTCGGCCGGGTCGAGGGTCGGACGGCGCACCAGGTCGGCCACGACCTCCACGGCGAGCGCAAGGCAGGCGGCGGGGGCGCGCACCTCGAAGCTGGTGCGCTCATAGCCGGTGGCGGCGTTGATCAGCCCGCCCTCGGCCTCGATCCGCTCGACGATGTCGCGCGCCGACATGGCCCCGGCGCCCTTGAACACCAGATGCTCGAGGAAGTGCGACCAGCCGGACCGGGCCGGGTCCTCGAAGCGCGCCCCGCCGGCGACGGCCAAGGTCAGGGCGAAGGTGTGCAGGCCGGGCATGGGGTCGGCGACGACGCGCAGGCCATTGCCGAGGGTGTGGACGGAGGCGGTCAGGGTCGGTCTTTCAGACGGCGGCGGACAAGCGCGATGTAGAAACCCGTCAGCACGAGCGCCAGTCCGTACCAGGTCAGGGCGTAGCCGAGGTGGTTGCTGGAGAAGGCCGGCGGCGGGGCCGAGGGCTGAAGCGCGGGCCAGTCGGGGCGGACGCTCGAGGTGGCGAACAGGGTCAGGGGCTGCACCGGGCCGGTATGGCCGAGGGCGGCGGCCATGGCCGGGACGTCGCGGCCATAGAACAGGCCGTCGGCCGGCGGCGGGGTCAGGGCCCCCGGACGACCGCCGTCGCGCAGCACCCCCTCGACGCGCACCGGGGCCGGCGACGGCGGGGCCAGCGGCGGGGGCGGGGCGTCCTGGGCGACGAAGCCGAGGTCGACGAGGATGGGCGGGGCGCCGGGCAGGGGGCAGAGGGCCTGATGACGCATGCCGGGGGTCCCCTCCTGGATCGAGCGCAGGCCGACGGTCGGGGCGGCGGCGAGGCCGGGGCAGTCGACGATGACGCGGCGGAACTCCGGGGCCGGGGCGGCGAGCACCACGGCGAGGGGCGCCGGCGGGGCGTCGGCGGCGGCTTCGGCGGCGTCGATCAGGGCGGTCTTCCAGCCCAGGCGCTGCAGCTGCCAGGTCCCAAGCGTCAGCAGCAGGGCGAGGGCGGGCACGGCCAGGGCCGTCAGGATCCAGGGAAAGCGTCTCATGACAGGCGGCCGGTGGCGGAAACGGCGACGGCGGGAGGCGATCTCTCGCCCCCCGCCGCCGGGATGCTGTCGCTGGCGTCCGGGATCACCCGAAGACGACGTAGACGAAGGCGAACAGGAACAGCCAGACCACGTCGACGAAGTGCCAGTACCAGGCGGCAGCCTCGAAGCCGAAGTGCTTCTCCGGCGAGAAGTGGCCGGCCAGCAGGCGGAACAGGCAGACCGTCAGGAACAAGGTGCCGACCAGCACGTGGAAGCCGTGGAAGCCGGTGGCCATGAAGAAGATCGAGCCATACAGGCCCGCGTTGGCGGCATCGTCGTTGAAGAACAGGTTCTCGTGCAGGATGTGGTTGTACTCATAGACCTGCACGGCGGTGAAGAAGATGCCAAGGCCGACGGTCAGGATCAGGCCCCAGCGGGCGCCCTTGCGATCGCCGGACTGCAGGGCGTGGTGGGCCCAGGTCACGGTGGTGCCGGACAGCAGCAGGATGAGGGTGTTGAGCAGCGGCAGCTGCCAGGGGTTCAAGGTCTCGATGCCCTGCGGCGGCCAGGTCGACCAGGCCGCGGCGGTGTCCGCCCAATTGCCGATTTCCGGGATCAGGGTCCGGGCCTCGGTGAACAGGGCCATCTCGAAGAAGATCCAGAAGAAGGCGGCGAAGAACATCACCTCCGAGGCGATGAACAGCACCATGCCGTAGCGCAGGCCGAGCGAGACGACCGGGGTGTGGTCGCCGCGGCGGCTTTCCTTCACCACGTCGGCCCACCAGCCGAACATCGAGTAAAGCACCCCGGCGAGGCCGGCGGCGAACACGCCGGGGCCCGACAGGCCGAACAGGCCCTTCATCCACACCACGGCCCCGATCATCATCACCGTGACCGCGATAGACGAGACGAGCGGCCAGGGCGAGGGATCGACGAGGTGGTAATCGTGCTTCGGGGCGGCGTGGGCCATCGTGCGGGGTCTCTCGACGTCTGGAACCTGATGGAACGGCCTATAGCGCCGGGCGTCAGCCCGCGCCAGAGGTCTGCAGCGCAGGCGCGACCGGGGCCCGGGCGGCCGCCGTGGCGGTGACCGAGGCGGCCGGGTCGGCGGGGTTGAACCCCTGGGTCGGGTAGAAGGTGTAGCTCAGGGTGATCTCGCGAATGCCCTGGCCTTCCCGGTCCGTGGCCATTTCCGGGGCGACGAAATACTGCACCGGGAAGGCGCGCGTCTCGCCCGGGGCGATGACCTGGCCCTCGAAGCAGAAGCACTGCAGCTTCTGGAAGTAGGGGCCGGCCTTCTCGGGCACGACGTTGTAGGCGGCGGTGGCGCCGATCGGCTGGTCCGAGGTGTTGGTGACGTCGAACCAGGCGATGCCGGTCTCGCCGATCCGCACCTTCTGCAGCGTCTGCTCGGCGCGGAAGGCCATCGGCAGGCCGCCGCGCACATTGGTGTCGAAACGCACCAGCACCTCCTCGTCGAGGATGATCTCGGAGGGCCGGTCGGCGCGCATGGTGGTGCCGTCGAAGCCGGTGATCTGGCAGAACAGCTGATACAGCGGCACGGCGGCGAAGGCGGCCCCGGTCATCAGCATGACCAGACCGGCGCAGGCGATGGCGATGACGTTCTTGCTGGCCAAAGCGCTCAGCCTCCCACGTTGGCCTGCAGGCGCAGGACGGTGATGGTGAACATCAGCACCATGAAGACCACGAGGCCGAGGGCGATGGCCACGTTGCGGCGCTTGCGGGCGGCGAGTTCTTCGGGGGTCAGGCGCATGAGGCACACACGATCGGCGAGGCGGGCAGGGTTTCGACCAGCAGGGTGGCGAACAGAACCATCAGATACAGGATGGAATAGGCGAAGAGGTCACGCGCCGGTTTGGCCTCGGCGCGCACGTCATACAATGCGGCCTCGCGTCCCACGGCCTCGGCCTTGTCCGGGCTGTCGCCGGCGCGCGAGCGCCACAGCCTGAGGGCCAGCAGCAGGAACAGGGCGCCTCCGGCCACGGCCACGGCCAGATAGGCGAGGCCGCCCGGGCCGATCACGCCCGGCAGGACGGCGACCGGCACGAACACCAGGCTGTAGAGCCAGATCTGCAGCCGGGTGTGGGCGGCGCCGCGGGCCACCGGCATCATCGGGATGCCGGCGCGGGCGTAGTCGCCGGCCGAGTAGAGGGCCAGGGCCCAGCTGTGCGGCGGGGTCCACAGGAAGATGATCAGGAACAGCAGCCAGGCCTGCCACGGGGCCTCGCCGGTGGCGGCGGCCCAGCCGATCACCGGCGGGAAGGCCCCGGCGGCGCCGCCGATGACGATGTTCTGGGGCGTGCGGCGCTTCAGCACCACGGTGTAGAGGCCGGCGTAATAGACGATGGTCAGGGCCAGCAGGCCGCCGGCGACCCAGTTGGTCGCCATGCCCAGCAGCATGACCGAGAACACCGACAGCAGCACGCCATAGGCCAGGGCGTCGCCCGAGCGGACCCGGCCGGCGGCGACCGGGCGGCCGCGGGTGCGCCGCATCAGGGCGTCGGTGCGGCCCTCCAGCGCCATGTTGAGCGCGCCGGCGGCCCCTGCGCCTACGGCGATGCAGAGCACGGCGAGGGCGGCGTTGAGCGGGTGGATGTCGCCGCCGGCGGCGATCAGGCCCGTGGCCGCGGTGAACACGACCAGCGACATGACCCGCGGCTTGAGCAGCTGCAGGAAGTCCTCGGGCTGAGCGAGGCCGGGGCCGGCGGGCGGCGGGGCGGCGGGCTGGGAAGCGTCGGGCTTCGCAGCCTCTGGAAGGGCGGCGTCGGGCATGGCGGCAGCCGATATCACAGCTGGATGGAAAAGGGGCCGCCCTTCCGAAGAAGGGCGGCCCCCGGTCGCAGTTTCGTGTCCGTCACACGGTCCGGTCAGGCCGGACCGCGGCGGCTCAGTGGTGGTCGCCCTTGACCACCGGCAGCTCGTTGAACTGGTGGTGCGGCGGCGGCGAGCTGAGGGTCCACTCGAGGGTGGTGGCGCCTTCGCCCCAGGGGTTGGCGACGCCGGCGCGACGGCGGATGGCCGCCTCGACCAGCATGACCATGAAGATCACCACGCCCACCACGGTGATGGCGTAGCCCCAGGTCGAGACCTGGTTCCACAGGGTGTAGGCCTCCGGGTAGTCGATGTAGCGGCGCGGCATGCCCTGCAGACCGAGGAAGTGCTGCGGGAAGAAGATGATGTTCACGCCGATGAACATGACCCAGAAGTGCGCGGCGCCGAGGAACTCGTTGTACTTCACGCCGAACATCTTCTCGAACCAGTAGTAGAAGCCGGCGAAGATGGCGAACACGGCGCCCAGCGACAGCACGTAGTGGAAGTGGGCCACGACGTAGTAGGTGTCGTGCAGGCTGTAGTCGATGCCGGCGTTGGACAGGACCACGCCGGTCACGCCGCCGACGGTGAACAGGAAGATGAAGCCGATCGCCCAGAGCATGGGCGTCTTGAAGTCGATGGAGCCGCCCCACATGGTGGCGATCCAGCTGAAGATCTTCACCCCTGTCGGCACCGCGATGATCATGGTCGCGGCGATGAAATAGGCGCGCAGGTTGATGGGCATGCCCACGGTGTACATGTGGTGGGCCCAGACGATGAAGCCGATGAAGCCGATGGCGACCATGGCGTAGGCCATCGCCAGATAGCCGAACACGGGCTTCTTCGAGAAGGTCGAGACGATGTGGCTGATGATGCCGAAGCCCGGCAGGATCAGGATGTACACCTCGGGGTGACCGAAGAACCAGAACAGGTGCTGGAACATGACCGGGTCGCCGCCGCCGGCCGGGTCGAAGAACGACGTGCCGAAGTTGCGGTCGGTCAGCAGCATGGTGATGGCGCCGGCCAGGACCGGCAGCGACAGCAGCAGCAGGAAGGCGGTGACCAGCACCGACCAGGCGAACAGCGGCATCCGGTGCAGGGTCATGCCCGGGGCGCGCATGTTGAAGATGGTGGTGATGAAGTTGATCGCGCCCAGGATCGAGCTGG
>CAZUXK010000126.1:0-6098 GCA_964624025.1 uncultured Brevundimonas sp.
CTCGTCAGCGACGATGCCGCGGGCGCCCTGGACCAGGGCGCGGGCGATGGCGCCCCGCTGCTGCTGGCCGCCGGACAGGGTGTTGGCCCGCTGGGCGGCATAGTCCGAGACGCCGACGCGGTGCAGGGCGGCCATGGCGCGATGGCGATCCGCGGTCGGCCACTGGCCCAGCAGGCCGCGCCAGGCCGGCAGGCGTCCAAGCGCCCCGAGCATGACATTGGTGAACAGGCTCAGCCGTCCGACCAGGTTGAACTGCTGGAAGATCATGCCGACGCGCTGGCGGGCCGCGCGGGCCTGACCAGTCAGACGGCCGTTCTTCTGCACGGCCTCGCCGAACACCTCGATCACGCCGGCGCCTGCATCGATGGTCTGCAGCCCGGTGATCGAGCGCAGCAGGGTGGACTTGCCCGACCCCGAAGGGCCGATCAGGGCCACCATCTCCCCGGCGGCGACGTCGAGAGAGACGCCGTCGAGAGCCTTGCGGGACCCGAAGGTCTTGGAAACGTCCCTGACGGACGCCAGGGCGGGAGAGGAGGTCATCAGTCGCGCGTTCGGCCGTTGACGGGGCGCGCCCGCATGGCCCGGGAGGGCCCCTCCGGGCAAGCCCTAATCGCACGACCGGCCGGGCGGCGTCCAGCGCGCCGCCCGGCCGATCGCCGGACTCAGCGGTTCGAGCGGACCTCGACCGGCAGGCCGAGGGCCTCCAGTTGCGGCCGGACGATCTCGGCGTCGCCCACCACGACCCAGACGAAGCGGTCCGGATCGATGCGGCCGCGCACGGACCCGTCGAGCGCCTCGCGGCTCAGGCCGCGGAAGCGGGCCCCCGCCTCTTCCCAGTAGGTGTCGGAGCGCCCGAACAGGGCGTTGCTGCGCAGGGTGCCGAGCACGGCCTGGGCCGTCTCGAACTGGCCGGCGAGACGACGCGAGCCAGCCTCGGCGATGCGCTGCAGTTCCTGTTCCGTCGCGCCCTCGGCCCCGAGATAGGCCTGGTGCACCGCGATCAGCGAAGCGATCGAGTCGCCCGTGCGGTCGGCCTGGACCGGCGCATTGATCACATAGGGCAGCGGCCCCTCGACCCCGTTGACGGCGCTGCGGGCCCCGTAGGACCAGCCGCGCGTCTCGCGCAGGTCGGTGTTGATCCGCGACGAGAAGCCGGTGCCGAGCACCTCCAGCGAGGCGTCCAGCACCAGGCGGTCATCGCGGCCGGTCAGGTCGAGCACCTGGCCGCCGAGGATCAGCGACTGCGGTGACTGCGGCCGGTCCACCAGAATGATGCGCGACGTCGCCGGCGCCGGAGCGGCCCGGGGCTTTTCGCCGCGCGGGATGGCCGGGGCGTTCCAGTCGCCGAACTCCGCTTCCAGGGCCGCCGTGACCTCGGCCAGCGGCCGGTCGGAGACGACATAGATGGTCGCGTTGTCCGGGCGGATCCACGACTGGTGGAAGGCCTCCAGATCGTTGACCGTCAGGGCGCGGACGTCATCCGCCTCGCCCAGACCGCTGGTCGGACGGCCATAGGCCGAGCCTTCGCCGTAGAGGGCGGCCCACAGGGCGCGCGAGCCGAGCCCGCCCGGCGAGGACAGCTCGCCGGCGATCTGCGACAGCTGCTGGGCCCGGAGCCGGTCCGCCTCGGCCGGGATGAAGTCCGGCTGGCGAACCACCTTGGCCAGCAGATCCAGCGACGGGGCCAGGTTCGGCGTCAGGGCCGCCAGGCTGACCACGGTGCGGTCCAGCGAGGCATCCGCGTTGATGCTGGCGCCCAGACGCTCGCGCGTCTCGGCCAGGGCCAGGGCGTCGAGGCCGCCGGCGTTCTCGGTCATGGCGTCGAGCATCAGGGCCTGCAGGCCCAGCCGGTCCGCCGGGTCGGCCGACCAGCCGGCGTTGAACTCGACCGCCACGCGGGTGGTCGGGGTCGCCGCCGCCTGGCTGAACACCACCTGGATGCCGTTCGACAGGGTGGCGCGCTCCACGGCCGGGAAGTCCAGATCGACCACCGAGCCGAGGTCCGGCATGGCCGGACGGGCGGTCGGGGTATAGTCCGGCGGGGCGGCCACGGCCTGCTGGCCGCTCGGGACGGCCTGGGCCTCGACATACGGCTCGCGCTCGCCGGGCTCGACCTTGAGGGCGAACACCGGGCGGCTCAGCCAGCGGTTCATGGCCTCGCGGACCTGGGCCGGGGTGACCTCGGCGTAGGCGCGCAGCTGGCGCTGGTAGAAGGCGGGGTCATCGGCGTAGAGGGCGCCCTCGGCCAGCACCGTGGCGCGACCGCCAAAGCCGCCGACCTGCTCCAGACCGTTCAGACGCTGGGCCACCTGCTGGGTGGCGACGCGCCGGACCTCGTCCTCGGTCGGGCCCTCGGCAAGGAACTCGGCCAGCACCTGCTCGGCCCGGGCGGCGACGGCGTCGGCGTCCCGGCCCGGCTTCACATTGACGGTGATGTCAAAGAAGCCGACGCGCTGGAAGGACTGGTAGGAGGCCGAGACCGACACGGCGCTCTGGTCGCCGCGCACCAGGGCGCTGTCCAGACGCGAACTGGCCAGGCCGCCGAGCACCGAGGCGCCCACCGCCAGCGGAATGGCGTCGGCGTCCAGAAGACCGGGGCCGGTCCAGGTGCGCTGCACGCGGACATTGGCGACACGGTCGCGCATCACCCGGCTAACCGGGGCCTCGAGGGTCGGGACAGCGGCCTGGGCCGGGATGTTCTGCGGACCCCGCGGGATCGGGCCGAAGTGGCGCTCGACCAGGGTGCGGGCCGTGGCCACGTCGACGTCGCCGGCAAGCACCAGCACGGCGTTGTTCGGGCCGTACTTGTCGATGAACCAGGTGCGGACGTCATCGAGCGAAGCTGCGTCGAGGTCGGCCATCGAGCCGATGGTCGAGTGACGGTACGGGTGGCCCGCCGGGAACAGGGCCTCAAGCCGGGCGTACTGCACCAGGCCGAAGGGCTGGTTGTCGCCCTGGCGCTTCTCGTTCTGCACCACGCCCCGCTGGGTATCGAGCTGCTCCTGGGTCAGGGCCCCAAGGAGGTGACCCATCCGGTCGCTCTCGAGGAACAGCACCTGCTCCAGCGCCGGGGTGGCCACGGTCTGGAAGTAGTTGGTGCGGTCGAACCAGGTGGTGCCGTTGAGGTCGGTGGCGCCCATGCCGACGAGGCGGGTGATGTAGCTGCCCGGCGCGTTCTCCGAACCGGAGAACATCAGGTGCTCGAACAGGTGGGCGAAGCCCGTCTGGCCCTGCGGCTCGTCCTTGGAGCCGACGTTGTACCAGACCGACACCGCCACGATCGGCGAGGAGCGGTCGGTGTGCACGATCACGCGCAGACCGTTGTCGAGGGTGAAGCTCTCGTACGGGATATCGATCCCGGCGATCAGCTCCGACACCGGGGCCGCCTGGGGCGTCTGGCCGGTGGCGACCTGCACCGCCGGCGAGGCGGCCAGGGCCGGCGCCGCGTGCGGCGCGGCGATGGCGAGAACGGCGGCGAGCGTGATGGCTCTGGCGGTCAGACGCATGGACATTTCCCCGTGACAGCGCCGCGTCAGGTTTGCGGCGTTTTTTTACGGATCGGCACCCTATACCGCCACGGCGTCGCGACAAGCCGCCGCGACGCAAGGTCCGCCCTGAAATTACCACTTTACATGACGGCGCGATGACCTCATATCGCGCGCTTCCGGCGGACCCCGTAGGTCCAATCTGCGCCGCTAACGCCGGGTCTGGGTTCAACAACTATCAGGGGGTTACGTGAATTGCGCACGTACCAGCTTCCCCTGGACCTGGTCCGCGAGCGGTCTCCGGAGCGTCCCGTCGCCCTTGTGCGACCGCGCTCCGTCTCCGTAGCGGCCCGCTGGTTCCAGGACAATCTGAAGGCCGACGTCTTCTATGCAGTGAAGGCGAACCCCTCGCGCTGGGTCATCGAGACCCTGGTCGAGGCGGGCGTGACCGGCTTTGACGCCGCCTCGATCGCCGAGATCGAGCTGGTCCGCTCGGTGCTGCCCGAGGCGCGCATCGCCTTCATGCACCCGGTCAAGAGCCGGAGCGCCATCACCCGCGCCTATTTCGACCACGGGGTCCGCACCTTCTCGCTCGACTGCGTCGAGGAGCTGGCCAAGATCGTCGAGGCCACGGGCGGCGCCGCCGACCTGAACCTGATCGTGCGCATGGCCGTCTCGACCGATGGCGCCGCCTACACCCTGTCGGGCAAGTTCGGCGTCTCGCAGGACCAGGCCCCGGCCCTGCTGATGGCCACGCGCCAGGCGGTCAAGGACGGGCTGATGGGCGTCAGCTTCCACGTCGGCAGCCAGTGCATGCGCCCCTCGGCCTATGAGGCGGCCATGGCCCAGGTCGGCCGCGCCATCCGCAAGGCCGGCGTGTTCGTCGACATCGTCGATGTTGGCGGCGGCTTCCCCTCGGTCTATCCGGGCATGGTCCCGCCGGACCTGCAGGAGTACGCCGACGCCATCCACCGCGGCTTCGCCGAGATGCCCGTGTCGGAAACGACCGAGCTGTGGTGCGAGCCCGGCCGCGCCCTCGTGGCCGAAAGCTCCTCGGTGCTGGCGCAGGTCGATCTGCGCAAGGGCGACGCCCTGTATCTGAACGACGGCTCCTACGGCGCCCTGTTTGACGCCACCCACGCGCGCTGGCCCTTCCCGACCAAACTGGTCCGGGATGGCGACGCCGCGAGCGAGCTGAAGCCGTTCCGATTCTACGGGCCGACCTGCGACTCGATCGACCACATGCCGGGGCCGTTCTACCTGCCGGCCGACGTGCGTGAGGGCGACTTCATCGAGATCGGCATGCTGGGCGCCTATGGCGTGGCCATGACCACCGGCTTCAACGGCTATGGCGAGCATGAGATCGCCGCGGTCGAGGACGCCCCCATGGCCTCGCTCTACGGCCTGGCGCCGCGCTCCATCCCGACCGTGCGCACCACGGCGGAGGAGCAGGCGCGAAAGGTCGTCAGGCTGTCACGGCCCAAGGGTAAGGCCGGGCAGCGTCGGAAGTCGCGGCGGTGAGACCGGGTGACTCGTGATTCGTGAATCGTGGGCCGCTCGGGTAAAGATCCGCGCGGCAAACGACACGATCGGGAGGCCCGGCGATGCTGAGCCATCGCGACCTCGACGTCTGGAACCTCGCGCTCGACTGGATCGAAAGCGTCTACCGATGCTCTGCGAGCTGGCCGGCTGACGAGCGCTTCGGATTGACCAGCCAGGTCCGACGAGCCGCCGTCAGCGTCGCTGCCAACATCGCCGAAGGTGCGGGAAGGAAGAGTACAGGAGAGTTCATCCAGTTCATCGGCGTCGCACGCGGGTCCCTGGCGGAGGCCGAAACCCACCTGCTCATCGCCGAACGCCTCCACTACGCGGGCGCGAAGCAGCTAGCGCCGCTGTTCGCCGATATGGACCGGATGGCGCGGATGCTGTCGGCCCTCTCAACACGTCTCAAAGAGCGCCAGAAGCGCTGAACCCAATCACGACTCACGGATCACGGATCACCCCATGAACGCTCCGGTTCAATCGAACATGAAGGCCGAGCTGCTGGCCACCACCGTCGAGCACGTGGACATCACGTCCTTCGACGCCCGCCCGATCATCGACTCGATGCGCAAGATGTCGTTCTCGAGCCGCGACACCGCGCGCGCCGCCGACATCTTCAACATGGCGCTGGAGGACAAGGACTGCTCGCCGTGGCTGATCCTCGCCGGCTCGACCTCGGCCGGCGGCTGCATGCACGTGTATCGGGACATGGTGAAGTTCGGCATGATCGACGCCGTGGTCGCCACCGGCGCCTCGATCGTCGACATGGATTTCTTTGAAGCCCTCGGCTTCAAGCACTACCAGGCCGCCGGCCCGGTCGACGATAACGTCCTGCGCGACAACTACATCGACCGGATCTACGACACCTACATCGACGAGGAAGAGCTCCAGGCCTGCGATCACACCATCTACGAGATCGCCAACCGGCTTGAGCCGCGCGGCTACTCCTCGCGCGAGTTCATCTGGGAGATGGGCAAGTGGCTGTCGGAAGGCAATGCCAAGAAGGAAGGCTCGCTGATCCAGACGGCCTATGAAGAAGGTGTGCCGATCTTCTGCCCGGCCTTTGTCGAT
>CAZUXK010000127.1:0-6061 GCA_964624025.1 uncultured Brevundimonas sp.
GCGCCGCCGCGCGCGGGGGGGGGGAGCCGGACGCCGAGAGATTTTCCCCTTTACCCCCACCCCACCCCGCCAGCCTCGGGCTTCACCCGTGTAGGACGGGCGGGTGTGCGAAGCGCGGTGAAGTCAAAGGCCGGCAGGCGGCCCGCCGCCGGCCCGGCCCCGCCACGCCGTTGTGTCCTCCGTGCCTCGCGGGGCTCTCTGTGAGGAACCTTGAACGGTCGGAACATCCACCCGGCGTCGGCGCTGACACCCCTCATCCGAGCCGCTCCGCGCCCCACCTTTTCCCCTCTCACGTTCCGCCAGAACCCTCCACCGATCTTGCCTGGCGGACCGATGGGCCCCCGGGACCAGCCCGGGGGTGACGGCAAACTGGAATCGGATGCGATGGGGTTCAGGTGTGGCGGGCCGGAAGCTAGAGCGCCGTGCGCACGCTCCACAGTTCGGGGAAGCAGCGGCGACCGAGGGTGCTGGTCAGATAGGCGACGCCGTCGGTGCCGCCGGTGCCGCGCTTGCCGCCGATGATGCGCTCGACCGTGACCACATGGCGGTGCCGCCAGGTCAGCAGGGCGTCGTCGAGGTCCACAAGCTTCTCCGCCAGCTGGTACAGGGCCCACCAGCGCTCGGTGTCGCGATAGACCTCCAGCCAGGCCGCCTCGACCTCGGGCGAGGGGGTGTGGGGTTCGCGCATATCGCGGTTAAGCACCGCGCTCGGCACCGGCAGGCCGGCGAGGGCCAGCTGGTGCAGGGCGTCGTCATAGAGGCTGGGGGCGTCGATGGCCGCCTGCAGCGCCGCCTGCGCCGCCGGCCGGTCGGCGTGGAAGGCGAGGTGGCGCGGGTCCTTGAGGCCGAGCATGGCGCCCAGCACCGACCGGAAGCGCAGGTAGTCGGCCGGGGTCATGGTGGCCAGCACATCCCAGCTATGGGTCATCACCGCCTGGATGCGGCTGATGCGGGCGAGACTCTTGTAGGCCGGGACCAGGTCGCCATCGCGCACCATCCGCTTGGCCAGGGTCAGCTCGTGCAGGATCTGCTTGAGCCACAGCTCCTTGGTCTGATGGATGACGACGAACAGCATCTCGTCGTGCTCGGCGCTGAGCGGATGCTGGGCCGCCAGCAGCGCCTCCAGCGCGAGATAGCGGGCGTAGCTCATGTCGGTCGGATCGCTCATGCCCCGGTCTTGCCCCGGAACCGGGCGGGCGCTCAAGGGGCGGACGCGAACGTCACACGCCTGTCTCAGGCCGGTTCTAGACGCCGGGCATGATCCGGATGCCGACGATCCCGCGTCTTGCGCCCCTGTCGCCGGGAGGGCGTGCACCCCTGATCCTGGCGGCTGTGCTGGGGCTGGCGCTGGCGGTCCAGCTGGGCCGGGCCGTCTGGATCGTGGCCGCGCCGCCGCCGGCGGCGACCGCCCCGTCGGCGTGCGCCACCGCCGCGCCGGTCGATGTCGAGGCGTTCCGGCGCATCGACGCCTTCTTCCGCTCGGGGGCCGGCTCCGCGCTCGGTCCCGCCGACGCCGAAGCCGGGCAGCTGCGGCTCTACGGGGTGCGCGTCGGCGGCGCTGACGGCGGTTCGGCCATCCTCGGCCTGCCGGACGGCAGCCAGCGGTCGGTGCTGGTCGGGGAGGCGGTCGCTCCGGGCCTGATCCTAGAGGCGGTGTCCGCCGACGGCGTCAGCCTGTCGCGCGGCGGGGCGATTACCCGGCTGACCTTCTCGGAGGCGCCGCCGGGCGCGCCGCCGCCGCCGCCCGCCACCGCCGAGGTGATGGCCCCGACGCCGGCGGCCCCGGCCCAGCCGGTCGTCGATCCGGCGGCGCTGGCGGCCCAGGCGGGGCTGCGGCCGCGCCTGCGCGGCGCGCGCATCGACGGCTTCATCGTCCAGACCCGCGGCGACGGGGCGGCGGTGCGCGCCGCCGGCCTGCAGGCGGGCGACGTGCTGCTGGCGGTCAACGGCGTGGAGCTGACCGGCGCCGCCCAGGTGGCGCAGCTGCGGCAGCAGCTTGCCGACGCAGCCTCGGCCGAGATCCGCTTCGAGCGGGCCGGAGCGGTGCGCACGGTCACGGTGCGGACGCGGCCGTGAGCGCCCGCCGCCCGCGCGCGTCGCGCCGGGGCTTCACCCTGGTCGAACTGATGATCGTGCTGGCCATCCTCGGGCTGGCGGCGACGGCGGTGATCCTGACCGCGCCCGACGCCCGCCCCACGGCGGCGACGGCGGCGGAGCGGCTGATGGTGCGGCTGGCCAACGCGCGGGCGGAGGCCATCCTGAGCGGACGCCCGGTGGCGCTGCGGCTGGCGGCGGAGGGCTCGGTCACGCTGACCGCGACGCGCACGGGCGACTGGGCCCCGCTGGAGGGCCCCGGGCTGGGGCCCGAGGCCTGGCCGGAGGCGGTGGCGCCGGTGCTGGACGGGGCGGCGCAGCGGGTGACCTTCGATCCCACCGGCCTGACCGATCCCCAGACCCTGACGCTGGTCGACGCCCGGGGCGGGCGCGCGGTGGTGGTGGTCGCGGCGACGGGCGAGGCCTCGCGGCCACAGGGGTGAGCGAATGCGCCCGGCGTTAAGGCTTTGCCGCAACCACGCCTTAAGTTCACGCGCTCATGATGGGATCGCGCTGAACAGGCCCGTCCCATGATCCGCCCCGTCGTCGCCGCCCCGACCGCTTCCCGCCCGCCGCACCGGGCGCGGATGGCGTCGATCGCCGGGGCGGCGTTCGGCGCGCTGGCGGTGGCGCTCAGCCTGGTCGCCCAGCTGCTGGGCTAGAGGCGCCAGGAAACCTTCCCGGCCCGACGGCATTCTCCCGACAGTGATCGCTGGAAGGAGACATCACCATGGGTATCATCGCGTGGATCATCATCGGCATCGTCGCCGGCTGGCTGGCCGAGAAGATCATGGGCCGCAATCACGGCCTGCTGACCAACCTCGTCGTCGGCGTGCTCGGCGCCCTCATCGGCGGCATTCTCGCCGCCAACCTGCTGGGCGTGGACTCCGGCGGCTTCAATCTGGTCACCCTGATCGTCGCCACGGTCGGTGCGGTGATCCTGCTGTTCGTCGTGGGGCTGTTCAAGCGCCGCACGGCCTGATCGGCGCTCACGCACGGTGAAACGAAAAAGGGGCGGCCCGCCGGGCCGCCCCTTTGTCATGTGGCGCCGACGCTGACGTCAGCCCGCGGCGGGGGCCTCGACCCCGGCCTCGGCCAGCCATTCGACGATCTTGCCCTTGGGCAGGGCGCCGACCTTCATCGAGGCCATCTGGCCGTCCTTGAACAGCATCAGGGTCGGAATGCCCTTCACCCCGAGGCGCGAGGGGGTCATGGGCGAATCGTCGATGTTGAGCTTGGCGATGGTCACCTGACCGGCCAGTTCGTCGGAGATCTGCTCGAGCGCCGGGCCGATCTGCTTGCAGGGGCCGCACCACTCGGCCCAGAAGTCGACCAGCACGGGCTGGCCGGCCTGCAGCACCTCGCTGTCGAAGCTGTCGTCGGTGACCTTGATGGTGGCCATGGGAAGTCCTTCTGCAATGGCGAGGGGCGCGCGCGGCGGCCCCGGGTCGCGGGTCGTCCCCACAGGTGGCGGGCCTTACGCCGGAAATCAACCGAGGTCGGCGATCGCCGCGTCCATCAGCGGCGCCGGAACCGGCATCAGGCGGGGGCCGTCGGTCCAGACCAGCGCCGCCTCGACCGCCCGGCCGGGATAGAGGCCGGCCAGCACCGCGCGATACAGGGCCAGCTGCAGGATGTAGGCGGGCTCGACGTCCTCGACCCGGTCCGGGGCCGGGCGGCGGGTCTTGAAGTCGACGATCAGCACCCGGTCGGGGGTGATGACGAGGCGGTCGATGCGGCCATCGATGGCCGCGGGCAGGCCCGGGACCCGGCCGGCGAGGGCCGCCTCGGCGCGCGAGCCCGGGCCGAACACCGCGGCGAAGCGCGGGTCCTCCAGCACGCCCAGGGCGGCGGCGGTGATCTCGGCGGCGGCCTCGGGCGAGACCCCCGGGGCGCGGGCGAGCAGGGCGGCGGCGCCGGCGCGCCAGTCCGCCGGCGGCAGGTCAGGCAGGCGCTCCAGCAGGCGGTGGATCAGGGCTCCGCGGCCGAACCGGCCGAGGGCGCCCGCCCCCGCGCGCCCGCCGGCGGCGACCAGCGGCGACGGCGCGGCCTGCCCCTTGAGCGGGGCGAGGCGCGAGGGCGCCAGCACCCGCGACGCCCGCTCGGGCGCCAGCGGGGTCGCGGCCCAGGCCGGCAGGGCCGGCGTGGCGGCCGACGGCGCCCCCGCCTCCGGGGCGAGGCGCTCCGGGGCCGGGCCGTAGCGCAGGCTGCCCTCCGGGCCGTCGCCCGGCGTGGTCTCGAGGCTGTCGAAGGTCTGGCTGAGCGCCGCCCACCAGCTCTTGTCCGACGGCCCCTGGGTGGCCGACCGGCGCCCCGCGAGGATCAGGCGGTCGCGCGCCCGGGTCAGGGCGACATAGAGCAGCCGGAGGGACTCGGCCTGGACCCGCTGGTCGCGCCGCGCGCGGGCGCGCTTGAGGGCCTCGCACTCGCCGGCCTTGGCCTCCAGACAGACCAGCCAGCCGACCTCGGTCTCGCCGTCGTCGGCCACGGCCGGGACCATCAGGGGCGCGGCGCCGCCGCTGCGGCCGGTGGTGTCGGGCAGGATCACCACCGGGGCCTCCAGTCCCTTGGCCCCGTGCACCGTCATGATGCGGACCTCGCCGCGCGGGCCTTCCAGCTCGCGCTTGACCTCGATCTCGGTGGTCTCGAGGCGGCCGAGCGCGCCCTCGAGGTCGGTGACGCCCTCGCGTTCGAGGCGCAGGCACTGGCTCAGGGTCTCCTCGATGACCTCGGCGGCCTCGGCCCCGAGCCGGTCCAGCAGCCGGCCCCGGCCGGTGCGGCCGCCGGCGTCGACCCGCTCGAGCAGGGCGCTGACGAAGGCGAAGGGGCCGCTGGCCGCGGCGGCCCGCGTCGCCTGAAGCAGGGCCAGCGCCGCGCCCCACTCGCCGCGCTCGCCCGCCCGGTCGCGCAGGGCGCGCCACAGGGGCGGCCGCGCCGGATCCGCCCCGGCCAGGGCGTAGAGCGAGTCCTCGTCGACGTCGCAGAAGGGGCCGCGCAGGATCTCCGCCAACGACAGGTCGTCGTGCGGGTAGAGGGCGAAGCGCATCAGGGCCAGCAGGTCGCGGTAGGCGATGTGCTCGCCGAGGTTCAGCCGGTCTGCCCCGGCGACCGGCACGCCCTCGCGCTTGAGGGCGCGGATGATCTCCTCGAACAGGGCGTCGCGCTTGCGCACGAGGATGAGGAAGTCGCCATAGCCGCAGGGGCGCAGCTCGCGGCGTCCCCGGTCCTGCACGGCCACGCCCTGACGGACCTGGCGGGCGATCTCGCGGGCGATGTCGCGGGCCAGCCGCTGGCGGGCGCTGCCCTCGCCCTCGGCATCGACAGGGTCGAGCCAGCTCTCGCGCTCGACCGTGGCCGGCTCCTGGTAGAGGGGCCAGAGCTCGACGCAGCCGGGGTCGCGGCGGGCCGGCCGATGGTTCGGCCGGTCGCCGGTGTCGGGGCTGAGGGCGCGGCTGCGCTCCGGATCGGCGCCGAACAGCCGGTCGACGAAGTCGAGCACCTGCGGCGTCGAGCGCCAGGAGGTGGCGAGGGGGGCGAAGGCGAAGCGCTGGCCCGAGCCCTCGACGCGATCCTGATACGCCCGGCCCTCCTGCATCAGCCGCTCGGGGCGGGCACCCTGGAAGGCGTAGATCGACTGCTTCTCGTCGCCGACGGCGAACAGGGTGCGCGGATCGTCCGGGCCGGTGAAGAAGTCGTCGGTCAGGGCGCGGATGATGTCCCACTGCTCCGGGGCCGTGTCCTGGGCCTCGTCGACCAGCACGTGGCGCAGGCCGCCGTCGAGCTTGTACAGCACCCAGGCCGAGGTGGCCCGGCGGGTCAGCAGCTCGACCGTGCGGTGGATCAGGTCGGCGAAGTCCAGCGCCCCGGCGCGGGCCTTGGCCGCCTCGTAGTAGCCGGCGTGAACCCGCGCGAGGCTCAGCACCTTCTGCGTCAGGTCGGCGGCGCGCCAGGCGGCGAGGGCCTTGCG
>CAZUXK010000128.1:0-6039 GCA_964624025.1 uncultured Brevundimonas sp.
GGACTACCGTCCGAACATCTGATTGCGCGGCCGGGCATCGCCCGGCCGTTGAGTTTGCGACTTCTGATTTCTTCCGGGGAGCGGGCGCATCATGCGGGTCTCGTTGAAAAGTGGCGTGGTTCTGGGCGCCCTGACGGCGGTGGTCGCCGGTCCCGTCTTTGCGCAGTCGGCCTCCGGCAGCCTGCGCGCGGCGCAGGGTCAAAATGTGGACCTGTTTGCCCGAGACCGCTCGGTGGCGGTGCGGGAGCGGTCTCGCCCGGAGTATGAGGCGCTCGGCGTCCGCGCCGGGACCTTCATGGTCTATCCGAAGATCGAATGGTCCGCCGAAAATAACGACAACGTCTTCGCTGTCGCCACCGGCGAGGAGAGCGACGTGATCTTCCGCGTCCGCCCCGACGTGTCAGTGGAATCGACCTGGTCGCGGCATGCTCTGGCCGCCTATGCCCGCGGCAGCGTCGATCGCTACCAGGACTTTGATACCGAGGACTCCGAGACCTGGGGCGTCGGCGCCAGCGGCCGCCTCGATATCGTGCGCGGGTCGGCTGTCAACTTCGGGGCCGACTTCGCCAGCCTGGTCGAGCCGCGGACCTCGTCGAACACGCCGGGTTTCGCTGCCGAGCCCGTGCAGTATGACGTGACCCAGGCGTTCCTCGCTGCGAGCCGCACCCTGGGCCGCGTGCGCCTGTCCGGGCGCGGCGACATCCGCACCTTCGACTATGACGACGTTCGCAGCGTCACCAACACGGTGATCGACCAGGATGACCGCGACCGCGAGATCCGCAGCCTGACCGGCCGCGTGGACGTGGCCCTCAGTCCGGCGACGGCCCTGTTCGCCCAGGTCACCGGCAACGACCGCGACTATGACGTCGCCTCGACCCCGGTGTTCGCGGCCCGCGACTCCTCGGGCTACGAAGGCCTGGCCGGCGTCAACTTCGAGCTCGGCGCCGTGGCCCGTGGCGAAATCGCCGCCGGCTACATCTCGCAGGACTACGACGACACCCGCTTCGAGGACATCGACGGCTTCGGCGCCCGCGCCCAGGTCGAGTGGTTCCCGACCGAGCTGACCACCTTCACCGCCACCGGCAGCCGCACCATCGAGGACGCCGGCATCGCAGGTTCGAACGGTTATCTCTCGACTGCCGTCGGCGTCCGTGTCGATCACGAGCTCCTTCGCAACCTGATCCTGACCGCCTCGGTCAGCCGCGCGGTGGACGCGTATGAGGGCATCGACCGCGAGGACACCCGGATGGACGCCAGCGTCTCGGGCACCTGGCTGGTCAACCGCAACTTCGGCGTCAACCTCGCCGCCAGCCGGTTCGAGCAGGAGTCGGACGGTGTCGCCGGCGGTCCGGACTTCACGGTCAACCGCCTGATGGCGTCCCTCGTGACCCAGTTCTGATCAGAAGGCGCCACGGCGTAAGTTTGACGTGTTGAATCGACAAGCGGGCCCGCAGCTTACCGGGGCGGACACGGAGGCTCAGGCCGCGACCGGCGAGGTGGGGCAAACGCAGCTCGATCTCAGGCGTATCCAGGCGGTCTTCCGTCGGCGGATGCACCTGTTCTTCGCCGCGGTGCTGCTGGCGCTGGTTGTCACGGTCATCATCACGCTGCGCGCCACGCCGATGTACACGGCGACGGCGAACCTGATCATCGACCGCCAGCAGCAGCAGGTGGTGGACACCCAGGCGGTGCTGTCTGGCCTGCCGGCGGATTCCTCCACCGTCGACACCGAGGTGGAGGTGCTGCGCTCGCGGCAGCTGGCCGAGCGCGTCGTCGACACCCTGAACCTGACCGAGGATCCGGAGTTCAACGGCCGTCTGGCGCCGCCCGGCCCAATCGGCTCGGTCATCGACGGCGTCTCGGTGTTCCTCGGCGCCGCCGCGCCGGACGCTGTCGAGGAACAGCTATCCGCCGAAGCCGTCGCGCTCGAGAAGGAACGCGTCGTCGACGCCGTTCTAGGCCGACTGTCGATCCGCCGGGCCGGCCTGACCTACGTCATGAATGTCAGCTTCACCTCCGAGGACCCGGCCAAGGCGGCGCGCATCGCCAACACCTTCGCCGAACGGTACATGCTGGAGCAGCTGGAGGCCAAGTTCGACGCCACCCGCCAGGCCAACACCTGGCTTGACTCGCGCCTTGCGGAACTTCGCGTTGAAGTCCAGGCGGCGGAAGCCGCCGTGGCTCAGTACCGCGCCGCCAACAACCTGCTCAGCGCCTCGGGCTCGACCCTGACCGAGCAGGAGATCTCGACCTATAACCAGCAGCTTGCCACCGTCCGCGCCTCCCAGGCGGAGGCCGAGGCGCGCCTGCGCACTGCGCGGGCCCAGCTCGCGCGCGGCTCGACCGGCGAGGACGTCGGCGAGGCCCTCGGCTCCAACGTGGTGCAGCGCCTGCGCGAGCAACGCGCCACCGTCAGCCGGGAAGTGGCGGATCTCTCAGGCCGTTACGGGCCCAACCACCCGGAGATGGTGCGGGCCCAGCGTCAGCTGGCCGATATCGACGCCCAGATCCAGGCCGAGATCCAGCGTATCATCTCCAACCTCGAGGCCCAGGCCCAGGTGGCCCGCGAGCGCACGGCCTCCATGGCGGGCAGCCTCGGCGCCGCCCGCGGCACCCTGGCGGCCAACAACGCGGCTGCGGTGCGCCTGAACGAGCTGGAGCGCAATGCGGAGTCCGTGCGCGCCCTCTATGAGAGCTTCCTTGGCCGCTTTCAGGAGACCAGCTCGCAGGAGGGAATCCAGGAAAGCGACGCGCGGATCGTGTCGCGGGCCAAGGTTCCCACCGGACAAAGCGCGCCCAACGTGCCGCTTAACCTGATGCTGGGTCTTGTGCTTGGCATTGGCGCCGGCCTCGCCGCCGTGGTGCTCGCGGAGCTGCTGGACTCCGGACTGACCACATCTGAAGAGGTGGAGCTGCGCATCGGCCTGCCGGCCTTGGGCGCGGTTCCGATGATGTCCTCGGTGGCGGACGCTGTTGATCGGGATCTGACGCCCGTCGATTACGTGGTCGCCAAGCCACTCTCGGCCTTTACCGAAGCGTTGCGGTCGTTGCGGGCGTCCATCCTCTATTCCCGTCTCGGGGGCGCGACCAAGGTGGTGGCCCTGACCTCCGCTCTTCCGGCCGAGGGCAAGACCACGACCGCGGTCTGCCTGACGCGCGTCTCGGCCCAGGCCGGAGCGACGGTGCTGATCATCGACTGCGACCTGCGCCGCCGCAACGTCAACCGGCTCCTCGGCATCGATCCGGCGGTCGGCCTCGTCGAGGTCCTCAACGGGTCTGTCACGCTCGACCAGGCCCTGATCCACGACGCGCCGTCGGGGGCCTGGGTCCTGCCTCTGGCCTCGGGCGGCTTCACCCCCAAGGACGTGTTCGGCAGCGCGGCCATGGACAGCCTTCTGGCTGAGGTCCGTCAGAGGTTCGATCTGGTCATCCTCGATACGGCCCCTACCCTGGCCGTGTCGGATACCCGCATCCTGACCGCCAAGGCCGACGTGACCGTGTTCCTCGCCCGTTGGCGCAAGACGCCGGAGAAGGCGATCGTCGCCGCGCTGAAGACCCTCGACCAGGCCGGCGCGCACGTCAGCGGCGTAGCCCTGACCCAGGTCGATATGGTGGCCCAGGCCAAGTACGGCTACGGCGACGCCGGCTACTATTACTCGTCCTACAAGAAGTACTACGCCGCTTGAGCCGTCGACGTCGGACACAGGGCGCGCCAAACGCGTCGGGTTTCGGCCCGTCACAGTCCCGGCGGGGCCAGATCGGCTGGCGCGGTACGGCCCTGCTGGCGGCGGCGGTGGCCCCGCTCTATGGCGCGCATCTCCTGTTCGGGGCCAACCAGCCCATGGCGGCCCAGGCCCTCACGGGGCTGTGCGGACTGACCCTGATCGTCGGCCTGGCCTTCCCGCGGTTCCGCCAGGCCCTGCCGCAGCTGAGGGGCCTCTGGCCGGTCGCCGGTCTGTTTGGCCTCGTGCTGGCGGTCGTGGCCGTGACCCTGGGGGCCGGCCCGCCTGGAGCCGCCCATCCGATCTGGGAATGGGCGGGCTTGCCGCCGGGCATCAGCGTCAACCGCAGCGCCACCCTGCTGGCGATGTCGCAGCTGCTTGGGCTCGCCGCCCTGTTCATGTTCGGAGCCCTGGCCGGCAGCCAGCGGGCCTGGGGGGTGCGCTTCGCCACCGTGATCCTCGTCGGTGGGGCGATCTGGGCGGCGATCGCCGTCGTCATGTTCCTGTCCGGGGCCCAGATCGGATCGTGGGGCCGCCTCGGCGGCGGACTTCTGTCCTCCAACAACGCGGCGACCATGCTTGGCGTCCTGACGGTGCTGGCGACGGGCTGGCTGCTGCAGGCGTTGCGCGAAAGCCGGGAGCTGGCCGGACCCGATCGCGTCAGCCGGATATCCTTCGCCGTCGCGCCGCTGGCCTTGCTGGTCTTCGCCCTGATCCTGACGGGCTCGCGCATGGGCACGCTGGCGACGCTGGCGGGGGTGTTGACCCTCGGCGTCTGGCAGGCCTTCGCCGACCCGGGCCGCTCATGGAAGACACTGGGCGTGGCCGCCGGCGTGACCCTGATCGCGGCCGTGGTTGTGGGGCTCGGCAATGACCTTGTGCTGCGGCGGGTCGCGGCGCTGGATCAGGACGTCGACATCCGCTCGGTGATCTTCGCCGTGCACTGGCGCGCCTTCCTCGACGCGCCCCTGTGGGGCTCGGGGCTGGGCAGCTTCACCGATGTCAACAGCTATCTGATGTCGGCCGAAACCTACGAGGAACTGTGGAGCATCCGGGCGACGCACAATGTCTACCTGCAGTGGCTGCAGGAGGCCGGCCTGATCGGCGCGACGCCGATGTTCGCCCTGATCGGCTTCGTTGTGATCGCCTCTGCCCTGCGCGCCGGGACCCTGTCGCGCGGCGGCTGGGCGCTGCGGGCGCTGGCGGCGGCCAATGTGGTGGTGCTGGTGCATGGCCTGACCGACTACGCCCTGCAGGTGCCGTCGATCGCGGCCATGTGGGCGCTGCTGCTGGGCCTGCAGTTCGGCTTCGGCCAGGTGCGCGGACGGGGCTGACGCCCGGCGGGTCAGCCGGGTCAGCCGATGAGGCGACCTGCGGCCACAAAGATCCCGGCCCAGATCGTCGCCGACACGGCGGCGGCGAGGCCGTAGCCGAGCAAGGGGCCCGGACGAAAGCCACGCCGCGCCGCGGCCTCGGGAGCGAGCGGGGCGCGCGACAGGGCGGAAGGGGAAAGGCCGATGCTCATACCGTCATCCTGGCGCCTTAGGCTGAGCAAACCGTGAAACGGTGCGGTTAACCAACCGCTAACTGTGGCGCCGGAGCCACCGTGACAACTTCTGGGTGATGGTTTGTCGCTGCTGCTGCTGTTTCATGTTGCGGTGCGATGGGGTCTGGGCTTTACCTTCAGTTAAACGCGTTACGGGGATAACGATGTTTGATAGCTTCCATGGAGCGACCGGGGCGACGACGTCGTCCGACGTCGTTTCCGACGGGGGCTGGCGGCCGACCTTCCGTCGCACGGCCGTCTGTCCGGCGCTGAAGCGGGCCTTCGACATCGTTGTCGCCGCCTCGGTGCTGGCGGCGCTGATCTGGGCCTATGCCATGATCGCCCTCGCCGTCGTACTGGAGAGCCGTGGGCCGGTGCTGTTCCGCCAGCGCCGCACCGGGCTGAACGGCAAGGTCTTCACCATCTACAAGTTCCGCAGCATGACCGTGGCCGAGGACGGCGACGTCATCGCCCACGCCACGAAGAACGACCAGCGCGTCACCCGGGTCGGCGCCTTCATCCGGCAGACCAGCCTCGACGAGCTGCCGCAGCTGCTGAACGTGATCCGGGGCGACATGTCCCTCGTCGGGCCGCGCCCGCACGCCCTGGCCCACGACGCCCACTATAGCGCCCTGCTGCCGCGCTACGCCGAGCGGTTCGCCGTGCGGCCCGGCCTGACCGGTCTGGCGCAGGTCCAGGGCCATCGCGGCGAGATCCACCAGCTGGAGTGTATGGCCCGCCGTGTCCAGGCCGACGCCGAGTACGCCGCCC
>CAZUXK010000129.1:0-6038 GCA_964624025.1 uncultured Brevundimonas sp.
GGTCATCAAGCTGACCGCACTGCTGGCCGTGGCCGTGCTGGCGGTGGCGCTCTTGCTGGGTGCGGGCGCGCCGGCCTGGACGATCCGCCAGAGCCTTGGCCCCCTCGCCGCGCCGCCAGAGATCGATGTCCGCTTCCTGACCATCGTCCTGCTGTCGACGCTGGCGATCTTCTGCCTGCCGCGGCAGTTCCATGTGGCCTTTGTCGAAGCCGCCGAACCGGCGGCGGTGCGCCGGGCGCGCTGGGTGTTTCCGCTCTATCTGCTGCTGACCAGCCTGGCGGTGCTGCCGCTGGTGGCGGCCGGCGGCCTGTTCGTTCCGACCGGTAACCCCGACCTGCACGTGCTGGCCCTGCCCTTCCTCGAGGGCGAGCCGGTGCTGACCCTGGTCGCTTTCGTCGGCGGCTTCTCGGCCGCCACAGCCATGGTCATCGTCGAGACGGTGGCGCTGGCCGCGATGGCCTCCAACAGCCTCGTCCTGCCCTGGCTGGCGCGCCGGCGTCGCCCGGCGGACGACCCGCGCATGGCCGCCGCCGTCCTGCCCGTGCGGCGGCTGATGATCCTGCTCGTGCTGTTCCTGGCCTGGCTGTACCACCAGGCGCTGGACCGCAACGCGGGGCTGGCCGCCATCGGCCTGATCTCCTTCGCTGCCCTCGCCCAGATGGCCCCGGCCCTGTTCGGGGCGGTCCTCTGGCGCGGCGGTCAGGCGCGCGGCGCCCTGTGGGGCATCGTCGCCGGGGCCTCGGTCTGGGCGGTGATGCTGGCCTGGCCGCAGATCGGCCTCAGCCTCGGCCTGTCCGACGGCCGGCCGTTCGGGCTGGAGGATCCGCTCCCGGCCGGCGTCGCCCTCAGCCTTCTGGTCAATCTGGCGGTGTTCGTCGGCGTCTCCCGCCTGACCCGGCCGCGGCTGGTGGATCACGTCCAGGCCCGGGCCTTCCTTGATCGGGGCGAGGCCGCCGCGCGCGCCTTCGACGCCGCCGCCGGGGTGACGGCGGCCGACCTCAAGGCGCTGGTGGCGCGCTTCATCGGCGAGGCGGGCGCGGCGCGCGGCTTCGCCCGGCTGGAGCGGGATCGCGGCGGCCCCCTGCACGACCAGGCCCCGGCTGACGCCAGCGTGGCGCGGGCGGCCGAGCGCATGCTGGCCGGCGCCGTCGGCGCCTCCTCGGCCCGCCGGGTCATCGCCGCCGCCCTGGCGGACGGCCGGCGCGATCCCGAAGCCGTGGCGCGCCTGCTCGACGAGGCCTCCGAGGCGGTCCAGTTCAACCGCGACCTGCTGCAGGCCACGCTCGACGCCATCGACCAGGGCGTCAGCGTGGTCGACGACGACCTGCGGCTGATCGCCTGGAACCGGCGCTATCTGGAGATGTTCGAGCTGCCCGTCGGCTTCGTGCACGTCGGCCAGCCCGTGGCCGAGGTCTACCGCTTCAACGCCGAGCGCGGCGAGAGCCCCCACGATGTGGAGGCCTGGGTCGAGCGCCGGCTTGACGCCCTGCGCCGCGGCGCGCCCCACGAGCACGAGCGGGCCCGCCCCGACGGCCGCATCCTGCGCTCCAACGGCGCCCCGCTGAAGGGCGGCGGCTATGTCACCAGCTACACCGACATCACCGAACTGCGCCGCGCGGCCGAGGCGCTCGGCCAGGCCAATGAGGCCCTGGAAAGCCGGGTCGCTGACCGTACGCGCCGCCTCGCCGAGGCCAAGCAGGCGGCCGAGGACGCCACCGCCTCCAAGACCCGCTTCCTCGCCGCCGCCAGCCATGACCTGCTGCAGCCGCTGCACGCGGCGCGTCTGTTCCTCGCCGCCCTGCGCGAGGGCGTGCCCGAGGCGAGCGAGGCGCGCAGCCTGGCGCTCAACGCGGATCGCTCGATCGAGTCCGCCCACGGCCTGCTGACGGCGCTGCTGGACCTGTCGCGGCTCGAGGCCGGCGGGGTGCAGCCGTCCATCCGTCCCGTGGCGCTGGGGCCGCTGCTGGAGGCTCTGGGCCGGGAGTTCGGCGCCCAGGCCAGCGCCCAGGGCGCGCGCCTGACCGTCATGCCCACCCGCCTCTGGACCCGCTCAGACCCGGACCTGCTGCGCTCGCTGCTGCAGAACCTGATCGGCAACGCCGTGCGCTATACGGGGCGCGGCCGTATCCTCGTGGGCTGCCGCCGCCGCGGCGACACGGTCGAGCTGTGGGTCGCCGACACCGGCCCGGGCATCGCCCCGGCGCAGCAGGAGCGGATCTTCCAGGCCTTCACCCGCCTGCCCGAGGCGGCAGGCCAGCCCGGGGCCGGACTGGGCCTCGCCATTGTCCGCAGCGTGTCCGAGCTGCTGGCGCATCCGGTGGCGGTGCAGTCGACCCCCGGGCGGGGCTCCCTGTTCAGCCTGACCGTGCCGCGCGACGCCCCCGGCCCCGTGGTCGAGGCGACGGCGCTCCCGGCCTCGCCCGTCGCCGGGCTGCGGGTGCTGTGCGTCGACAACGAGCCGGACATCCTTGAGGCCCTGACCCTGCTGCTCGACCGCTGGGGCGTCGCCGCGGTGACGGCCGCGGATCACGACGCGGCGCTGGCGGCGCTTTCGGCCTCAGGCCCGTTCGACGCCGCCCTCGTCGACCTGCACCTCGGCGACGGCCCTGACGGCCTCGTGCTGGTCGAGGCCCTGCGCGACCGGGGCCTCAGCCGGATCGCCATGGTCACGGCGGACCGCGAGGAGCCGCTCAAGGCGCGGGTGCGGGCGCTCGGGGCGGTGCTCTTGCCCAAGCCGGTGCGCCCGGCGGCGCTCAAGGCCTTCCTGTCGCGGCCGGCCTGACCGTGATCAGAGCTGCAGCGACCGCGCCAGCAGCACCGCCTGGGTGCGGTTCTGCACCCCCAGCTTGCGGAACACCGCGGTCAGGTGCGCCTTGATGGTCGCCTCGCTGACCCCGAGGTCATGGGCGATCTGCTTGTTCAACCGCCCCTCGCGCAGCCCGGCGAGGATTCGCAGCTGCGACGGGGTCAGGCTGGCCAGACGGACGTTCTGCTCGGCCTCATCCGCCAGATCATCCGGCAAGGCCGGGGCCCAGCTGTCGCCGGCCAGCAGGGCCTGGAAGGCCTCGACCATCTCCTCCAGACCGGCGGACTTGGGCACGAAGCCGGCGGCGCCAAGGGCAAGGGCGCGCCGGACGGTCGCGGCGTCCTCGCTGGCCGAGACCACCGCCACCGGGGCCGCGGGATGCTCGGCGCGCACGCGGCTCAGCCCCAGAAAGCCCTCGCTGTCCGCCAGCTTCAGGTCCAGCAGCAGCAGGCCGACCTCCCGCGTGTCCAGCAGGGTCAGGGCCCCGGAAAGGCTTTCGGTCTCGAAAATCTCCGCGCCCGGGGCCGCCCGCTCGACCGCGGCGCGCAAGGCCGCGCGGAACAGGGGATGATCGTCGGCGATGACGATGGGGTCCATGGTGCCTCCCGGCGATCTGCGTCGCTTCGCGCCCACCATACCGACTTTGGTCGAGTCTCGACCATTGGCTAATGGTCCTCCGCACGCCGTTCCCCCAGGCTGAATCGTGGCAGGGTCCGAAGATGACCAACACGGGGAGGTGACGATGACTGCAGTGCGTGGAGGCGCGGCCCTGGTCGCGCTGACGAGCGTCTTGATGGTGGCGGGCCAGGCGCTGGCCCAGACGCCGCCAGGAGATCCGGACCGGGCGGCGCTGGAGGCGCGCATCGCCCAGCTGGAGGCGGCGCTGGTGGAGCTGCGCGCCGAGATGGCCGCCTCGCGCGCCGACCAGGCGCGCCAGCAGGCCGATGTGATCCGGCTGGCCGAGCGCCCGCCGGCCCCCGCCGCTCCGCCCCCGCCGGCCGACGGCTTCCGCATGGGCGACCGGACCATCACCCTGGGCGGCTTCATCAAGGCCGATGTGCTGGCCAGCCGCTATGACGGCGGGGACCCGGCCAATGGCGACGCCCTGCGCGACTTCTACCTGCCGGGCGCCATCCCCGTCGGCGGGGCCGACGAGGGCACGGCGCTGGACTTCAACGCCCGCCAGACGCGCCTGTGGCTGGCGGCGCAAGGGCGCGTCGGCGAACACACCGTCGGCGGCCGCGTGGAGATGGACTTCCAGGTCCTGCCCGGGGCGGGCGACCAGCGCACCACCAGCCCGGCCAACCTGTCCCTGCGCCGGGCCTATGTCACGGTCGACGGCTGGCTGGTCGGCCAGGAGTGGAGCAACTTCCAGAACCTGTCGGCCCTGCCGGACTCGGCGGACTACGTGGGGGCCTCGGAAGGCACGGTGTTCGTGCGCCAGGCCCAGGTGCGCTGGACCCGCGGCCCCTGGTCGATCTCGATCGAGAACCCCGAAACCACGGTGACGCCGCGCGGCGGCGGGGCCCGCATCGTCGCCGACGACAACGCCGTGCCCGACCTGACCGCCCGCTGGACCCGCACCGGCCCCTGGGGCGAGGTCTCCGTCGCCGGTCTGGCGCGCTCCCTCGCCTATGAGAACCCGGCCGCCGGGATCGACGCGACGGCGACCGGCTGGGGCGTTTCGCTCGCGGGACGGCTCAAGGTCGGCGCGCGCGACGATGTTCGGGCCATGCTGACCACCGGCGAGGGGATCGGCCGCTATGTCGGCCTGAACTTCAGCAATGACGTGGTGCTGACCGCTGCGGGCGATCTTGAGCCGATCGGCCTGACCGCCGGCTACCTGGCCTATCGCCGGGTCTGGAGCGACTCGTTCCGCTCGAACCTGGTCTGGTCGGCGCAGCAGGTGGACAACGAGATCGGTCTGACCGGCGTGTCGGCCAACGAATGGGCCCAGAGCCTGCGGGCCAATCTGATCTGGACCCCGGTGCGGTCGGTCGATGTCGGGCTGGAGCTGATGCGCGGCGAGCGCGAGCTCGAGAGCGGCGCCTCCGGCGAGCTGACCCGGCTGCAGGGTTTCGTGAAGTACGGCTTCTGAGGAGAACGCCCATGTCGGATCGCGACGTCTATCCGGTCTTCCCCGAGGCCGCGGCCCGGGCCCACATGACCCGCGACGGCTATGCCGCCGCCTGGGCGGCCGTACGTCGCGATCCGGAGGCCTTCTGGGCCGAACAGGCCCGACGGCTGGACTGGATGCAGTTCCCCACGCGGATCAAGGACGTCAGCTTCCATGAGGCCGACTTCCGCATCCGCTGGTTCGAGGACGGGATCCTCAACGTCGCCTACAACTGCGTCGACCGGCACCTCCCCGAACGCGCGGACCAGACGGCGATCATCTGGGAAGGCGATTACCCGGCCGACAGCCGCCACATCACCTATGCCGAGCTGCACGCCGAGGTGTGCCGCATGGCCAATGTGCTGAAGGCCGCCGGCGCGACCCGCGGCAGCCGGGTGACCCTCTATCTGCCGATGATCCCCGAGGCGGCCTACGCCATGCTGGCCTGCGCCCGCATCGGGGCCATCCATTCGGTGGTGTTCGGCGGCTTCTCGCCGGACAGCCTGGCCGGGCGGATCGAGGACTGTGACTCGACCATCGTGGTCACCGCCGACGAGGGCGTGCGCGGCGGCAAGCGCATCCCGCTCAAGGCCAACGTCGACGCGGCCCTGGCCCGCACCCGGTCGGTGCGCAAGGTCATCGTGGTGCGCCACACCGGCGCCGAGGTGCCCATGGAGCCCGGCCGCGACCTCGACTATCGCATCGAGGCGGCGAAGGTCTCCGCCGACTGTCCGTGCGAGCCGATGAACGCGGAGGACCCGCTGTTCATCCTCTACACCTCCGGCTCGACCGGAAAGCCCAAGGGGGTGCTGCACACCACCGGCGGCTATCTGCTGTGGGCCTCGCTGACCCATGCGCTGGTGTTCGACTATCGCCCCGGCGAGGTGTTCTGGTGCACCGCCGATGTCGGCTGGGTCACCGGCCACACCTATGTGGTCTATGGGGCCCTGGCCAACGCCGCGACCACCCTGATGTTCGAGGGCGTGCCCAACTACCCGGACGCCCGCCGCTTCTGGCAGGTGATCGACAAGCACAAGGTCGAGATCTTCTACACCGCCCCCACGGCCCTGCGGGCCCTGATGAAGGAGGGCGACGAGCCGGTGAAGAGCTCGTCCC
>CAZUXK010000130.1:0-5977 GCA_964624025.1 uncultured Brevundimonas sp.
GGCGAGACGGTCGAGTGCCCCTATCACGGCTGGCGCTTCCGCACCGACGGCGTCTGCGCCGCCATCCCCTCCCTCGTCGAGGGCCAGGGCCCCGAGGCCGAGCGTATCCGCGTGCGGGCCTATCCGGTGCGCGAGAGCCAGGGGCTGGTGTTCGTCTGGATGGCCGCGGACGCCCGCAACCCGGCGGCGCCCGACCATGAGCCGCCGGTCTTCCCCGGCGTGGTGGGCGGCGGCCCCCGTCTGGTCGAGGCCATGGACTTCGACAGCCACGTCGACCACGCCGTGGTCGGGCTGATGGACCCGGCCCACGGCCCCTATGTGCACCAGCAGTGGTGGTGGCGCTCGACGCGTTCGATGCACGCCAAGGCCAAGGCCTTCGAGCCGCGCGAGCACGGCTTCGCCATGGCCCGCCACGCGCCCTCGTCCAACTCGCGCGCCTACCGCATCCTCGGCGGGGCGCCGGCGACCGAGATCACCTTCCGCCTGCCCGGCTACCGCTGGGAGCATATCGAGGTCGGTCCGCGCCAGGTGCTGGCCCTGACCTGCCTCACCCCGGTGCACGAGACGAAGACCCGCATCACCCAGATGTTCTGGTCCGACCACTGGGTCTTCGGCCTGGCGCGGCCGTTCCTGCGGCAGGGGGTGCGCGCCTTCCTGAAGCAGGACGGCGGCATGGTGAACCTGCAGAACGAGGGGCTGCGCTACGATCCGGCCCTGATCTGGATCGACGACGCCGACACCCAGGCCAAGTGGTACCAGCAGCTGAAGCGCGAATGGGGTCGGGCCCGGGCCGAGGGCCGGCCGTTCCGCAACCCGGTGACGCCGGCCACCCTGCACTGGCGCAGCTGACGCACGCCAGCCGCGGGGCGGCGCCTCAGCGGGCCAGGGCGCCCGCGAGGATGGCGCGGATCTGCAGGCCCAGATGGGCGCTCATGCGCGCCGCGTCCCAGCCGTCGTAGGCGGCGCGGCGGTAGTTGGCGACGAAGCCTTCCCAGATCAGCGAGGCCAGCAGGGCCACATCGGCGCCCTTCTGCAGCTCGCCGCGGCTGACGCCGTCCGCGATCACGGCGGCGACGGCGCCGGTCAGCGGGGCGAGGGCCTCGCGCGAGCGCTTCTCGGCCGCCGCCGGCTGGAACCAGGCGCGCGCCACCACCGCCTGCACCAGCGGCAGCTGGTCGTAGGAGGCGTGATAGGCGGCCGACAGACCCGCCTCGAGGCGGGCCGCCGTGTCGCCGGGACGGGTCAGGGCTTCGGTCAGGGCGGCCGACACCCGCTCCAGATCCTCGGCCAGCACCGCGTCGAACAGCTCCGCCTTGTCCTGGAAGTTGGCGAACACGGCCCCGGTCGACATGCCGGCGCCCTTGGCGATGTCACGGATCGTGGCCGACTCGTAGCCGCGCCCGGCAAACAGGGCGCGGGCGGCGGCCATGACCTTCTGGCGCGTCCGGACCTTGGCGGCCTGGCGCCGGTTCAGGCGCGGCGCCGCGACGTCGGGCTCCTCGGCGGGGCGGATCTCAAGGGCGCTCTGGGGCATGGGGGCAAGCACTCGTACTGGGGGCGCGATCGGGGAGGCGCGCGGGACAGGCGACAGCGGCTCCGGAACACGGTTCCGAAGGGGCGAAGGGAGCAGCCTTGACCACCGAACCGTGACGAAAATGGGGAGAAAGAGGCTTAACGGCCCGCTGGCGGGGCATTCCGCCGGGTCGAGCGCAGCGCCCTGGAAGGCCGGTCGCCCCGCCCTTCAGGCGCCGCCGCCTGGAACAGCTGGCGATAGCGGTCCCGCCGGTCGTGGATCGAGGCCAGCACCAGCCCCATCGGCACGCCGAGGTCGACCAGGGTGTTCTCCGCCAGCTGCAGGCTGGCCTCGGTCGTCTCCGGCACGGCGTCGGTCACGCCCATGGCGTAGAGCCGCGCCGCATGGCGGTCGTCCCGGGCCCGGGCGATCAGAATCAGGTCGCCGCGCGCGGTCCGCGCCGCCGCCGCCACCTCGTCGATCTTGCCGGGACTGTCCATGGTCACCACCAGCGCCCGGGCCGTGTCGACGCCGAGCCGGCGCAGCAGTTCCGGCCGCGCCGCATCGCCATAGACCACCGGCAGGCCCTCGCGCCGCGCCGCCGTGACGGCCCCCGGATCGGCGTCGACCGCCAGCCAGGGCTGATCGTGCTCGGTCAGCAGCTCGGCCACCAGCCGCCCGACCCGGCCGAAACCGACGATCAGGGTGCGGGCGGGATCGCCGTCGGCCTCGGCCTCCGGCCCCGGCGCGGTTTCGTCCTCCGTCGGGCGCTGCGGCAGGCGGCGCGCCAGCCGCTGGCCGACCGCCGCCAGCACCGGGATGCTGAACAGGCTGAGCGTCGCCGACACCATCAGCGCCTGGGTGAAAGCCGGGGTGGCCAGCCCCTCGACCAGGCCGGTGTTGAGGATCACGAAGGCGAACTCCCCGGCTGGGCCCAGCACCAGGCCGATCTCCAGCGCCGCGCGCCAGCCGAGGCCCCAGGCCCGGGCCAGCCCGGCGATCAGCACCGCCTTGGTCAGGGTCAGCAACGCCGCCAGCCCGAACACCGTGGCCGGATCGGCGGCCACCGCGTCCAGATCCAGCCCGATGCCGACGCCGACGAAGAAGACGCCGAGCAGCAGGCCCTTGAACGGCTCGATATGCATTTCGACCGCGCGGCGATACTCGGTCTCGGCCAGCAGCAGGCCGGCGATCAGGGCCCCGAGGCTCATCGACAGCCCCGCCGCCTGGGCCGCCGTGCCGGCCCCGACCACCACCAGCAGGGCCGCGGCCACGAACAGCTCCGAGCCGTCGGCCCGCGCCACCAGCCGGAACAGCGGCCGCATCACCAGCCGTCCGAGCACGACCAGCAGGCCCAGACCGATCGCCGCCGGCACGAGCGACAGCAGGGCGGTCCCGACCGCGCCGGCGTCCGGCCCGGCCGCGGCCCCTGCCCCCACCACCGCCGCGATCACCGCCACGGTGACGAGGATCGGGGCCACCGACACATCCTGGGCCAGCAGCACGGCGAAGGTGGCGCGCCCCACCCCGCTCTTCAGCCGCCCGCCCTGCGCCAGGGTCGGCATGACGACCGCCGTCGACGACAGGGCCAGGGCCAGGCCGGCCACCGCCGCCGCCCCGAGGCTCTGCCCGACCAGAAGGAAACCCCCGGCCAGTACCACGCTGCACAGCACGACCTGGGTCAGGCCCAGCCCGAACACCAGCCGGCGCATGGCCCTGAGCCGCTCCCACGACAGCTCCAGCCCGATCATGAACAGCAGGAAGGCGACGCCCAGCTCGGACAGCACCGCCACCTGCTCACGGTCGGTGATGGTCAGCCACGCCAGCCAGGGCGCCTGGTCGGCGAACCGGCCGAGACCCTGCGGCCCCAGCAGCACCCCGGCGGCCAGAAACCCCAGCACCGGGCTCAGCTTCAGCCGGCTGAACAGGGGCGCCACCACGCCGGCGGCGGCGAGGAACAGCAGCAGGTCCTTGTAGTCTTCCCCGCCGTGCCCCGGCATGCGTCCTCCCGACCCCTTGCGACACCCGTGCCGCCGAATCATGAACGATTTTTTAGGCGGCGTCGCCGGGCCCGCCCGATAGGGTCCGGCCACGCTCTTTTCGCGTGAGGAAATGCTTATGAAGCGACTGCTGACGGGAGCCGCCGTTGCGGCCCTGATGTGCGCCGGATCGGCCAACGCCCATGACGGGCCGACCCACGACGTCTGCCTCGACGAGGCCTGCGAGATGGTCTCCCTGTTCCGCCAGGTGACACCGGGCCTGACCCCGACCGGCTTCGTCGGCACCGTGGCCCCGCGCTACGGGACCTGGGGCTTCGACCTCGAGGGCCGCGACCTGTCGGTGGCGCCGGGCGAGGACTTCTTCCGCCACGCGAACGGCGCCTACATGGACGCCCTGGTGATCCCCGCCGACCGCACCCGCTTCGGCTCCTTCGACATCCTGCGCCAGCTCTCGGACAATCGCCTCGAGGCCATGATGGCCCGGCTGGTCGCCGACACCGCCGCCGACCCGGCCAGCGACGAGGGCAAGCTGGCCAACCTCTACCGCAGCTACATGGACGAGGCCCGGCTGGAGGCGCTCGACGCTCAGCCCCTGCAGCCTCTGCTGGCCGAGATCCGCGCCGCCGACAGCCACGCCGCCCTCGCCCGGCTGATGGGCGCCCGTCAGGGCAGTTTCGGCTCGTCCTTCTTCGGCTTCGGTGTCTCGGATGACGCCCGCGATCCGGACCGCCACGCCGTCTATGTCGGCCAGGGCGGGCTCGGCCTGCCGAACCGCGACTACTATCTGTCCGAGCGTTACGCCGACAAGAAGGTGGCCTACCAGGCCTATGTCGGCACCCTGCTGGGCATGATCGGCTGGGATCAGCCCGAGGCCATGGCCCAGGCCATCCTCGACCTCGAGACCCGTATCGCGCAGGCCCACTGGACCCCGGTCGAGAGCCGCAATCGCGACCGCACCTACAACCCCGTATCCCCGGTCCAGCTGATCGAGTCGGCCCCCGGCTTCGACTTCGCCGGCTTCATGGACGCCGCCGGCCTCGGCGGGGTCGAGCGTCTGGTGCTGCGCCAGAACACGGCCATGCCGCGCATCGCCGCCATCTTCGCCGAGACCCCGGTCGAGGTGCTGCAGGCCTGGCAGGCCTTCCACACCACCGACGACGCCGCGCCCTATCTGTCGAAGCGCTTCGTCGACGCCCACTTCGACTTCCGCTCGCGCGAGCTGGCCGGCCAGCCGGAGCAGCGCAGCCGGGACAAGCGGGGCGTCAGCTTCGCCGAGGGCGTGATGGGCGAGGCCATGGGCCGGCTCTATGTCGAGGAACACTTCCCGGCCGAGTCCAAGGCCCAGATGGAGGCGCTGGTCGCCAACCTGAAGGTGGCCATGGCCAACCGCATCCGCGGTCTCGAATGGATGAGCGAGGCGACCAAGGTCGAGGCCCTGGCCAAGCTCGAGAAGTTCGGCGTCAAGATCGGCTATCCCACGACCTGGGAGGACTACAGCGCGCTGGAGGTCCGCCCGGACGACCTGTTCGGCAACCAGGCCCGGGCCGGCCGCTTCCGCTGGGAAGATCAGCTGCGCCGCATCAACAGCCCGGTCGACGACGAGGAATGGGGCATGACGCCCCAGACCGTGAACGCCTACTACAGCCCGGTGAAGAACGAGATCGTCTTCCCGGCGGCGATCCTGCAGCCGCCCTTCTTCGATCCGGCGGCCGACCCGGCGGTCAACTACGGCGCCATCGGCGGCGTCATCGGCCACGAGATCGGCCACGGCTTCGATGACCAGGGCCGCAAGTCCGACGGCGACGGCGTGCTGCGCGACTGGTGGACCCCGGCCGACGCCGCCGCCTTCGAGGCCCAGGCCGCGCGCCTCGGCGCCCAGTACGACCAGTACGCCCCCCTGCCCGGCTTCAACCTGCAGGGCGCCCTCGGCATGGGCGAGAACATCGGCGACCTTGCCGGCGTGACCCTCGCGCTGGAGGCCTACAACCTCTCGCTCAACGGCCAGCCGGCTCCGGTGCTTGACGGCGTCACCGGCCAGCAGCGGGTTTTCTACGGCTGGGCCCAGGTCTGGCGCGGAGCCCTGCGCGACGAGGCGATGAAGAACCAGGTCGCCACCGGCCCGCACTCGCCGCCGCAATTCCGGGTGATCGGCCCGCTGCGCAACATCGACGCCTGGTACGAAGCTTTCGGGGTCCAGCCGGGCGCCGCCTACTACCTGCCGCCGGAAGAGCGCGTCCGCCTCTGGTAGGGCGTCCAGCCTCTGCTCCCCCTTCATGGGGGAGGAGAGGGCCCCACTTCACCCCGTCATCCTCGGGCATGACCCGAGGATCGAGGGCGACAGCGGCTCCCGGCCGCCCGGCGCTGGCGATAGCGCTGCGGTGGATTGGAGGGGATACCTGGCCGGGGGGGGGGGGGCGCCGCCCCGGGGGGGTTGTTTTTTTATTTGTAGAAGGGGAGAGGGTGG
>CAZUXK010000131.1:0-5970 GCA_964624025.1 uncultured Brevundimonas sp.
GCGTTGATCAGGAACTCGCCGTACAGCCGCGCCTCGCCGGTCGAGGGGTTGCGGGTGAAGGCCACCCCCGTCGCCGAGGTCTCGCCCATGTTGCCGAACACCATCGACTGGACATTGACCGCCGTGCCCCAGCTCTCGGGGATGTCGTGCATGCGGCGATAGAACTTGGCCCGGTCGTTCATCCAGCTGGCGAACACGGCGCCGATGGCGCCCCACAGCTGGTCGTGGGCGTCCTGCGGGAAGGCATGACCCAGCCGGTCCTCGACCACCGCCTTGTAGTCGGCGACGACCCGCTCCCAGTCCCCGGCGGTCAGTTCCGTGTCGACGCTGACGCCCAGCCGGTCCTTGTGGTCGTCCAGAACCTCCTCGAAGTGGTCGTGGCCGAGGCCCAGCACCACGTTCGAGTACATGGTGATGAAGCGGCGGTAGCTGTCGAAGGCGAAGCGTCGGTCGCCGGACAGGGCCGCCAGCCCCTCCACCGTCGCATCGTTCAGGCCGAGGTTCAGCACCGTGTCCATCATGCCCGGCATGGAGGCCCGGGCGCCCGAGCGCACCGACACCAGCAGCGGATTGGCCGGATCGCCGAAGGTCTTGCCGACCCCGGCCTCGACCCGGGCCAGGCCGGCCTTCACCTGGTCGGCGAGGTCGGCCGGATAGCTCTGGCCGTGGGCGTAGTAGTGGACGCAGGCCTCGGTGGTGATGGTGAAGCCCGGCGGCACCGGCAGGCCCAGGGACGACATCTCCGCCAGATTGGCGCCCTTGCCGCCCAGCAGGTTCTTCATCGACGCATCGCCGTCGGCGGACCCGCCGCCGAAGCCGTAGACCCACTTCGTCATCTGCACCCCTGAGTTCGCGTCCTGAGTTCGCGCGCATGAGCGGCTCGACCGGCCGCCCTTGCGGCGCTGCTTAGCGCGCCGGCGCGGCGAAGGCTATGGCGGCTGTAACAGAACGTGAGCGCCACGGTTCCGCGCCGAAACCACGTTTGTGGTTAATAGCCTCGGCGATACAATATGTTGCGGTGAACAAACGACGAATCGGACGCGGTCGCCGATTCGGTCCTGATTCGTTTCGCGCCTGTTCCGAGGGTTGCGAGATCGGCGTTAACGTGCGCCACACTGGGCCCCATGGACCCCGCCCGCCTGTTCGAGATCGCCAACCTCGTCGCCCTCCTCGGCTGGGCGATGCTGGCCCTCGCGCCCCTGCGGCGCAGCCTGCTGATCAATGGCGCCCGCCTCGTCGGCGTGGCCCTGGCCCTGACCTACACCATCCTGCTGGGCTCGGCGGTCCTGACCCTCGGGGCGACCGGCGAGGGGCTGGATTTCTCCAGCCTGGAGGGCGTCACCCGCGCCTTCGCCCGGCCCGAGGGCGTGCTGGTCGGCTGGGTGCACTACCTCGCCTTCGACCTGTGGATCGGTGCCTGGGCGACCGAGGATGCCGGCAAGCGCGGCGTGCCGCACTGGGCCCTCCTCCCCTGTCTGGTCTTCACCCTGCTGGCGGGCCCCTTCGGCCTGCTGCTCTATCTGGCGATCCGCCGCACGCCGCTGGCGCGCGCCACCGCTTGAGGAGCCGCCGGGTCCGGGCCACCTTCCCCCTGTCATGAGCGACCGATCGACCGGGCCCAGACCGAAATCGGTCCAGTCGGACATAGTCCGACTGGGCTCAGATTTCGGTCCAGATTCAAGCGGGAGCCTGATTCACGCCTCAGGTGGAGTTGCGTCGCAACTCCACCTGAGGCGATCAGGCTCCGGGCCTTCCCGCGTCGCCGCGGTGCTGGGGCCCACCAACACCGGCAAGACCCATCTGGCGGTCGAGCGGATGCTCGGCCACGCCTCGGGCATGATCGGCCTGCCCCTGCGGCTGCTGGCGCGCGAGATCCATGACCGCATCGTCGCCCGCGTCGGCCGCGCCCGGGTCGCCCTGATCACCGGCGAGGAGAAGATCCTGCCGGACCGGCCGCTGTTCTTCGTCTGCACCGTCGAGGCCATGCCGCTGGAGCGCCAGGTCGACTTCCTCGCCGTCGACGAGATCCAGCTGGCCGCCGACCCGGAGCGGGGCCACGTCTTCACCCAGCGGCTGCTGCATGCGCGCGGCCGGCACGAGACCATGTTCCTCGGGGCCGGAACCATGGAGCCCCTGATCCGCCGGCTGGTCCCCGACGCGGAGATCCTGCGCCGCGAGCGCCTGTCGGTGCTCAGCTACGCCGGCTCGAAGAAGATCACCCGCCTGCCGCGCCGCTCGGCGGTGGTGGCCTTCTCCACCGAGCAGGTCTACGCCATCGCCGAGCTGATCCGCCGCCAGAAGGGCGGCGCCGCCGTGGTCATGGGCTCGCTCAGCCCGCGCACCCGCAACGCCCAGGTCGCCCTGTTCCAGTCCGGCGAGGTCGACTACCTGGTGGCCACCGACGCCATCGGCATGGGCCTGAACATGGACGTCGACCACGTCGCCTTTGCGGGCCTGCGCAAGTTCGACGGCCGTCGCACCCGCTGGCTGCACCCGCACGAGGTGGGCCAGATCGCCGGCCGCGCCGGCCGCCATCTGCGTAACGGGACCTGGGGCGTCACCGGCGAATGCCAGGAACCGGACGAGGAGCTGGTCGAACAGGTCGCCGAGCACCGCTTCGACCCGGTCGAGGCCGCCGAGTGGCGCAACGCCCGCCTCGACTTCGACAGTCTGAACGACCTGCTGCGGTCGCTGGCGGTGACGCCGCAGACCGCCGGGCTGCGCCTGACCGAGCCGGCGCTGGACGAGGTGCTGCTGCGCCGCGCCGCCCAGGACCCGGACGTGCAGCGCGTGGCCCGCTCGCGCGGCGCCCTGATGCGCCTGTGGGACGCCTGCCAGCTGCCGGACTTCCAGAAGACCACCCTGGACGACCACGCCCGGCTGTCGAAGGAGATCTTCCAGGCCCTGACCTCGGGCCGCGGCCGGCTGGACGAGGCCTGGATCGCCCCGCGCTTCGCCGCGCTGGACCGCGACGACGGCCAGATCGACCAGCTCTCGGCCCGCCTGTCGGGGGTGCGCACCCTCGCCTACATCGCCCAGCGGCCGGACTGGCTGGAGCGGCCCCGCGACTGGCGCGAGAAGAGCCGGGCGCTGGAGGACCGGCTGTCCGACGTGCTGCACGAGCGGCTGACGGCGCGCTTCGTCGACCGGCGCACGACCGTGCTGCTGCGCGCCCTCAACGATCGCGAGACGGCCCTGGCCGAGGTCGACGGCGACGGCCGGGTGCGGCTGGACGGCGAGGCCGTCGGGCGCCTCGACGGGGTGCGCTTCGCCGCCGACCCGGACGGCGCCGCCGGAGCCCTGGCCGACCGCACCCTGCGCACCGCCGCCCTGCGCGCCGTCGGGCCCGAGGTGGCGCGGCGCCTCGGCCAGCTGGCCGCGTCCCCGGACGAGGCCTTCGCCGTAACCCCGGCGGGAGAGGTCCTGTGGGGCGGCAGTCTGGCGGGCCGCATCGCCGGCGGCGACCCCTTCACCCCGCGCGTCCAGCTGCTCGGCGAGCTCGGCCCCGCCCCCGCCCGCGAGCGGGCCCAGCGGCGCATGGAGGCCTTCATCGCCGCCGAGGCCGGCCGCGCCCTGCGCGACCTGCGCCGTCTGCGCACCGCCATCGAGAGCGGCAGTCTGACCGGCCTGCCACGCGGGCTCGCCTTCCGTCTGGTCGAGGCCGGCGGCCTGCTCGACCGGCGCGAGGTCGCCCGCGACCTCGCCGCCCTCAGCCAGGCCGAGCGCCGCACCCTCAAGGCCTTCGCCATCCGCGTCGGGACCCATTCGGTCTGGCTCCCCGGCGTGCTGAAGCCGCGCGCCCGGGCCCTGGCCCAGGCCTTTACGCCGGCGCCCGGCCTCGGGGTGGGCCCCGGCCTGCCGCGCCTGCCCGAGCCGCCGCCGTCGCCGCGCGCCCTCGCCGCCCGCGGCCTGCGCGCCGTGGCCGGGTTCGCCGTGCCGGTCGAGGCGCTGGAGCGGTTCGCCGAGCTGACCCGCGAAGCCGGCAAGGCTCCCCTGCCCGAGGCGGCGCTCACCGAACTCGGCTGGACCGAAGCCGAGGCGAAGGCCTTGCGCGCCGGTCTGCGCACCCCGCGCGCCCAGGACCCGGAGCGCGCGCCGCGGCAGCCGCCGCCGGCGGACTCGCCCTTCGCCGCCCTGGCGGCCCTGACCGCCCCGCCCCCGCCGGCCGCACGCCGGAAGCGGCCCCGCCGCCGCCGCACCGCCACGACCGCCGCCGCCTCATGAGCCGCCCGTGATCCCCCATGTCTGAGCCCCCGCCCGGAGCCATGCGGGTCTTCTACAGCCTGCTGGCCAACAATGCGGTCGCGGGGATCGTCAACTACACGATCTGGTTCGCCCTCACCTTCTGGGTCTTCCTCGAGACCCGCTCGGTGTTCGCCACAGGCATGGTCGCCGGGGTCTTCCTCGTGCTGACCGCGGTGTTCGCCGTCTGGTTCGGCAGCCTCGTGGACCACCACAGCAAGACCCGGGTCATGCTGGGCTCCAGCCTCGCCTCGCTGGCCTTCTACGCCGCGGGCCTCGGCCTGCTGTGGCTCACGCCGGAGCCAGCCTTCCGCGACGTGGCCGGCCGGCACCTCTGGCTCCTCATCGGCCTGGTCATGCTGGGCGTCATCGCCGGCAATGTCCGCAACATCGCCCTGCCGACCCTCGTCACCGCCCTGGTGCCCGAGGACCGGCGCGACCGGGCCAACGGTCTGGTCGGCATGGCCACCGGCATCGGCTTCCTCACCACCTCGGTGATCTCCGGCCTGCTGGTGGCCTGGGCCGGGATGAGCGGCGCCCTCGTCTTCGCCCTCGGCATGACCGTGCTGGTCATCGGCCAGCTCCTGACCGTGCGGCTGCCCGCCGCCGCCGCGACGCCCGCCGCCCGCACCCCCGACGTCCCCGCCGGAACCGGCCGCGGGGTCGATCTCGCCGGCACCCTGAAGGTGATCGCCGCCGTGCCCGGCCTGTTCGCCCTGATCCTGTTCGCCACCTTCAACAACTTCCTCGGCGGCGTCTTCATGGCCCTGATGGACGCCTACGGCCTGTCGCTGATGCCGGTCGAGGCCTGGGGCCTGCTGTGGGGCGGGGTGTCGGTGGCCTTCATCGTCGCGGGGCTGGTGATCGCCCGCACCGGTCTGGGGCCGAAGCCCCTGCGCACCCTGATGATCGTCAACCTGCTGATGTGGAGCGTGGCCAGCGTCTTCACCCTGCAGCCCTCGATCGCCCTGCTCGCCGCCGGCTGCGCCGCCTGGATGTTCCTCGGGCCCTGGGCCGAGGCGGCCGAGCAGACCACCCTGCAGAAGGTGGTGCCCTACGAACGCCAGGGCCGGGTGTTCGGCTTCGCCCAGGCGGTGGAGCAGGCCGCCTCGCCCCTGACCGCCTTCCTGATCGGGCCGCTGACCCAGTTCGTGGTCATCCCCTTCATGTCCAACGGGGGCGCCGGGGCGGCGGCGATCGGCGGCTGGTTCGGCACGGGGCCCGAGCGCGGCATGGCGCTGGTCTTCACCCTCGCCGGCCTGACCGGCCTGCTGGTCACGGCGCTGGCCTTCAACTCGCGGCCCTACCGCCGGCTCTCGGCCGCCTACGCCGCACCGACCGGAGAGGCCCCGCCGCCATGAGCGAGGCCTGCCGCATCGATGTCTGGCTGTGGCGGTCGCGCTTCTTCAGGAGCCGGTCGCTGGCCGCCGCCTTCGTCGAGGAGGGCCGGGTGCGGCTGACCCATGCCGGGCGCCAGACCCGCCTCGACAAGGCCAGCCGCGCGGTCCACCCCGGAGACGAGCTGCTGTTCGCGCTCAACGGCCGGCTCGTCGCCCTGCGCGTCGAGGCCCTCGGCGAGCGCCGCGGCCCCGCCGACGAGGCCCGCGCCCTCTACAGCGCCCTGCCCGCCCCGGAGTGAGGCGCAATCATTCCTCCCCCACTGGGGGTGGGGGACCGCCGATGGCGGGGGTGGGGGCGACCGCAGGCGCGGCGCCCTGAGAATCCCGC
>CAZUXK010000132.1:0-5942 GCA_964624025.1 uncultured Brevundimonas sp.
CAGGTCGAGGTTGAACTCGCGGCTCAGCCGCTCCTGGATGATCTCCATGTGCAGCAGACCCAGGAAGCCGCAGCGGAAGCCGAAGCCGAGCGCCGCCGAGGACTCCATCTCGTAGTTGAAGCTGGCGTCGTTCAGGCGCAGCCGGCCGATGGCGGCGCGCAGGTCCTCGAAGTCGGCGGCGTCGGTCGGGAACAGGCCGCAGAACACCACCGACTGGACTTCCTTGAAGCCCTTCAGCGGCTCGGCGGTCGGCTTCTTCTCGTCGGTGATGGTGTCGCCGACGGCGGCGTGGGCCACCTCCTTGATCTGGGCGGTGATGAACCCGACCTCGCCGGGCCCGAGGCTTTCGACCGGGGTGTTCTTGGGCAGGAAGACGCCGACCCGGTCGACCAGGTGGGTCGTGCCGTTCTGCATGAACTTGACGCGCTGGCCGGCCTTCAGGGTGCCGTCGAACACCCGCACCAGCAGCACCACGCCGAGATAGGGGTCGTACCAGGCGTCGACCAGCATGGCCTTGAGCGGCGCATTGGCGTCGCCCTTGGGCGGCGGCAGGCGGGTGACGATGGCCTCCAGCACGTCCTCGATGCCGAGGCCGGACTTGGCGCTGCACTCGACCGCGTCGGAGGCGTCCAGGCCGATGACCTCCTCGATCTGGGCCTTGACCCGCTCCGGCTCGGCCGCCGGCAGGTCGATCTTGTTCAGGACCGGGACGATCTCGTGGTTGTTGTCGATGGCCTGGTAGACATTGGCCAGGGTCTGGGCCTCGACGCCCTGGCTGGCGTCCACCACCAGCAGCGAGCCCTCGCAGGCGGCCAGCGAGCGGCTGACCTCATAGGCGAAGTCGACGTGGCCGGGGGTATCCATCAGGTTCAGGACGTAGGTCTCGCCGTCCTTGGCCGTGTAGTTCAGGCGCACGGTCTGCGCCTTGATGGTGATGCCGCGCTCCTGCTCGATCTCCATGTTGTCGAGCACCTGTTCGCGCATCTCGCGCGCGCTGAGGCCGCCGGTGAACTGGATCAACCGGTCCGACAGGGTCGACTTGCCGTGGTCAATGTGCGCGACCACGGAGAAATTGCGGATGCGCGAGATAGGGGGAGTCGTCATGCGGCGCCCGCTACCACGGCTGGCGAGGCGCGCCAATGCGACCGGGCGGCGGTCCCGGGCATTACAACCGTGTAATTCGGCGCCGGCGCGGTTTGTAGCCTGACGCGTTCAGTTTATATGCAGGCCTCCTCCCGAAACCTCTTCCATGGGGAATTCCGCGTGACCGACTGGAGCCGGGCCCTGGGCCTGATGGCCGTTTCCGCGCTGGTGCTGGCCGGCTGCGGCGAGGGCGGCGGGGGTGAGACGGCCGAGGCCGCCGCCGGCCAGACCGTCACCGCCGCGACCGTCAGCCAGGTCAGCCTGTCCCGCACCGTCACCGCCTCGGGCAGCATCTCGCCCTGGGAGGATGTGCCGGTCGGGGCCGAGGTCGGCGGGCTGGTGGCGACCCGGGTGCTGGTCGACGAGGGCCAGTACGTCCGGCAGGGCCTGGTTCTGGTGCAGCTGAACGACGCCCTGCTGCAGGCCGACCTGCGCGCCCAGGAGGCGTCGGTGGCCCAGGCCGAGGCCAATCTGGCGCGCGAGACGGCCGAGCTGGGCCGCGCCCGCGAGCTGCGCGAGCGCGGGTTCCTGTCCCAGGCCTCGCTGGACCAGGCGATCTCCGAGGAGCGTTCGGCGCGCGCCACCCTGGACCAGACGCGGGCCCAGCTCTCGGCCACGCGGACCCGGCTGGCGCAGACGCAGGTGCGGGCCCCGGTCGCCGGGCTGGTGTCGGCGCGCAATGTGACCCGTGGCCAGATCGTCGACGCCGGGACCCAGCTGTTCCGCCTGGTCCGCGACGGCCGTCTCGAACTCGACGCCCAGGTGCCCGAAGCCGAGCTGGCGCTCGTCCGGGCCGGTCAGGGCGCCAGCGTGACCTCCGAGGAAGGCGTGTCGACGACCGGCACGGTGCGTATCGTCACGCCCCAGGTGGATCCGCAGACCCGTCTCGGCGTCGCCCGCATCGCCATTCCGTCCGGCTCCGACCTGCGCCCGGGCATGTATGCCCGCGCTGAAATCGATGTCGGGACCCAGCCGGCGCTGGCCATCCCGTCATCGGCCATCGTCTATCGCGAGGGCCAGCCGGGAGCCTATGTGATCGGCGATGATGACACGGTCAGCTTCACCCGTGTGACCCCGGGGTCGCGTCAGGGCGATCTCATTGCGATCGGATCAGGCCTCGCCGCCGGCCAGAGGGTGGTGGTCCAGGGCGCAGGCTTCCTCGGCGAGGGCGACCGGGTGCGGGTGGCCGCGCCGGTGGCGACCGGCTCCGCCGCTCCGGCTGCGCGCCCGGCCACGAACTGAGCCTGACCGGTCAGACCCATGAACTTCAACAACATCTCGTCCTGGTCGATCCGGAACCCGATCCCGATCGTCCTGCTGTTCGTGGTCCTGACCCTGGCCGGGCTGATCAGCTACCAGCGGCTGGCCATCAACTACTTCCCGAACGTCGACCTCCCGGTCGTGGCGGTCACGGTGGTGCAGTCGGGCGCGGCCCCGACCGAGCTCGAGACCCAGGTCACGCGCCTGGTCGAGGACGCGGTGGCCGGCCTCGGCGACGTCGACGAGATCACCTCGGTGGTCAATGACTCCGTCTCGACCACCTCGATCACCTTCGAGCTGGGCGTCGATCTGGAGAAGGCCACCAACGACGTCCGCAACGCCATCGCCGGCATCCGCCAGACCCTGCCGGCCGATGTGCAGGAGCCGGTGATCCAGCGCATCGAGTTCACCCAGGTGCCGATCGCCACCTATGTGGTGCGGGCTCCGGGCATGAACCCCGAGGAGCTGAGCTGGTTCGTCGACAATACGGTGGCCAAGCGCCTGTTGTCGGTGGAGGGCGTCAGCCAGGTCAGCCGTGACGGCGGCGTGGCGCGCGAGGTGCGCATCAAGCTGGACCCGGCCCGGCTGGCGGCCCAGGGCGTGACGGCGGCGGCGGTGTCCAACCAGCTGCGGGCCCAGAACATAAACCTGCCGGGTGGGCGGGGCGAGATCGGCGGCGGCGAGCAGGCCATCCGCACCCTCGGCTCGGCGCCCTCGATCGAGGCCCTGCGCCAGACCCTGATCCCGGTGGGCGGCCGTTCGGTGCGGCTGGGCGATCTCGGTGAGGTGACCGACGAATGGGCCGAGCCGCGCGGCCGCGCCCGCTTCAATGGCCAGGAGGTGGTCGGCTTCTCCATCAGCCGTTCCAAGGGCTCGTCCGAGCTGGCGGTCTACGAGACAACCCGGCACGAGATCGAGAAGCTCGACGCCGAGTTCGACAGCCTGACCATCGAGGAGGTGACCACCACCACCCAGGACGTGATCAACAACTTCCATGCCTCGGTCGAGGCGCTGGTGCTGGGCGCCGGCCTGGCCGTGATCGTGGTGTTCCTGTTCCTGCGCGACTGGCGCGCGACCTTCATCGCCGCCGTGGCCATGCCGCTGAGCCTGATCCCGACCTTCCTCGTCATGGAGCTGACGGACCAGTCGCTGAACGTCGTGACCTTGCTGGCCCTGTCGCTGACCATCGGCATCCTCGTCGATGACGCCATCGTCGAGATCGAGAACATCGTCCGGCACATCCGGGACGGCAAGGCGCCCTATCCGGCCGCCATCGAGGCCGCCGACGAGATCGGCCTGGCGGTGATCGCCACCACCGCGACCCTGATCGCCGTGTTCGCCCCGACGGGCTTCATGCCCGGCGTGGTCGGCCAGCTCTTCAAGAGCTTCGCCATCGCTGCCTGTGTCAGCGTCTTCTTCTCGCTGGTGGTGGCCCGCACCCTGACCCCGCTGATGGGGGCCTATATGCTCAAGGCGGACCAGGGCAAGGAGCACGCCGACCCGCGCTGGATGACCGGCTATCTGCGCCTGCTGGACTGGGCCCTGGGCGACTCCGGGCGTGATCCGACGCAGCCGAAGCCGCGCCGCAGCCTCGGCGCCCGCCTTGTCGGTCGGGTGCGCGACCACCGCATGTGGGTGATGGGCGGCGGGGCCCTGTTCTTCGCCGGCTCGCTCGGCCTGGCGGCCATGCTGCCGTTCGAATTCATCCCGCCCGAGGACCTGTCGCGCTCCAACATCACCATCCAGCTGCCGCCGGGCGCGACGCTGGAGGAGACGGACGCCGTGGTGCGGCGGATCAGCGACGAGCTGACCGCCCGACCGGAAGTGCGATCGGTCTACGCCTCGATCGGATCGGCCACGACCAATTTCGGCCCCGGCGGCGGTTCCAGCGCCGGCGAGGTCCGGCGGGCGTCGATCACCGTCAACCTGGTGAAGAAGAGCGAGCGTTCGATCCGCCAGCAGGCCTTCGAGCAGGAGATGGGCGCGGTGCTGCGCGAGATTCCCGGAGCCCGGGTGCAGTTCGGCCAGGAAGGCGGCGGCGGCCTGGTGTCGATCGCCCTCGTGGGAGACAATCCGGAGGAGCTGCAGGCGGCCGCGTCCGCGCTCGAACGCGAGATGCGCGGCGTGCCGGGTCTGACCAATGTGATTTCCTCGGCCGCCCTCGTGCGACCGGAAATCCTGATCACCCCCAAGGCCGACATCGGGGCCCTGCAGGGCGTGTCGTCCGCCGACATCAGCGCCGTGGCGCGGGTCGCCACCCTCGGCGACGCCGACCAGCTGCTGCCCAAGTTCAACCTCGGCGACCGGCAGATCCCGATCCGCGTGATGCTGCAGGAATCCGCGCGCGCCGATCTCGGTCTGCTGGAAAACCTGAAGGTGCCCACGGCCTCGGGCCAGGTGGTGCCGCTGAGCTCGGTCGCGGACATCAGCTTCGGGGCGGGGCCCAACCAGATCGACAGGCTGGATCGCCAGCGGGTGGCCCGCCTCACCGCCGAGCTGAACGGCATCACCCTGGGCCAGGCCTCTGAGCGGGTGAACGCCCTTCCGTCCATGGAGAACCTGCCGGGCGGGGTGCGCCAGGCCGTGTCGGGCGAGCTGGAGAACCTGCAGGAGACCGGCTCCGGCTTCATGTTCGCCATCGTCACCGGCATCCTGCTGATGTACGTCGTGCTGGTGCTGCTGTTCCGCAGCTTCTTCCACCCGATCACCATCCTGGCGGCGCTGCCGGTGTCGTTCGGCGGGGCCTTCTTCCTGCTGCTGGTGACGGGCAAGGCCCTGTCGATGCCGGCGCTGATCGGCATCATCATGCTGACTGGCATCGCGGCCAAGAACTCGATCCTGCTGGTCGACTACGCCATCATCGCCATGCAGCGCGGCATGAGCCGGCGCGAGGCCATCATTGACGCCGCCCACAAGCGGGCCCGGCCGATCATCATGACCACCATGGCGATGGGGCTGGGCATGCTGCCGATCGCCGTGGCCTTCGGCGAGGGCACCGAGTTCCGCAGCCCCATGGCGATCGCCGTGATCGGCGGCCTGATCACGTCCACGGCGCTGTCGCTGGTGTTCGTTCCGGCCGCCTTCAGCCTGATCGACGGGCTCAAGGCCCGCGTCGAGCGCGGCCTCTACCGCCTGACCCACCGGCAGCATGGCCAGGCCCCGACCCCGGCGGAATGAGGGGGCGGTCGCAACCGCCCCTTAAGCATTAACGGTCAAGGTCCGGGCTCTCTGCCCCGGGGCCAGGACCACCCATGTTCCAGATCATCGGCATCGTGCTGCTCTTCGCCATGGTGTTCGGCGGCTATACCATCGCCGGCGGCAAGATGTACGTCATCCTCAAGTCGCTGCCGTACGAGATGATGATGATCGGCGGCGCGGCCGTCGCGGCGCTGGTGATGTCCAACTCGGCCGCGACCCTGAAGGGCGTGGCCGGCGGGCTGGGCAAGGTGTTCGCCGGGCCGAAGTGGAAGAAGCAGGACTACAAGGACCTGCTCTCGCTGCTGTTCCAGCTGACCAAGACGATGAAGTCCAAGGGCGTC
>CAZUXK010000133.1:0-5935 GCA_964624025.1 uncultured Brevundimonas sp.
AGATGGCGCGGGCGTCGTACAGCAGCCGGCCGATCAGGGTCGACTTGCCGTCGTCGACGCTGCCGCAGGTCAGCACCCGCAGCAGGCCCTTGCGCCGGTGCGCCTCCAGCCAGGCCTCGACATCGGCGGCGATCGCGCCGGCGGTTTCCTCGGCGGGGGCCATCAGAAATAGCCCTCCTGCTTCTTCTTCTCCATCGAGGCGCTCTGGTCGTGATCGATGACCCGGCCCTGCCGCTCCGAGGTGGTGGTGAGCAGCATCTCGCGGATCACCTCGGTCAGGGTCGTCGCGGTGCTCTCCACCGCCCCGGTCAGGGGGTAGCAGCCGAGGGTGCGGAAGCGCACCGACCGCATCTGCGGGACCTCGCCAGGCCTCAGCGGGAAGCGGTCGTCGTCGACCATGATCAGCGTCCCGTCGCGCTCGACCACCGGCCGCGGCGCGGCCAGGTACAGGGGCACGATGGGGATGGCCTCCAGCTGGATGTATTGCCACACGTCCAGCTCGGTCCAGTTGGAGATGGGGAACACGCGCAGGCTCTCGCCCGGCCGCTTGCGCGTATTGTAGAGCCGCCACAGCTCGGGCCGCTGGTCCTTCGGATCCCAGCGATGATCGGCCGTGCGGAACGAGAAGATCCGCTCCTTGGCCCGGCTCTTCTCCTCGTCCCGCCGCGCGCCGCCGAAGGCCGCGTCGAAGCCGTGCAGGGTCAGGGCCTGTTTCAGCCCTTCGGTCTTCCACAAGGTCGTGTGCAGGGCCGAGCCGTGGTCGAACGGATTGATGCCCTTCGCCTCGGCCTCGGGATTGCGGTGCACGAGCAGGGGCATGCCCATCTCGTCGGCCATGCGCTGGCGCATGGCGTACATGTCCCGGAACTTCCAGGTCGTGTCGATGTGCAGCAGCGGGAAGGGCGGCGGGGCCGGATAGAAGGCCTTGAGCGCCAGATGCAGCATCACGGCCGAGTCCTTGCCGATCGAATACAGCATCACCGGGCGCTCGGTCTCGGCCACGACCTCGCGCAGGATGTGGATGCTCTCGGCCTCCAGCCGCTGCAGGTGGGTCAGGGACGCGCTCATGCCGCGTCCATGCCCGAGGCCGCGGCCCGGCTCAAGCGGGGGTCAGACCGCAGCGCCGCCGACGGTCAGCCCCCGGATGCGCAGGCTCGGCTGCCCGATGCCGACCGGCACGCCCTGGCCGGCCTTGCCGCACACCCCGATGCCCGGGTCGAAGGCGAAGTCGTCGCCGATCATGTCGATGCCGAGCAGGGCCGTGGCGCCGTCGCCGATCAGGGTCGCGCCCTTGACCGGGGCGGTGATGCGCCCGTCCTCGATCAGATAGGCCTCGGTGCACTGGAACACGAACTTGCCCGAGACGATGTCGACCTGGCCGCCGCCGAAGTTGACGGCGTAGAGCCCGCGCCTTGTCGCCGCGATCATGTCGTCCAGCTTCGCCGTCCCGCCTTCCATGAAGGTGTTGGTCATGCGCGGCATGGGCTGGTGCGCATAGGACTGGCGCCGCCCGTTGCCGGTGGCGGTCGCGCCCAGCTGCCGGGCGCTGAGCCGGTCGTGCATCAGCCCGACCATGATCCCGTCCTCGATCAGCACCGTGCGCGAGGTGGGGGTGCCCTCGTCGTCGACGTTCAGCGAGCCGCGCCGGCCCGGCACGGTGCCGTCGTCGACCACGGTCACGCCCGGGGCGGCGACCCGCTGGCCCAGCTTGCCGCTGAAGGCCGAGGAGCCCTTGCGGTGGAAGTCGCCCTCGAAACCGTGGCCGATCGCCTCGTGCAGCAGCACGCCCGGCCAGCCGGGCCCCAGCACCACATCCATCTCGCCGCCGGGGCAGTCGATCGCGTCGAGATTGACCACCGCCTGGCGCAGGGCCTCGTCGACCTGGGCCTGCCAGCGCTCCGGCGTGATCCAGGTCTCGAAGCACGACCGGCCCCCGGCGCCCGAGCCGGCGCTCTCGCGGCGGCCGTCGCGCTCGACCGTGACCGAGACGTTCAGGCGCACCAGCGGCCGCACGTCGCGGGCGCGGCGGCCGTCAGCCCGCAGGATCTCGACCTCGCGCCGCTCCCCGGCCAGGGCGGCCGAGACCTGCACCACCCGCGGGTCGCGGGCCCGGGCCCAGGCGTCGATCTCCTGCAGCAGGGCGATCTTGTCGCTGAAGCCGGGCGAGGCCAGCGGGTCGACCGGATCATACAGGCTCTGGTTGGTGGCCCGGGGCGCCTCGGCGGCGACCCCGGCGTGGCCGGCCTTGGCCAGGGCCGCGCTGTCGGCGGCGCGGGTCAGGGCGGCGAGGCTGATCTCGTTGGCGTGGGCGTAGCCGGCGGTCTCGCCGGCCACCACGCGCAGGCCGAAGCCCTCGCCGGAATCATAGGCGGCCGACTTGAGCCGGCCGTCATCGAACACCAGCGCCTCGCTCTCGGTCCGTTCGAGGAACAGCTCCCCGTCGTCGGCGCCGTGCAGGGCGGTCTTGAGGATGTCCAGCGCCGCGGTTTCGGGGACCTCGGCGCGGGTCAGGATGTCAGGCAGTCGGGCGGGCAGGGTCATGCCTTAAATCTAGGCGCCCCGCCCGCCCGCGTCACCCTCACCCGTCGACGCGGACCTCGCCCGAGCCGGCGATGCTCGAGTTCAGGCTCGCCGGCTGGCGCCGCAGGCGGATGTCGCCCGAGCCCGAGACCGCGGCCTCGACCCGGCCGGTCGGCCGCGCGTCGATCTCGCCGGAGCCGGCGATGTCGAAGGTCGCGTCGCCCGCCTCCAGCGCTTCCAGGTCGGCCTCGCCCGAACCGGCGATGTCCACGTCCAGCCGGCCGGTGCGGCCGGTGGCGCGGGCGTCGCCCGAGCCGGCGATACGCAGGGTCAGGGCCGGCTGGTCATAGCCCTGGATGTCCAGGTCGCCCGATCCGTTGATCTCGAAGTCCGTGACCGACGGGGCGGTGACCACCACACGGACGCCGTCCAGATCGCTCCAGCCGGTGATCCCGTTCGGGCCGAAGCGGACCGTGACGGTGTCCGGGTCCTCGTCGTCGAAGCCGATGCGGGGACCGTCGATGCGGACCCGGTCGATCGCCGCCTGCGGCCCTTCCAGACGAATGGTGTTGGCGGGGCCCTGGACGTAGGTGACGTCGAAGCTGGCGTCGAGGATCAGGCGCTCGCCGCCGGTGAAGGCCTCGGTGCGCGTCACCTGCGGGCCGGGGTTGACGCTCGTCGAGACGTCCGTCCGGCGGCTGAAGTGGATGCCGCCGGGACCTTCCGCCTCGGTGAAGGTCCAGACCCCGCCGTTGCGGGCGATGTCGGCGCTGCCGAGGGCCAGGGCGCCGGCGACGCTGCCGACGGCCACCACGGCCGCGCCGGCGGAGATGAGGAACAGGGTACGGATCATGGCTCAGGCCCTCCCTTGGGCTTGCGGCTCGATGGCCGGCTTCAGCAGGCGGTAGTGCAGGCGGGCGAACCAGACGAGGCCGTTCACCAGCCAGATGGCCGTGATGGCCAGCAGGGCGCCGGCGGCGGTGGCGCCGGCCATCAGGCCGAGGCCGGCCAGCAGGGCGGCGAACGGGCCGCCGGGCCCGCCGACGAAGGGGCCGATGGCGAACACGGCGCCGCCGGCGATGAAGGTCCCGACCACGGCGAAGAAGACGCCGAACATGATCCCCAGCACCGTCATCAGGATCGGCAGCAGGATCAGGATGTCGATGGCGCCCAGGCCCAGCACCGCGAATACGGCGGCGGCCGCGGCCGAGGGGTTCTTCTCGGTCTCCCAGCGTTTCAGCCCGGCCTCGGCGCGCAGCTCGCGTGCGAGGCGGGCGGGGTCGCCGAGCGCGGCGGCCACCTCGGCCTCGGTGCGGCCGGCGGCGACGCCGTCCTCGAAATGGGCCTCATAGTCGGCGGCCAGGTCGTTGATCGCCGCCGCCGGCAGGCCGGCGAGCCCGGCGCGGAGGCGGTTCATGAAGTCGGATCGGGTCATCGGGCGTCTCCTTCGGGCGCATCCGGGGCGGGGGTGACAGAAGCGGGCATGACCGGCGCGTCGGCGACCCCGGCGCGGCCTTCGCCGGCGAGGATGTCGTCGACGGCGCGGGCGAAGCGGGTCCAGTCGCGCGACTGGCTGTCGAGGCTGGCCTGGCCGGCCGGGGTCAGCCGGTAGTATTTGCGCGACGGGCCGGCGGGCGATTCGACCAGATAGGTCTCGACCAGGCCGTCGCTCTGCAGCCGCCGCATCAGCGGATAGATGGTGCCTTCGCCCATATCGATGGCCTGGGCGAGGCGGCTGGCGATCTCGTAGGCGTAGCTGTCGCCGCGGGCCAGCAAGGCCAGCACGCACAGGTTCAGCACGCCCTTCTTCAGCTGGATTTCAATGACGTCAGGCACGGGGCCCTCCTTTGCGATGGCCATTCGGTACCGCAAGGTATCTTGCACAACAAGGTACCTGTCGAAACATGACGTCGAATTCACGAACGCCGCCCCACGGCGGTGCGTCGTCGCGGGGCGCCCGCGTCGCTTGGCAAGCGGGGGGCAAGCCGATATGGACCCGCCAGACGTGGGGTCTTTTGACTCCCGCCATGTTTTTTGCGGCCGCCCCGCCGTCTGGGGCTGACAGGACTTGATGAGGATATCGATGGGCATGGGGACGCGAGCGAAGGCGATGGTCGCCTCGGCCGCCCTGGCGGGTTTCACCGCCTTCGCCGCCGCGCCGGCCTGGGCGCTGGTCGGCCAACCGACCCCCGGGGGGATCGGCCTGCAGACCAGCATGTCGCCGCTGAAGCACGAGGCGACGTGGTTCCACAACGTCATCCTCATGCCGATCATCACCGGCATCTGCCTGCTGGTGCTGGGCCTGCTGATCTGGGTCGTGGTGCGCTACAACAAGCGCTCCAACCCGACCCCGGCCCGCTGGAGCCACAACACCGCCGTCGAGGTCGTCTGGACCGTCGTGCCGGTGCTGATCCTGGTCTTCATCTCCCTGTTCTCGTTCCGCCTGCTGTTCACCTACGACAACATGCCTGAGCCCGACGTGACCGTTAAGGCGGTCGGCAACCAGTGGAACTGGGGCTACGAGTATCCCGACCACGGCATCTCCGAGTACATCTCGAACATGCTGCCGGAGGACGAGGCGCAGGCGCGGAACGTGCCCTACCGCCTGGCCGCCGACGAGGCGATGGTCGTGCCGGTCGGCAAGACCGTGCAGGTGCTGGTCACCGCCTCGGACGTGATCCACGCCTTCGCCCTGCCGGCCTTCGGCATCAAGGTCGACGCCATCCCGGGCCGGGTCAACGAGACCTGGTTCCGCGCCGAGCGCGTCGGCACCTACTACGGCCAGTGCTCGGAGCTGTGCGGCGTCGACCACGCCTTCATGCCGATCGAGATCCGGGTCGTGACCGAGGCCGAGTTCAACGCCTGGGTGGCCGAACGCGGCGGCACGCTGCCGGGCGCCGAAGCCCCGGCCGCCGCCGAGGCCGCCACCCCGGTCGCCGCAGAGGTTCCAGCCGCTGACGGCGCCGCCGCCCCGGCCGCCGCCGCCCCGGCGGCCCCTGCCGCTCCTGCCGCTCCTGCCGCGACGGCTCCCGCCGCCGCCCCCGCCCGCTAAGTTCCCTTCGCGAGAGCCGAAAGACACCCATGGCCACCGCATCCGCCACAGCCGACCACGCCGGACACGATCACAAGCCCGGCTTCTTCACCCGCTGGTTCCTGTCGACCAACCACAAGGACATCGGCACCCTGTACCTGATCTTCGCCATCATGGCGGGGATCGTGGGCGGGGCCCTGTCCGGCCTGATCCGCTGGGAACTGGCCGAGCCGGGCATCCAGATCTTCCGTGAGGGCTCGGTCATCCAGCACCTCGGCCTCGTCGAGGCCTCCAAGCACGGCTACAACGTCACCGTCACGGCCCACGCCCTGATCATGATCTTCTTCATGGTCATGCCGGCCATGATCGGCGGCTTCGGCAACT
>CAZUXK010000134.1:0-5824 GCA_964624025.1 uncultured Brevundimonas sp.
GAGGAGGTCATCGACATGGTCGACCTGGTCCTGATCATGTCGGTCAACCCGGGCTTCGGCGGCCAGAGCTTCATCGACAGCGCCCTGCGCAAGATCGCCCGGGTGCGCGCCCTGCTGGACGCCGCCGGCTCGCCGGCGGTGCTGCAGGTCGACGGCGGGGTCACCGCCGCCAACGCGGCCGCCTGCGTCGACGCCGGCGCCACGGCCCTGGTCGCCGGCACCGCCGTGTTCCGCGGCGGCCCGTCGGCCTACGCCGCCAACATCGCCGCCCTCAAGGGGACGGCCTGACCGTGGCGCAGCCGGCGGCGGACGTCCCCCCGGGCCTGCCCGGCGCCCCGGTCCGCACGCCGGTGCGGGCCACCGGCGCGGCCACCGGCCCGGCCCTGTGGCCCGCCCTCGCCGGCCGCCTGCTGTCGCGCCAGCTGTGGGTCGAGCTCTACGGCCTGCCCGGCTACGCCCTGACCCTGCGCGGCGGCGGCAAGACCGCCGCCTTCGCCGCCGGCCCGCGCGATCCGCGGCCGCATGAGCCGACCCTCGGCAAGCTGATGCTCGGCGGCCGCCTGACCCTGGCCGGAGCCAGCCTCGACCTCGCCCCCGGGGCCGACCCCTTCAACCGCATCTGCCCGACCCGGGCCTTCGCCATCGAGCTGCACGAATTCGGCTGGCTGCCCTCGCTGATGCTCAACGGCGAGCGCGGCGCGCGCGAGGCGGTGCGCCTGACCCAGCTGTGGCAGACTGGCTTCAGCCGCTGGTCGCCCTTCGCCTGGGGCCCCGGGATTCTCGCCCGACGGGTCTTCAACCTCGCCGCCGCCGCCCGCCGCATGGGCCAGGTCTGCGCCGAAGCCGACCGGCTGGCCCTCGCCGACCTGCTGGCCCGCCAGGCGCGCCAGCTGCTGCGCCCGCCCGGCTCCGTCGCCGACCGCGCCACCGGCCTGACCGCCGCCGCCCTGGCCGGCTGCGTGCTCAGCGGCCCGGTCGGCGCGCGTCTGCGCGCCCGCGCCCTGGCCCGGCTCGGGCCGGCCCTGACCCAGACCGTCGCCGGCGACGGCGGCCACGCCGCGCGCAGCCCCGAGGCGGCGCTGGAGCTGCGCCTCGATCTGCTGACGCTGGAGGATGCGCTGGCCCAGCTGGGCGAGACCGCCCCCGAGCCGGTGCTGGCGGCGCTGGAGCGACTGGCCCGCGGCCTGAAGCGCCTGACCCTGCCCGACGGCCGGCTGGTCGCCCTGCAGGGCGGCGGCCCGGCCAGTGTGGCGCGCGTCGCCGCCGCCCTCGCCGACCGCGAGGCCGCCCCCGAAGCCCCCGGCCCGGGCGCCACCGCCGGCTTCCGCCGCATCGCCAGCCCGCTGCTGACCCTGATCGCCGACGCCGCCCCGCCGCCGCGCGGGGCCTGGGGCGGGGCCGCCTGCGCCCAGCCGCTGGCGCTGGAGATCGTCTGCGGCCGGGACCGGCTGGTCAGCGGCTCGGCCTGGACGCCCCGGGCCGTCGAGCGTCAGGCCCTGCGCCTGACCCCGGCGGCCTCGACCCTGACCCTCGGCGACGGCTCGCTGGGCGAGCCGCTGGGCGGCTGGCGCGCCGAGCTGCTGGGCCCGCGTCTGATCGGCGCCGACCTCAAGGTCAGCGAACAGCACCGCGAGGCCGAGGGCGCCGTCTGGCTGGAGCTGGAGCACGACGGCTGGGTCAAGCCCTACGGCCTGCTGCACCAGCGCCGGCTCTATCTCGACCAGCGCCTCGACGAGCTGCGCGCCGAGGAGCGGCTGCATCCGGCCCCCGGCTACGGCCGCGGCGAGTCCCAGGTGGCGCGCATCATCGCCGCCCCCTACGCCGTGCGCTTCCATCTGGAGCCGGGCGTCCAGGCCTCGCTGGCGCGCGACCGGCGTTCGATCCTGCTGCGCGGCCATTCCGGCCGGGGCTGGTGGTTCCGCACCGACGGGCCCGACGTGGCCATCGAGCCCTCGGTCCATGTCGAGGACGGCCTCACCCGCCGGGCCATGCAGATCGTGGTTCGCGGCTCGGCCCGCACCGACGCCGAGACCCGCATCCGCTGGAAGCTCAACCCGGCCGGGGGGGCCGGCGACCCGACCTGAGCCCGCGCCTCAATCGAGATCCGGCCGGCCCCGTCCGGCCTTGACCTCGGCGCGACGGCCCTTGGCCGCCAGCCGGCGTGTCTTCGAGCCGAGCGTCGGCCGGGTGGCGATGCGCTTCACCGGGGCGATCGTGGCCTTGTCCACGAGGGCGTTGAGGCGCTCGACCGCGTCGGCGCGGTTGCGTTCCTGGGTGCGGAAACGCACGGCGGTGATCAGGATCTCGCCGGCCTGGGTGGCGCGCGCCCCGGCCAGCTTCAGCAGCCGCTCGCGCACGGGATCGCTCAGGGACGGGGAATGGCGGGCGTCAAAGCGCAGCTGCACCGCGGTCGAGGTCTTGTTGACATTCTGCCCGCCCGGACCGCCGGCGCGGAAGAAGCGGAACTCGAGCTCGTCCTCGGGGATCGGCATGGGTCCCTTTAGCGCCTCCCCTCCCCGCGGGGGAAGGGAGGCGCCTCGGCATCCTCAGCGGCTGTAGGCCGGGGGCAGGGCCCCTTCGCCGCCGTCGCGGTAGCGGTCGCGCAGCATCAGGCCGCGGCTGGTCAGCGGCTGCTGCGCCCCGGCGATGAACATGGCCTCCGGCTGGCTCAGCGGCTCCAGCGGATCGCCGGACCAGACCACCACATCGGCCTCGGCCCCGGGGGCGAGGACGCCGTAGCGGCCCTCGTCGCCGAAGATGCGCGCCGGATTGACCGTCAGGGCCGCCAGCGCCGCCGCGTGCGGCAGGCCATGGGCCACGGCGTTGCCGGCGTTGTAGCGAGCCTCGCGGGCCCGGTGCACGCCGACGCCCTTGATGGCGATGGTCACCCCGGCGGCGTTGAGCGCCGCGGCGTTGCCCAGATGGGCGGCGCGGGTCTCGAAGTTGCCCGGCAGGTTGGCGGTGGCGCTGAGCAGCACCGGCACCCGCGCGGCGGCGATCTGGTCGGCCACCAGCCAGCCCTCCTCGGCCCCGTCGAGAATGACCTTCAGGCCCTCCTCGCGGGCGAGACGCAGCACCTGCAGGATGTCGGCGGCGCGGTGCGCGCTGATGATCAGCGGCATGCGCCCCTCGGCCACCGGCACGAGCGCCTCGAGATCGGCCCGCGACAGCATCAGGTCGCGCAGCCCGGCCCGCTCATAGGCCTGGCGGTTGCGGGCGTAGAGCCGCACCTCGGCCAGGGTTTCCCTGAACAGCACATAGGCGGCGCCGCGCGCGCCCCCGGCGACGCCGGCCCCGGCCTCGCCGAACGGCGCGACCATGGCCACCCGCGGCCGCACCAGGATGTCGGCGCCCTGGCCCAGGTGGATCACCGCCGCCTGGCCGCCGAACAGGCCCGGATCGTGATAGCCACCCTCGCCGGCGCCGGCGGCGTCATGCTCGTGGATGTCGGTGTTGGACGAGCCGGCGTGGGTCGGCACCACCACCGCCCGGGTCAGGCCGCCCAGCCGGGCCACCGGCAGGGTGAAGGACCAGGGGTCCAGCCCCCAGGAGACGTCGAAGGCGGCGCTCAGGGTGTTCGACCGGTTGCCCATGTCGTCCGAGCCGGGCACCGAGGACACCTCTCTGCCGCCGAGGCCGGAATCGACCGCGACGAAGCCCGGGGTCACGATCTTGCCGCGGGCGTCGATGATGCGCGCCCCGGCCGGGGCCGGACCGGTCCCCACCGAGACGATGCGGCCGTTGCGGAACACCACGGTGCCGTTCTCGATCACCGAGGTCCCGGTGTGCACCTGGCCGCCGGTGACGGCGACGGTCTCGCCGGCGCCCTGGGCCATGGCCGGGACGGCGAGGGCCAGAGCGGCGGCGGCGGCGGCGAGGGCGCCCATCAAGGTCTGAACGCGCATCAGCGGGCCCCTCCGGTCGCGGGGGTCAGGCCGTAGCCGGGCTGGCCCAGTTCAAAGTCCGACGCCGGCTGGCGGCGCGGGTCGGTGCGGTCGAAGGCGATGGCCCCGTCGATGAACACCTGATCGGCCCGGGCGTAGATGCTGAACGGATTGGCGCTCCAGATCACCACATCGGCGCGCTTGCCCGGCTCCAGCGAGCCGGTCTCATCCTGGATGCCCAGCGCCCGGGCGGCGTTGGAGGTGATCCAGGAGATGGCGTGCTCCTCGGCGATGTTCATCCCGGCGCGACGGCCGGCGGCCAGGGCCGCGGCGGTCTCCTGGTTGAGCCGCTGGGTCAGGATGGCGTCATCCGAATGGATCACGGCGCAGGAGCCTTCCGGCGCGTCGACCAGGGCGGCGTTCTCCTCGATGCCGTCCAGGCTCTCCATCTTGAAGCCCCACCAGCCGGTCCAGGTCAGGGCGCAGACCCCTTCCCGGGCCAGCCGCGGCGCGATCTTGTAGGCCTCCGAGGCGTGGTGGAAGGCGGTGATGCGGAAGCCGAACTCGTCGGCGAGGTCCAGCATCAGCGCCATCTCGTCAGCGCGGTAGCAGTGGTTCTGCACCAGGATCGAGCCGTCCAGCACCCCGGCCAGCGTCTCGTTCTGAAGGTTGCGGGTCGGCGGGCTGCCCTCGCCGCTCTCGCGCCAGGCGTCCCAGCGCGCCTTGTAGTCGCGGGCGGCGATGAAGGCGGCGCGATAGCCGGCCAGATTGCCCATGCGGGTGGCCGGGGCCTGGTTGCGGCCGCCGTAGACGCGGCTGGGATTCTCGCCGCAGGCCATCTTCACCCCATAGGGGGCGCCGGGGAACTTCATGGCCTGCATGGTGACCGCCGGCACATTGCGCAGGGTCACGGTGCGGCCGCCGATCAGATTGGCCGAGCCGGGCAGGATCTGCAGCGTCGTCACCCCGCCCTCGCGGGCCCGGTTGAAGCCCGGGTCCTGCGGCCAGACCGCGTGCTCGGCCCAGACCTGGGCGGTGTTCGGGCTGGTCGGCTCGTTGCCGTCGCTCATCCCCTGCACGCCCGGCGAGGGATAGACGCCGAGGTGGCTGTGGGTGTCGATGATGCCCGGGGTGACGAAGCGGCCGCGGGCGTCGATCACCCGGTGGCCGGCCGGGACCGGGGTCTGGGCCCCGCCGACGGCGGCGATGCGGCCTCCGGTCAGCACCACCACGCCATTCTCGATGCGCTGGCCGGTGGCGGTGAACACCGTGGCCCCGACAATGGCCACATCCTCGGCCGGCAGGGGCTGGTAGGTCGACGGATAGGGATCCGGATTGGCGGCGACGTCGAGACCGCGGGCCAGCGGCTCGCGCTCGGCGCGGGCGGGGCCCGCCTCCGGCGTCGCGCCGCCCGACCCGGTCGTGGCGCAGGCCCCGAGCCCGAGGACGAGGCCGAGGGCGGCCGCCCCCGGCAGGATGGCGCGCAGATAGGCGCCCTGGGTCCGCATCATGTCAAGGCAACTCCCCCGGTCGGCCGCCCTGCAGGCGACCCGAAGGCGGCATCCAAGCGCGTCACGGGGTCGTCGTAAAGCCGCAATCCGGACGGACCGGCGAGGCCGGCGGGGCGCGCCGCCGTGAGTGGCTCAGAAGCCGCCGAGCAGCTGGGCCAGCGCCGCGCAGAAGGGCGGCAGCAGATAGCCCTGGATGCCCGAGATGACCAGCAGGGCGATGATCGGGGTGATGTCCAGCCCGCCGAGCGACGGGATGAAGCGGCGCAGCGGCGCCAGCACCGGGGTGACGATGGCGTCCAGCGTCTGGGCCACCTGGGCGACGAAGCGGTTGCGGTAGTTGATCACCTCGAAGGCGAACAGCCAGCTGAGGATCGCGTTGATGATGATCGCCAGCCACAGCAGCTGGAACAGCGAGCCGATCAGAAAACA
>CAZUXK010000135.1:0-5700 GCA_964624025.1 uncultured Brevundimonas sp.
GGAAGTCGGCACGATCTACACCGGCAAGGTCGTCAAGGTCGTCGACTTCGGCGCCTTCGTTGACTTCTTCGGCGCGCGGGACGGCCTGGTGCACGTCTCGCAGATGGCGCTGGAGCGCGTCGCCAACCCGGCCGACGTGGTGTCCGAAGGCCAGGAAGTGAAGGTCAAGTTCCTCGGCCTCGACGACCGCGGCAAGACCAAGCTGTCGATGAAGGTCGTGGACCAGACCACCGGCGAGGACCTGACCGACAAGATCAACGCCGAGCGCGCCGAGCGGGGCGAGCCGCCCCTGTCGGACGACACCGGCGGCCGTCCGAAGCGGGACGGCGACGGCGGGGGTCGCGACCGCGGCCGTCGTCGCCGCGACTGATCCGCGGATCATCGGTTGAGTTGAGAGACCCCCGGGGCGGCGACGCTCCGGGGGTTTTTCGTGGCCTCTGTCTCAGGGGCCGGGCCGGGCCAGCCAGCGGCCGCGCGGCGTCTCCAGCCAGCCGATCAGGCGCGGGGCCAGCATGTGCGGCGTCGTCAGGATCGACAGCACCATGAAGGTCGCCGCCACCGCCGTCTCGCCCGGCGTCGGCCGGGTCTCCAGCAGGGCCAGGCCGGCGGCGATCAGCAGCGACAGGGCAGTCATCGGCAGGATCACCCGCGACCACAGCCGCCGCCGCGCCGCCGCATCGTCGGGCAGTTCGGCGGCCAGATGCTGCGGCGAGTGCAGCAGGGCGAAATAGAAGGCGAAGCCGACCGCCGGGGGCAGCAGCACCAGCCCGGCCAGCGCCACCGCCGTGGCCACGCCCAGCGCGGTCTGACCCTTGCGGATCAGGGCGAGGATGGCCACCAGCGCCAGCATCACCCCCACGGGCGCGCCGAGCCTCAACACATCGCCCAGCACCGCCGCCCCGGCCTGTCCGGTCAGGGCGGTGAACAGGCCGTACAGGGTCTCCATGTGCAGCAGCCCCGGGGCCGCCAGCAGTCCGGCCGCCGCCCCGTGGGCGAGGAAGGGCTCGTCCAGCACCACCCAGTCCTCGGCGAAATGGATCACGGCCATGATCAGGAACGTCACCAGCGCCGCCGTGGGCGCCGCCCGCCACAGGGCCAGCATGGCCGCGACGAGGCCGAGGTAGAGGGCCAGCCGCGCGACCGGGGCCCGCTGCGTCAGCAGGCGCAGGTCCAGCGCCCCGTGCGGCAGGCCGAACAGCAGGATCGCGGCGCAGGCCGCCAGGGTCGCGCTCGCCCCGGCCAGCGGCAGGCCGGCGACGGACGCGACGAGGGCCGCCCCGGTCACGAGGACCAGGGCGGCCGCCGACGCGGCGGAGGGACAACGGGCAAGCGCCATCCGCCCGCTCACCGGTGTCAGGCCTTGGCCGCGTCGCCGTACTCGGCCTGCGACTTGCGGATCGCGATCATGTAGATCAGCACGCCCAGACCCGCCTTGGCCACGATGTCGGCGATGGTGTAGCCGACCTCGACACCGGTCTGCACGGCGCCGCCGCCAAGGTTGGTGTACGGGATCATGTAGACGATCGGGTAGAAGCCCCAAGAGGCGAAGGTCAGCAGACGCGCCTGCTTGATCAGGCCCCGCACGTTCTCCGGCTGGCTGTTGATCGACTTGCCCAGCCCGACGAACAGCTGCCAGACGATGTACAGGAACGGGATCGTCGACAGGGTGCCCCAAAGGGCGCGGGTGGCGTTGTCCTCGGCGATCTCGCCCGGATAGCCGAGCACGATCATCAGGGCCGCGGCGAAGCCCAGCGTCAGGGCCTTGGAGGTGGTCTCCTTCTGCGACAGGCGCATCACCAGCACCAGCTCGATCAGCAGCAGCGGCACGGTCAGCAGCCAGTCGACATAGCGATAGGCGTTGTTGAAGGCGTAACCGGTCGCCGTCAGGACGCCGTCCTTCAGCGTGTAGGCGCTCTCCCAGCTCTCGAAGATGCGCCAGTAGTGGTAGGCGGCGATAAAGGTCACCAGACCCGAGATGGTCAGGGCCGTCTTGTAGGCCGGGGCCACCTGCGAGCGGCCGAACCACAGGAACAGGGTCGCGGCAGCCATGGTGGCGAAGGTGAAGGAGAACGCGTTGTAGACAAGCAGGTACTGGAAGACGGTCAGGCTGGTCTCCTGCGCGGCTGCGGCCATGGCGGGACCGGCGGCCTCGTTCACCGTCGCGGCCGCCGTGGTGGCGACCTCACGGATGGCTTCGGCCGCACCCGAGGCGGCCTCGTTTAGCGTGGTCATGTCCTGGGCTCCTCAAGCTTCTGGACCCGGCGTCGGTCGTCGCCGGGACCGAGTTTGTGGACCCGCTACACAGTCTTCACCATACGGCCTTTAGGCCGTGGTCGGACGCCGCAGGTATCGGTTCAGAGTCCGGCCTGGACCGCCACGCGAATGGCGTCCGCGACGTTCGATGTACCCAGTTTGCTGAGAATGAGCGAGCGATGCATCTTGACCGTCTTCTCGCTCAGATTCAGGGCGTACGAGATCTGCTTGCTGCGAAGACCTGCAGCGATCTGCTGCAGAACCTCGCGCTGCCGGGGTGACAACTGCTTGACCAGCTCCACCGCCTCGTGGCGTCGGTTGGAGTCCGGGGCCGGGTCGCCGTCCATCAGCTCCACCTGGGTGCCGACGAAGAACTTCAGATCGCCCTCGGCGTCGAACAGGGGCGCCACCAGCACCGCATTGCGGAACGGGGTGCCGTCCTTCTTGTAGTTGAGGATCTCGACCAGCACCGGCCGGTGCGCCCGGGTGCCCTCGCGGATCCGGTCGGTCAGCCACGGCTCGGTCGCCGGCCCCGCCAGGAAGCGGCAGTTGCGGCCGATGATCTCGTCCCGGCCATAGCCGGTCAACGCACAGAAGGCGTCGTTCACCGCCACCAGGGGGTTGTCGGGAAGGCGCGGGTCGCTGATCACCGAGGCGATCGGGCTGACGAGGATCGACTCCAGCAGCCGCGCACCGGTGAGATCGTGCTCGACGTCCGAGTTCATCTCCACCTCCCGGCCCCACGGTGACTCTCCCGGCAGACGATGTCAAAGCGACCTCGCCGCGCGCCCCTTCCCGACAGGGTCCGGCCGGGCTAGGCGAGGGGCATGACCCAGGGCCCCCTCGCCGGCGTACGCGTCCTCGACCTGTCCCGCGTCCTCGCCGGACCGTGGGCGACCCAGACCCTCGCCGACCTCGGGGCCGAGGTGATCAAGATCGAACGGCCGGGGACCGGCGACGACACCCGCCAGTGGGGCCCGCCGTTCACCACCCGCGCCGACGGGAGCCCCGGCGACGCCGCCTATTTCCTGTGCGCCAACCGCGGCAAGAAGTCGGTGGCGCTCGACATCGCCTCGCCCGAGGGGGCCGCCGCCGTGCGCCGTCTGGCCGCCGACTGCGACGTGGTGGTCGAGAACTTCAAGGTCGGCGGGCTGAAGAAGTACGGCCTCGACCACGCCAGCCTGGCGGCGATCAACCCGCGGCTCGTCTACTGCTCCATCACCGGCTTCGGCCAGACCGGCCCGCGCGCGCCCCAGGCCGGCTATGACTACATGATCCAGGGCATGGGCGGGCTGATGGCGATCACCGGCCAGCCGGACGGCGCCCCCGGGGCCGAGCCGATGAAGGTCGGGGTCGCCGTGGTCGATCTGTTCACCGGCCTGTACGCGTCCAACGCCATCCTCGCCGCCCTGCTGCACGCCCGCGCCACCGGCGAGGGTCAGCACATCGACATCGCCCTGTTCGACGTCCAGGCGGCCATGCTGGCCAACCAGGCGACCAACTTCTTCGTCTCCGGCGTCGCCCCGACGCGCATGGGCAACGCCCACCCCAACCTGGCCCCGTACCAGCCCTTCCCTTGCAGCGACGGCGCCGTGGTCATCGCCGTGGGCAACGACGGCCAGTTCCGCCAGCTGTGCGCCGCGCTGGGCGCGCCCGACCTGGGGACCGACCCGCGCTTCACCCGCAACGCCGACCGCATCGCCCACCGGGCGGTCCTGACCGCCGAGCTCTCCGCCCTGACCGCCGGTCACGACATGGCCGGGCTGATGGCCCTGCTGGAGGCCGCCGGCGTCCCCTGCGGCCCGGTCAATACGGTCGATCAGGTGTTCGCCGAGGCCCAGGCGGCGCATCGCGGCCTGGTGGTCGAGCAGACCCGCCCCGACCTCGCCGCCCCCGTCCGCACCGTGGCCAGCCCCATCCGCCTGTCCCGCACCCCCGTCGCCTACGACCGCCCCCCGCCGGCGCTGGGAGCCGATACGGACGAGGTGCTGGTGACGGGGGGCGCAGGTCGTGACTCGTGAATCGTGAATCGTGAGGGGGGGCTGCGCCGGCCTGCACGGCGAGTCACCAATCACCATTCACGACTCACGAGTCACGTCTCACGGTCTCCCTCGTCCAGCCGCGCCGCGATCTCCGCCGCCGTCAGCAGCTCCGGGCTGACGCCCCAGTCGATCAGCGGCAGGCCCTCGACCCGGCCGAAGTGGCGGACATTGCGCGTCACCACCGTCCAGCCCCGCGCCAGCGCCTGCCCCGCGATCAGGGTGTCGATCTCGCCGATGGGCGTGCCAGCCGCGCGCAGACGGGCGCGGAGGGCGCCCGAGCTCCGACTGTCCTCGGCGGAGAAGTCGGCGACCGAGGCCTGGGCGAGGAGGGTCGCCAGTTGGACGCGCTTTCGATCCGACGAACCGGACGCCACAAAGCCGGTTTCGAGCTCGTGAAGCACCAGCGTCGAGGCGACCATCGGCGCCTGGGCCAGCGTGGCCTCGGAGAAGCGCGCCATCACGCCGGGATCCCGGCGACGCATCAGATCGATCCAGACGCTGCTATCGAGCGACAGGATCACCACGACACGACGGGATCGATGGACTGGGGGGGCGGTTCCGGGAAGGGATCGCCGGGGTCGTCCAGCTCGGCGATCCTCGCCCACATAGCGTCGAGGTCAGCCTGGGTTCGGACACGCTTGGGCAGCGGCTCGAGCACGACCCGATCGCCGTCCCGCCAGATCAGCACCTCGGATCCCTCGAAACGGTAGGCCTTGGGCAGACGAACCGCCTGACTGCCTCCGCTGGTGAACAGTCGGGCGGTGTCAGCCTCACGCCGCGATTTCCAGGCGTCATCCATGACCGCCTCCGTATCTACGCCATGTAGATACGCCTCACCGGACCAACCGACAACCAGGCGGGCGTCGGGGAGCCCCTCAGTACCGCGCCAGGTCGAACACGCAGCTGGCGACCGGGAAGACCACGAAGGCCAGCACGACAACCACCACCCCGGCGCGTCTGGCCCGGCCCATGACCCCGCCGACCTCGGCCTCGTCCAGCTCCCCGACCTTGCCGGGGACGGCGTCGATCGCCCAGTCCTCGCTGTCATCGATGAAGTCGCCCGCCCGGGCCTGCGCCACCAGCGCGCGCGCCGCCGCGATCTGATCCGCCGGCGCGACCACCCGGACGTTGCCCAGCGCGATCAGCATGTCCGGGTTCACGGTCGCCATGTCCCGGTCAGGCAGGTGCGCGGCGATGCCGTTCCGACGCAGCAGCGCCGCCGCCAGCTCGGCCTCGGGCAGGGTGAAGAAGCGCGCGACCTCCAGCTCGCCGCGCGCCATCCCGTTCGCTTACAGATCCAGCAGGGCCCGTTGCGGGTCCTCGAGGAATTCCTTGATGCGCACCAGGAAGGTCACCGCCTCCTTGCCGTCGACGATGCGGTGATCGTAGCTCAGGGCCAGGTACA
>CAZUXK010000136.1:0-183 GCA_964624025.1 uncultured Brevundimonas sp.
GCCCTGCTGGACGGCCCCTCCGTCACGGCGCTGCGCGCCGCGCCACCTCCCCATTGGCATGGGGAGGAGAGGGCGGGTCGCCTTCTGCACCGTCGTCATCCTCGGGCTTGACCCGAGGATCGAGGGGAAGGGCGGGCGCTCCGGCTGGCCGGCGATCTGCGACGGCCGGCTCGATCCTCGGGT
>CAZUXK010000136.1:193-5285 GCA_964624025.1 uncultured Brevundimonas sp.
GTTGTGGCGGGCGTCCCCCCCCCGGCCGGGGGGGGGGGGCCCCCGCGGGGGGCGGGGGCGCCCCCGACGCCGCGCCCCTACCCCGCCTTGCGGGCCAGCCAGATGGTGGCGTCGCCGGTCGAGGGATCGTCGCGCACGTGGGCGGCGACGGCCAGTCCGCCGGCGGCGAGCGCCGCCCGGTAGCCGTCGGGGTCGAGGCTGGCGTGGTAGAGGGGCGCGCCGTTCCAGTCGCCGAGGGTCTCGCCCGCCGTCCCGCCGCTGGTGAACATCACCACCCCGCCCGGGACCAGCCAGCCGCCGATGCGGGTCAGCAGGGCCGCCTGCTCGTCCGGCCGCAGGTGGAACAGGCTGTGCCAGGCGATCACCCCGGCGGCGGGCGTGTCCGGGCTCCATGTGCGCATGTCGGCGCGGCGCCAGGTCTGGTCGGGCAGGTCGCGCGCGGCGGCGGCCAGCAGGCCCTCCGACGCGTCGACCCCCTCCACCGGCCGCCCCTGACCGGCGACATAGGCGGCGATCGGCCGGCCCGCGCCGCAGCCCAGGTCGATGATCCGACCCGGCGGGGCCAGGGCCAGCATCCGATCCAGCCACGGCCGTTCGAACAGGCTGAGGCTGCGCCGGGCGATGAAGTCCTCCGCCCCGTCGCGATAGAGGTCGACGACCGCCGCGGCCGCCCGGCTCAGCGCATCAGGCGCCGGCACAGGTCGTCGAGCTGTTCGAGGGTGCCGAACTTCAGGGTCAGGTCGCCGCGGCCGTCGCGATAGGCCAGCTGCACCTTCAGCCCCAGCACATCGGCCAGATCCTGTTCGAGCGCGGCGATGTCCGGCGAGGCCTCGCCGCCGCCGGCCCTGCGCGCCGGCCGGGCCGCGCCGGGGCCCTGCACCGCCTGACGGGCCAGGGCCTCGGTCTGGCGCACGTTCAGGCCCTTGGCGAGCACCTCGTCGGCCAGGGCGGCCGGGTCCGGCGCCGTGATCAGGGCCCGGGCGTGGCCGGCGCTGAGGCGGCCGTCGGCGACCATGCCGCGCACCTCTTCCGGCAGCTGCAGCAGGCGCAGGACATTGGCCACATGGCTGCGGCTCTTGCCGACGACGCCGGCCAGCGCGTCCTGGGTGCGGCCGAACCGCTCCATCAGCTGGCGATAGGCCTCGGCCTCGTCGATCGGGTTGAGGTCGGCGCGCTGGACGTTCTCGATGATGGCGACCTCGAGCACCTCGATGTCGTCCATCTCGCGTTCGATCACCGGCACCTCGGTCAGGCGCGCCGCCTGGGCCGCGCGCCAGCGGCGCTCGCCGGCGATGATCTGCCACATCCCGGGCTCGCCCGGCTGGGCGCGCACGAGGATCGGCTGCAGCACCCCCTTGTCGCGGATCGAGGTCGCCAGCTCGTCCAGCTCGGCCTGGCCGAAATAGCGGCGCGGCTGGTCGGGATTGGGCTTCAGGGTCTCGATCGGGGCCAGACGGACGCCGCCCGGGCCCGGCTCGACCGGGCCGGAGACCGGCGCCTCGACGGCGATGTCCTCGCCCAGCAGCGCCGACAGACCGCGCCCCAGACCCCGCTGGCGTTCACTCACCACGTTCCTTCACCCCTTTTGAAATCCGGCCGGCCCGGCTCGATCAGGCAGCCGCCGCCTGGCGACGCTGGCGCTCGCGCGCCACCACCTCCCGGGCCAGCTTGAGATAGGCCTGGCTGCCGGCGCAGTTGAGGTCATAGATCAGGGCCGGCTTGCCGAACGACGGCGCCTCCGAGACCCGCACATTGCGCGGGATCACCGCGTCATAGACCTTGTCGCCGAAGTGCGACCGCACGTCGTTGGCCACCTGGCCGGACAGGGCGTTGCGGCGATCGAACATGGTCAGGACCAGGCCCTGGATCTCCAGCGCCGGATTGAGGCTGCGCTTGACCATGTCGACGGTGCGCATCAGCTGGGTCAGGCCCTCCAGCGCAAAGAACTCGCACTGCAGCGGCACCAGCACCGCGTCCGCGGCGGCCATGGCGTTGAGCGTCAACAGGTTGAGCGAGGGCGGGCAGTCGATCAGCACATAGTCATACCGGGTCTGCCCAAGCCCCTGCCCCTGCTTCGCCAGCCCGTCGCGCAGCCGGAAGGAGCGGCGGTCGGCATTGGCCAGCTCGATCTCGATACCGGACATGTCGGCGTCGGCCGGAATGATGTCGAGCCCGGGCACCGAGGTGCGCACCGCGGCCTCGTCCACGGCGCGGCCGTCGACGACGACGTCATAGATGGTCACCCGGCGCGTTTCACGTGGAACGCCCAGCCCCGTGGAGGCATTGCCCTGGGGGTCCATGTCGACGATCAGCACCCGCTCGCCGATGGCGGCGAGGGCCGTGCCGAGGTTGATGGCGGTCGTGGTCTTGCCGACCCCGCCCTTCTGGTTCGAGACGGCGAGGACGCGGGTGGAACGCTCAGCGGACACGGCGAAGTCTCCGGACGAGAACAAGCCGGCCGCGGGGATCGCTGGCCGACGGGAGAAGCTCGGCCTCGATCTGCCAGGATTTTCGGGCGTCGCGCAACTCGTCCTCCGCCCGCTGTCCCTTGAGGAACAGGCCTTGTCCACCGGCGGCGATGTAGGGCTGTGCGTAACTGAGCAGTTTCTCCAGCAGGGCCACGGCGCGGGCGGTGACGACCTCGACCTTGAGCCGCTGGTCCTCGGCCCGGCCGTTGACCACCGTGGCCGGCAGACCGAGCTCGTCAACGATGGACTCGAGGAAGCGACAGCGCTTGGCGAGGCTCTCGACCAGCCAGACATGCGCCCCGGGGCGACCCTTCAGAAGTATGGCCAGAACCAGACCGGGAAAGCCCGCCCCGGCCCCCAGGTCGGCCCAGGTCAGGGCGTCCGGTTTCACGTGAAACAGCTGGGCGCTGTCCCAGGCGTGGCGGTTCCAGAAGTCCGGCAGGGTGTCCGGCCCGACGAGGTTCATCACCGCATTGCCCTCGGTCAGCCGCTCCAGGAAGCGGTCGAGGTCGACCATGGCTGCATCGCTGGCGCCGGTGCGCGCCTGGAACTCACCACGGGTCATCAGGCGGCGGCGTCGCGGTCGCGGCGGCGGACGTGGGCCAGCAGGGCGGTCAGGGCGCCGGGGGTCAGCCCCTCGATGCGGCCCGCCTGGCCAAGCGTGCGCGGCCGCACCCGGGCCAGCTTCTCGCGCGCCTCGGCCGACAGGCCGCCGATCGCGGCATAGTCCAGATCCTCCGGCAGGCTCAGGGCCTCGTCGCGGCGCAGGGCCTCGGCCTCGACCGCCTGACGGTCCAGATAGCCGGCGTAGGCGGCGTCGATCTCCACCTGCTCGCGCACGGCGGGGGTCCAGTCGGCGATGGCCGGGGCGGCCGGCAGGAACTGCTCCAGCGTCACGTCCGGATAGGCCAGCAGGTCGAGGATGGAGCGGCGCTGGCCGTCGGCGTTGACGGCGATGCCGAGCGCCCGGGCCTCATTGGGGGTGAAGCGGGTCTCGCGCGCCAGCCTCTGGGCGGCGGCCAGCACCGCCGCCTTGGCGGTGAACCGGGCGGTCCGCTCAGCGCCCGCGAGCCCGAGGTCGACCGCGAGCGGAGTCAAGCGTTGATCGGCGTTGTCGGCCCGCAGGGTCAGCCGGTACTCGGCCCGGCTGGTGAACATGCGGTAGGGCTCGGTCACACCGCGGGTGACCAGGTCGTCGATCATCACCCCGATATAGGCCTGGTCCCGGCCGAGCACGACAGGCTCGGCGCCGGCCGCGGCCCGGGCGGCGTTGAGCCCGGCCATCAACCCTTGAGCGCCCGCCTCCTCATAGCCGGTCGTGCCGTTGATCTGGCCGGCCAGATAGAGGCCCGGCAGGGCCTTGACCTCCAGCGCCGGGGTCAGCTCGCGCGGGTCGACGTAGTCGTACTCGATGGCGTAGCCGAAGCGGAACACCTCGACCGCCTCCAGCCCGGGGATGGTGCGCAGGAAGGCCATCTGGGTGGCGTCGGACACCGAGGTGGAGATGCCGTTGGGATAGACCGTCGGATCGTCCAGCCCCTCGGGCTCGAGGAAGATCTGGTGGCTGGTCTTGTCGGCGAAGCGCACCACCTTGTCCTCGATCGAGGGGCAGTAGCGCGGCCCGCGGCCGGACAGGCGGCCGCCATAGACCGCTGACTCGCCGAGGTTCTCAGCGATGATCCGGTGCGTCTCCCCGGTCGTGTGGGTCACGCCGCAGGCGATCTGCGGCACGGTGATCCGGTCGGTCAGGAAGCTGAACGGCACGGGCGTCTCGTCCGCCGCCTGCATCTCCAGCCGGTCCCAGGCGATGGTGCGCCCGTCGAGCCGCGCCGGCGTGCCGGTCTTGAGCCGGCCCAGCGCGAGGCCCGCGGCATGGAGGTCTGCGGCCAGGCCCGTGGACGGAGCCTCGCCGAAACGCCCGGCCGGCAGACGCAGCTCGCCCCGGTGGATCACCCCATTGAGGAAGGTGCCCGTGGTCAGGACCACGGCCCGGGCCGTCAGGGTGCGGCCGTCGCCGGTCACCACCCCGGCCACCCGGCCGTCGACCTTGTGCAGCCCCTCCGCCGTGCCCTCGACCAGGATCAGGTTCGGCGTCGCCGCCAGCTCGGCCTGCATGGCCTCGCGGTACAGGCGACGGTCAATCTGGCTGCGGGGCCCGCGCACGGCGGCGCCCTTGGAGCGGTTGAGCAGGCGGAACTGGATGCCGGACACATCGGCCAGGCGGCCCATCAGCCCGTCCAGCGCATCGATCTCGCGCACCAGATGGCCCTTGCCGAGCCCGCCGATGGCCGGGTTGCAGCTCATCTCCCCGATCGTGTCGAGGCGCTGGGTCAGCAGGGCGGTGCGCGCCCCCAGACGCGCCGCCGCCGCCGCCGCCTCGCAGCCGGCGTGGCCGCCGCCGATGACGACGACGTCAAAGTCCAGGGACGGGTCGGACAGGGGGATCATGGGGCCGGACACATAGGCGAAACAGGCCCGACTGGCGAGTCCGGCAAGGAGGTGTTTCACGTGAAACGGTTGGGCCCACTCCTCCCCCACAGGGGGAGGTGGATCGCCGCGCAGCGGCGAGACGGAGGGGGGGGCGAGCGCAACCGTTGCAGATCGACCCCCCTCCACCGCTTCGC
>CAZUXK010000137.1:0-5270 GCA_964624025.1 uncultured Brevundimonas sp.
GAAGTCGACGACCTTGACCACCTTGCCGGTGTAGATCGTGCCGACTTCCGGCTCGGCGGCTATGGAATTGATCCACGCCTTGGCCGCGTCGATCTTCTCCTGGTCGTTGGCGGCGATCTTGATCGTGCCGTCGTCCTGGATATCGATCTTGGCGCCGGTCTTCTCGACGATCTCGCGGATCACCTTGCCGCCCGAGCCGATCACTTCACGGATCTTGTCGACCGGGATCTTGATGGCCTCGATCTTCGGCGCGAACTCGCCCAGCTCGGTGCGCGGGGCGTCCATGGCCTTCGCCATCTCGCCGAGGATGTGCAGGCGACCGGCGCTGGCCTGGGTCAGGGCCTTGCGCATGATCTCCTCGGTGATGCCGGGGACCTTGATGTCCATCTGCAGCGAGGTGATGCCCAGCTCGGTGCCGGCCACCTTGAAGTCCATGTCGCCGAGGTGGTCCTCGTCGCCGAGGATGTCCGACAGGATGGCGAACTCGCCCGAGGGCTCGAGGATCAGGCCCATGGCGATGCCCGAGACCGGACGGGCCAGCGGCACGCCGGCGTCCATCAGGGCGAGCGAGGAGCCGCACACGGTGGCCATCGACGACGAGCCGTTGGACTCGGTGATCTCCGACACCAGACGGATGGTGTAGGGGAACTCTTCCTTCGACGGCAGCATCGGCCGGATGGCGCGCCAGGCCAGCTTGCCGTGGCCGATCTCGCGACGGCCCGGGCTGCCCATGCGGCCGGCTTCACCCACCGAATAGGGGGGGAAGTTGTAGTGCAGCAGGAAGCTCTCCTTGTAGGTGCCCTGCAGGGCGTCGACGTACTGCTCGTCCTCGCCGGTGCCCAGCGTGGCCACGACCAGGGCCTGGGTCTCGCCGCGGGTGAACAGGGCCGAGCCGTGGGTGCGCGGCAGGACGCCGACTTCCGAGACGATCTGGCGGACCTTGTCGAGGGCGCGGCCGTCGACGCGGTGGCTGTTCTCGATGATGTCGCGACGCAGGACGTCGGCCTCGCACTCCTTGAAGGCGGCGCCGAACCTGGTGGCGTCGAAGCCGTCCGGGTTGGCCTCGGAGACGAGCAGCTTCCCGGCGGCCTTCTTCTTGGCGGCCGAGACGGCGTCGCGGCGGTCGTGCTTGCCGGGCAGGGCGTAGGCGGCCTTGATGTCCTCGCCGACGAGGGCCTTGATGGCGGCCACGGCGTCCGAAACGTCTTCCGCCTGGAAGTCGAACGGCTCCTTCGCGGCGTGCTCGGCCAGCTCGATGATGGCGTCGATGACCGGCTGCATGCCCTTGTGGGCGAACATCAGGGCCCCGAGCATCTTCTCTTCCGAGAGCTCCTTCGCCTCGGACTCGACCATCATCAGGGCGTCCTGGGTGCCGGCGACCACGAGGTCGAGGTCCGACTCCTCCATCTGCGCCAGGGTCGGGTTCAGGACGTACTCGCCGTCGATCACGCCGACGCGGGCGCCGCCGATCGGGCCCATGAAGGGCACGCCCGACAGGGTCAGGGCGGCCGAGGCGCCGACCATGGCGACGATGTCGGGATCATTCTCCATGTCGTGCTGCAGCACGGTGCAGACGACCTGGACCTCGTTCTTGAAGCCCTTGACGAACAGCGGGCGGATCGGGCGGTCGATCAGGCGGCTGACCAGCGTCTCCTTCTCGGAGGGACGGCCTTCACGCTTGAAGTAGCCGCCCGGGATCTTGCCGGCGGCGAAGGTCTTTTCCTGGTAGTTGACCGTCAGCGGGAAGAAGTCCTGACCCGGCTTCGGCTGACGGGCGTAGACGACGGTGGCCAGCACCACGGTCTCGCCGTAGGTGGCGACGACGGAGCCGTCGGCCTGGCGGGCCATGCGGCCGGTCTCGAGCGTCAGCGGCCGTCCGGCCCACTCGATCGTCTTTCTCTTGATGTCGAACATGATGTCTCTCTCTCGTCCCGCGGCCGGATTGCCTGCGGGGGTGGGCGGTCAGGGGGTCTTACGTCCTTCGGTCCCGGATAGGCGGGCCGTCCGGATGACGGCCGCCGGCGTATGAGGACCGGTTTCGGCCCCCGTGTGGTTCGCGTCTTGAAAGGCCCGGACGCGGACGGGTGAATAGAGGAAAGGGCCCCCTTTCGGAGGCCCCTCCCGGAAGCTTGCGGCGCTTAGCGGCGCAGGCCCAGCTTCTCGATGAGCGCGGCGTAGCGCGGCTCGTCGGACTTCTTCAGGTGATCCAGAAGGCTCCGGCGCTGCGACACCAGCTTGAGCAGGCCGCGGCGGGAGTGATTGTCCTTCTTGTGGGTCTTGAAGTGCTCGGTGAGGTTGGCGATGCGTTCCGAGAGGATCGCGACCTGGACCTCGGCCGAACCGGTGTCGCCCGCGGTGCGGGCGTTGTCGGCGATGACCTGAGCCTTGCGCTCGGCAGTGATCGACATCGTAAGTCCTTTCTTGCCCTACCGCTCGCCTCGCGGAGGCTCGCTGCTTGAGGGCGTGAGGGATCCTGACCGGGGTCAGGACAGGTTGAAAACGCGGTCGGGTTCGAGTCGACCGGCCCGCAACTGACAGAGGGCGACCAGCGTCCCGTCCTGAAAGACCGAAACGGTTCGCGCGCCCTCCCGAAGGCGGGCCTTGAGCGTTTCGACCTGTCGGGGAAGCAGAACGATCGGCCGTCCCTGCCGAAGCGAGAAGGCGTCCTGTTCCGTCACGGCCTGATCCGGGATGTCGTCCAGAACGGTCGCGACGGGTAGCAAGCCTTCCGAGGCGCGGCCGCTATGCACCAGATCGGCCAGAAAATCCAGCGTCACGGCGCGATCGAGGCCGAACGGGCCGACGCGCTCGCGGCGCAGGGCCGAGACATGCCCCTCGGCGCCGAGGTCGGCGGCCAGGTCGCGGGCCAGGGAGCGGATGTAGACGCCCTTGCCGGTGCGCACGGTGATCTCGACGTGATCCGGATCCGGCGCGGCCGTCACCGCCGCCTCGTGGATCATCACCGGCCGGGCCTTGAGCTCGACCGCCGCGCCGTCGCGGGCCAGGTCATAGGCGCGGCGGCCGTCGACGCGGATGGCCGAGAAGATCGGCGGGACCTGCTCGATCTGGCCGGTGAAGGCGCCCAGGGCCCGGGCCACGGCCTCGGGCGAGGGGCGCACGTCGGACCGGGCCGTGACCTCGCCCTCGGCGTCCTGGGTGGTGGTGGAGACGCCCCAGCGGATCGAGAAGCGGTAGACCTTCTCGGCGTCCATCATGAAGGGGACCGTCTTGGTCGCCTCCCCCAGCGCAATGGGCAGGATGCCGGTGGCGAGCGGGTCCAGGGTGCCGGCGTGGCCGGCCTTGGCCGCGTCGAACAGGCGGCGGACCTTGCTGACCGCCTCGGTCGAGCCGACCTCATAGCCCTTGTCGAGACAGACCCAGCCGTGGACCGGCTGGCCGCGACGGCGGCGGGTCATCTGCGCCACCGTCTCCCTTCCCCCTCGAGGGGGGAAGGGTCGGGGATGGGGGTGGGCGCGCTGGACTTGACGGATGAAGCGCGGGCGGCGGTCCGCCTCCTGCGCGCTTCCGGATGGCGCGGCGCGTTCACCCCCACCCAACCCTCCCCCCTCGAGGGGGAGGGCTTCGGGTCAGTCTTCCTCATCATCCCGCTCCAGGTCGGCGCGGACGCGGGGGTCGTTGAACAGCCGGTCCATGCGGCTGGCGGCGTCGAAGCTTTCGTCATGGCGGAAGCGCAGGTCGGGGGTGAACTTCATGTCGATGTGCCGGCCCAGCTGGCCGCGCAGGAAGCGGGCGTGCTCGTTCAGGGCGCGGACGATCTCGCCCTCATGGCCGGCGGTGGGGGCCGCGGCGACGCCGGCGCCGAGCGGCTCGACGAAGCAGGTGGCGTGCTTCAGGTCGGGGCTGAGGCGCACCTCGGTGATGGTCACCGAGACGCCCTGCAGCGCCGGGTCGTGGATCTCTTCCTCGCGCAGGATCTCCACCAGGGCGTGGCGGATCAGCTCGCCCGCGCGCAGCTGGCGCTGCGACGGGCCCTGGCCGGAGGAGCGGGACGGTTTGCGGGAGCTCATGGGGGGCCTCTGTCTGGCGGGTCGACGGGCGGAGGAAGCCGCGGGGTCGGTCCGGCGCGCCGGGCTCGGACCGGCGATGGCGAAGGGCGGGCGTCTAGTCCCTGCGGGCCCGGCTGTCCAGTGCGGCGGCGGCCATGACCTGGCCGGAGAAGGCCGAGGCGGCGGGGCGGGTGGTCACGCCGGCGGCGTTGAGCACCGCCGCGGTCCAGTGGTTGCACAGGCGCAGGATGGAGAAGGTCTCGCGCCCGGCGAGGAAGCGGGCGTCGTCGTCCGGGCGCGTCAGGACGACCTGCGCCGCGCCGTCCTCCAGCGCCAGGGCCGCCTCGATGCGGGCGGCGAGGGCGGCGGCGGCCGGGGCTCCGAGCGTCAGCACCACCGCCCGGCCGCCGCGCGGCGGGGCCGGTTCCGGGTCCAGCATCACCACCGAGGCGTTGCCGGGGGCGAAGAAGGCGCGCGCCCCGTCCGGCAGACGCTGCTCGATCGGACGCAGGTCGGGGAAGAATCGGGCGTCGCCCCAGCCGACCCGGACCCAGTCGCCGGCGGGCAGGGCGGCCACCGCGTCGGCCAGCGGACCGGGCCGGGCGGTCAGGGCCGCGCGCGGGACGATCAGGTCGGTGTGAAAGCCGTTGTCGACGAGGTGCACCGGCGCCGCCGGCGGCCCGTCGGCGACCGGGGCGCCCGGCCGCGTCCAGCTCCACAGCCCGGCGACGAGGCCGAGGGCGGCGGCGGCGAGGATGGCGATCAGCCCCCGGACCATGCTCAGGGATCCGTCGGGCCGGGGGACGGCAGGGCCGACCATTCGCCGCGGAAGGTCCAGCTCAGCTGCGCGCATTCTCGGAAGACGCCGTCGCTCCAGCGGCCGACGGCGCGGGCCCGGGCCGGGCGCGCGGGGCGCACGGGGGCGAAGGCCAGCCAGGCCTCCTCGGCCCCGGGGCACAGGGCCCGGGTCAGGGGGCGGCCCTGGCCGGTCAGGGCGATGCCATAGACCGTGCCCTCGACGGCGTGGCGGCCGAGCAGCTGCCGGACCCCGGCGGGACCGCCGACGGTCAGGTCGGCCTGGCCGGTGCGGGCGGTGGAGTAGAGGCGGCGCAGGGTGGTGCGGCCGAACAGGCCGAGCTCGACCTCGAAGGTCAGGGGCCCGGTCAGGGCCCGCGTCAGGCGGTCGGCCGGGTCATAGGCGAAGAAGCGCGTCTCGGCCCGGGCCGGGGCCGCGGCGGCGAGGCTGAGGGCGAGGATCGCGAG
>CAZUXK010000138.1:0-5214 GCA_964624025.1 uncultured Brevundimonas sp.
CCTGCTGGAGTAGAGGGCGAGCCCCCGAGCTCCGGGAGGCATCTCGGCTGACGTCCCATGATCGTCACCCCCGGGCCTGTCCCGGGGGCCCATCGTTCCGCCAGTTGCGATCGTCGGAGGGGGCGGGCGGAGCGTGAAAGCTGCGCGCGGCTGCGTGTGGACCCACCCTCGACCCTCGGGTCAAGCCCGAGGGTGACGGGATCAGGGGGAAGGCGTGACCTTCGCGGATCAGGCTCCAGGCCGCCAAAGCAAAAGGGCCCGGCGTTTCCACCGGGCCCTTCGAAACTGGTGGAGCTAAGCGGAGTCGAACCGCTGACCTCTTGAATGCCATTCAAGCGCTCTACCAACTGAGCTATAGCCCCGAGCCTTTCGGCCGGTCCGCGCCCGGCCCGTAGGCCTGTCGCGAGGCGGCGGAACCTATGTCAGGCCCGACCGCCGATCAAGCGGGCGCCGAAGATTTTTTCGAACGCCCGCCAAACCCTTGATCCGGATCAGTCTTCGTCCTTTTCCGGGGTCAGGATTTCGTCCTCGAAGTCGTCCTCGTCCTCGTCCTCGATGAAGGGCACGGCGTCGTCATCGTCGTCGCCGAGGGCCTCGTCGTCCTCGCCGGCGGCGCCGATGCCGGCGTCGTCGGGGGTGGTGTCGTCGTCCTCGTCGTCCGGCGTCAGGATCGGCTCATGGCCTTCCTCGTCGATCTCCGGGGCGGTGACCTCCTCGTCCTCGTCCTCGTCGCCGGCGGCCTTGCCCTTGACCTGGTCCTCGGCGTCCTCGTCCTCTTCCGGCGTGTAGCCGGCGCCGACGCGACCGCGCACCCGGCGGTTCTTCAGCGCGTCCTCGGGGTCGAAGTCGGTCCCGCACTTGGGGCAGTGGGCGGGGCGGCGGTTCAGGTCGTAGAATTTGGCCTGACAGTTCGGGCAGATCTGCTTGGCGCCCAGTTCGGGATTGGCCACGGTCGTCTCGCCTTGCGCGTGGGAGGGGAAATCGGGCGGCTCCCTTGCCACCGCGGAAGGCCGCTGTCAAAAACCATCGGTGCGGACCTCCCGGCCGCGCCCTCTCCCCGAGCAGATCCCCGAGCGCAAGGAGGCCCCGCGGGTGACCACGTCCGCCGCCCGTCCCGCGCCCGACGCGGTGTTCACCGCGCGCCCCTCGGGGCCGCTGCAGGGCCGCGTGCGCGCGCCCGGCGACAAGTCGATGTCGCACCGGGCGATGATCCTCGGCGCCATGGCGACGGGCGTCACCGAGGTCGAGGGCCTGCTGGAGGGCGACGATGTGCTGGCCACGGCCCGCGCCGCCGCCGCCTTCGGGGCGAAGGTCGAGAAGCTGGGCGAGGGGCGCTGGCGCGTCACCGGGCGCGGGGCCCTGACCAGCCCCGCCGGGGTGATCGACTGCGGCAACGCCGGGACCGGGGTGCGGCTGCTGATGGGCGCCGCCGCCGGCTATCCCCTGACCGCGAGCTTCGACGGCGACGCCTCGCTGCGCAAGCGGCCGATGAAGCGGGTCACCGGGCCGCTTGCCGACATGGGCGCGCGCTTCGCCTGGGCCGCGGCCGAGGACCGGCTGCCGGTGACCCTGACCGGCGGGACGTTGCAGGGCATCGACTACCGCCAGACCGTGGCCTCGGCCCAGGTCAAGTCGGCGATCCTGCTGGCCGGGCTCAACGCCGCCGGCGAGACGGTGGTGCGCGAGCCCGAGAAGAGCCGCGACCATACCGAGCGCATGCTGCGCGCCTTCGGCGCCGGGGTGACGGTCGAGGACGACGGCGAGGGCTGGATCATCCGGCTGCGCGGCGGCCAGCCGCTGACCGGCGCCGCGGTGTCCGTGCCGGGCGACCCCTCGTCGGCGGCCTTCCCGCTGGCGGCCGGGCTGATCGCGCCCGGCTCGGCGGTGACGGTGGAGGGGGTCATGCTCAACCCGCTGCGCACCGGCCTGTTCGACACCTGGCGCGAGATGGGCGCAGACCTGGAGATCACGAACCGCCGCAGCTCGGGCGGGGAAGAGATCGGCGACATCACGGCGCGGTCCTCGAAGCTGAGGGGCGTGGTGGTGCCCGAGGCGCGCGCCGCCGCCATGATCGACGAGTATCCGGTGCTGGCCGCCACCGCCGCCTTCGCCGAGGGGACCACGGTGATGCGCGGCGTCGGCGAGATGCGGGTCAAGGAGAGCGACCGCATCCGGCTGATGGTCGACGGGCTGCGCGCCTGCGGCGTGGCGGTGGAGGAGGAGGCCGAGGGCTTCCTCGTCACCGGCGGCGCCGTCCCCGGCGGGGCCACGGTGCACACCGCGCACGATCACCGCATCGCCATGAGCCATCTGGTGCTCGGGCTGGCGGCGCAGGCGCCCGTGGCCGTGCGCGATCCGGAGATGATCGCCACCAGCTTCCCCGGCTTCGTCGCCCTGATGGCCGGTCTGGGGGCGGAGATCGTCGCATGACGGATCTCGTCATCGCCGTCGACGGGCCGGCCGCCTCGGGCAAGGGCACCATCGCCGCCCGGCTCGCCGCCCACTACGGCCTGCCCTATCTCGACACCGGCCTGCTGTACCGGGCGGTCGGCCGCGACGTGATCGCCGCGCGCGGCTCGCTGGAGGACGCCGGGCTGGCGGAGGAGGTGGCCCGGGCGCTGAACGTCGAGGCGGTGGCGGCGACCGACGAGCTGACCGGGCGCGGGGCCGGCGAGGCCGCCAGCCGGGTGGCCGGCCACCCCGGGGTGCGCGCGGCCCTGCTGGAGCTGCAGCGCGCCTTCGCCGCCCAGCCGGGCGGGGCGGTGCTGGACGGCCGCGACATCGGCACGGTGATCGCCCCGGACGCCCCGGCCAAGCTGTTCGTCACCGCCACGCCGGAGGTGCGGGCGCGCCGCCGCTGGCGGCAGCTGACCGACCGCGGCGAGGCCATCGCGTTCGAGGAGATGCTGGAGGACATCCAGCGCCGCGACGCCCGCGACGCCGGCCGCGGGGCCGCGCCGATGGTGCAGGCGCCCGACGCCGTCTTGCTGGACACGACCGATCTGGATATAGAGGCCGCCTTCGAAGCGGCCCGCCGCATCGTCGAGGCGGCGTGCGTCCGGACCGGAGCCAGGGTTCCGTAGGACAAATCCCACGCGCCGTTCTCGGCCGCCGCGGGCTTCCAGGATCACCGGTCCCGCGTCGTCACGACTCCATCTTCCGACAACCTGACGGCGCGCCGCGCCGGGTTCGCCCGGTCGCGCGCCCTCCCAAGCAAAGACTGTTCATGACCGATACCCAGACCCTCAACCCCACGCGCGACGACTTCGCCGCGCTGCTCGACGAGAAGCTGTCGGGCCGCGATCTCGGCGAAGGCCAGGTCGTCCACGGCCGCGTCGTCGGCATCGAGAAGGACATCGTCATCGTCGACGTGGGCCTGAAGACCGAAGGGCGCATCGCCATGCGCGAGTTCGGCCAGGGCGAGGGCGCGGTGCTGCCGAAGGTCGGCGACACCGTCGAGGTCTATCTGGAGCGCGTCGAGAACGCGATGGGCGAGGCTGTCATCAGCCGTGACAAGGCCCGCCGCGAGGAAGCCTGGACCCGTCTGGAAGGCGTGTTCGCCGAAGGCCAGCCGGTCAATGGCGTCATCGTCGGCCGCGTCAAGGGCGGCTTCACCGTCGATCTGGGCGGCGCCTCGGCCTTCCTGCCGGGCTCGCAGGTCGACATCCGTCCGGTCCGCGACGTCGGCCCGCTGATGGGCAAGGAGCAGCCGTTCGCCATCCTCAAGATGGACCGTCCGCGCGGCAACATCGTCGTCTCGCGCCGCGCCATCCTGGAAGAGGCCCGCGCCGAGCAGCGCACCGAACTGGTCGGCCAGCTGCAGGAAGGCGAAGTCCGCGAGGGCGTCGTCAAGAACATCACCGACTACGGCGCGTTCGTGGATCTGGGCGGCATCGACGGCCTGCTGCACGTCACCGACATGAGCTGGAAGCGCGTCTCGCACCCGTCGCAGGTTCTGGCCGTCGGCGACACGGTCAAGGTGCAGATCGTCAAGATCAACCCGGACACCCAGCGCATCAGCCTCGGCATGAAGCAGCTGCAGTCCGATCCGTGGGACGGCGTCGAGGCCAAGTATCCGGTCGGCGCCAAGTACACCGGCCGCATCACCAACATCACCGACTACGGCGCCTTCGTGGAGCTGGAAGCCGGGGTCGAGGGCCTGGTGCACGTCTCGGAAATGTCGTGGACCAAGAAGAACGTCCACCCGGGCAAGATCGTCTCGACCTCGCAGGAAGTCGATGTGGTCGTGCTGGACGTGGATTCGGCCAAGCGCCGCATCTCGCTGGGCCTGAAGCAGGCCCAGGCCAATCCGTGGGACGCCTTCCTGGAAGCCCATCCGATCGGCTCGACGGTCGAGGGCGAGGTCAAGAACGCCACCGAGTTCGGCCTGTTCATCGGCCTGGACAGCGACATCGACGGCATGGTGCACCTGTCGGACCTCGACTGGAGCGTCTCGGGCGAGGAAGCCATCCAGCGCTACCGCAAGGGCGACGTGGTCAAGGCCAAGGTGCTGGACGTCGACGTCGAGAAGGAGCGCATCTCGCTGGGCATCAAGCAGCTCGGCGGCGACCCGATCGGCGAGGGCGACACCTACCGCAAGGGCCAGCAGGTCACGGTCACCGTCACGGCGGTGGAGTCGGGCGGCATCGAGGTCAAGTTCGGTGAGGACGACGCCCCGGTCAGCAGCTTCATCCGCAAGTCGGACCTGAGCCGCGACCGCAACGAGCAGCGGCCGGAGCGGTTCGCCGTGGGCGACCGCATCGACGCCATGGTCACCAACGTCGACAAGGCCAGCCGCCGCATCTCGGTGTCGGTCAAGGCGCTGGAGATGAAGGACGAGCAGGAGGCCATCGAGCAGTTCGGCTCGTCGGACTCCGGCGCCTCGCTGGGCGACATCCTCGGCGCGGCCCTGCGCGAGCGCTCGGGCAAGGAGTAAGACCGGCGGCTCCCGGCCTGTCCGGGAGCCCCGTGCTCCGCCATTAAGAACGAAAAGCCCCGGTCGGTGACGACCGGGGCTTTTTCCCTTGGCGCGCGAGGTCTAGGGTGGGGCTGGATCAACGCTCAGGGAGGGGCCGGTGATCAAGTCCGAACTGATCGACAGGCTGGCGACCGAGAACCCGCATCTCACCCATGCCGAGGTCGAGCGGGTGGTCAATATCGTGCTCGGCCGCATGACCGACGCCCTGGCCGAGGGCGGCCGGGTCGAGCTGCGCG
>CAZUXK010000139.1:0-5185 GCA_964624025.1 uncultured Brevundimonas sp.
GCCTATCTCGAGGTCGACTCGCTCGGCTTCCTGTCGGTCGATGGTCTGTACGAAGCCATGGGTGCCGGCGCCCGCGATCCGCGCCAGCCCCAGTTCACTGACCACTATTTCACCGGCGACTACCCCACCCGCCTGCTCGACCGCGAGATCGAGGAAGGCGGCCGGGACGAGACCGCGCGGCAGCTGTCGCTGCTGGTGAGCGCCTGAGGACTGACCCTCAGGGCCATCTACCCGGCTCCCATGAGCGGCTGCTGTGAATCACACGGAGAATCCACAGCGTTTCATCGCCACCGGTATTGGCGAGCGTCTCATAAGCAAGGATGTAGGGCGTTCTGGGGACCGAGTACTCGCGCGTGCCCGGCACGCGCCCCGGGCGGCCGATCGAGCGTCTTCCCAGCAGGGCCCCCGCTTCTTGAAGTCGATCAATCAGGCGTAGGGCCGCTGCCGCATCGTGCGGCTCGACGTAACTGAACACTCCGCGAAGCTCGCTGAGCGCCTCAGGCGTCCAGCGAACAACTGTCACGCCGCGCGGTCGCCGACCGCGCGGCGCACCTCGGCACGGAGCGCCTCCATCGCTTCGTCGTGAGACACGCCCTCGCCCTGACGCGCCTGGGCGCGGGCTCGCAGGATACCTTCGACAATTCGCGCTTCATGCTCAACAAACGCCTTGAGCGCCTCGACAGCCACGGCCGACGGGCTCTGGTCCGAATGCCGGGCGACGGCCTCAAGTGCCGTAACGACGTGCTCATCAAGGTGCAGCGTCAGGGTCGCCGTCTTCGCCATGGATGCCGAGCCTCCATTCGCCCTGTCCCAAGGTAACACGTTGACCGTCCTCGCGCCCATCCCTAGACCCGCGCGATGACCAATCAGCCGCTGAAAGACCGCATCGCCCTCGTCGTCGGGGCCTCGCGCGGGATCGGCTACGAGAGCGCCCTGGCCCTCGCAAAGGCGGGCGCCCATGTCGTCGCCACGGCGCGCACCGAGGGCGGGCTGGAGGCGCTGGACGATGCCGTCTTCGCCGCCACCGGCCGGCACGCGACCCTCGTGCCGTTCGACCTGGTCGACGGCGGCGGCATCGACCGGCTGGGCGGGGCCCTGCACGCGCGCTTCGGCAAGCTCGACATCTGGGTCCAGGCGGCGGCGACCATGGGCCCGGCCGGCCTGACCCCGGTCGCCCACGCCGACCCGCGCGAGTTCGGCAAGATCGAGCGGGTCAACTTCACCGGCGTCTATCGGCTGATCCGCTCGCTTGAGCCCCTGCTGCGGGTGTCGGACGCCGGGCGCATGATTCACCTGACCAGCAGCCTGGCCCACGCCCCGCGCGCCTTCTGGGGCGCCTACGCCTCGACCAAGGCGGCGGCCGAGGCGCTCATCGCCTGCTGGGCCGACGAGGTGGAGAACACCCCGATCCGCGCCACCATCCTCGATCCCGGCCGCATGCGCACCCGCCTGCGCGCCCAGGCCTATCCGGGCGAGGACCCGATGACCCTGCCGCATCCGGAGGCGATCGGCCCGCTCGTGGTCGAGCTGGCCCGCCCGGACCGGACCCCGCCGCTGCGCCTGCGTTTCGCCGACTGGGCCGGGACGCCCGACCCCGCGTGAGCCGGCCGGCGCTCCTGCCGCTGGTGGTGCTGACCGCCGCGGCCTGCGTGCTGGGGCTGGCGCCGATCCTCGTGCGCCTCACCGAGACCGGCCCGGCCGCCGCCGGCTTCTGGCGACTGTTCCTCGCCCTGCCGCTGCTGCTGGCCCTCAATCTCGCCTTCGCGCGGCGCGGCGACGCCGCCGGCGTCGCCCTCGCGCCGAACCGTTGGATGCTGCTGGCCGGGACCTTCTTCGCCCTTGATCTCGGCTTCTGGCACTATGGTATCACCCTGACCTCGGTCGCCAACGCCACGGTGCTGTGCAACCTGACCCCCGTGGTGGTCACGGCCATCGCCTGGATCGCCTTCCGCGAGCGTCCCGGCGGCGGCTTCATGATCGCCCTGGCGGTGGCCCTCGCAGGAGCCTTCGCCATGGCCGCCGGGGCCGATCCGACCCAGGGCCGCAATCCCATGCTCGGCGACCTGCTGAGCCTGTCGGTGTCTTTCTGGTACGCAGGCTACTTCCTGGCGGTGAAGGCCGCGCGCCGCACCGCCTCCGCGCTGCAGGTCATGCTGTGGTCGACGGCGGCCGGGGCGCCGATGCTGCTGATCGCCGCCCTGCTGTTCGGCGAGACCATCCTGCCGGCCGAGCCCATCGGCTGGCTGTTCTGCGGCCTGTTCGCCCTCGTGCATGTCGCCGGCCAGACCGGGGTGACCTGGGCGCTCGGCCGCCTCCCGGCCGGTCTCACGGCCCTGACCATCCTCGTCCAGCCGCTGGTGGCCGCCCTGTTCGGCTGGATGCTGTTCGCCGAGACCCTGACGCTGGTGCAGGCGCTGGGCGGCGCGCTGGTCCTGATCGCTGTGGCCGTGGCCCAGTGGGCCAGCGCCCGAAAGACAACGGGCGCGGAGACCGAAGCCTCCGCGCCCGCCAAAACCTGAATGTCCTGCAGGATTACAGGAGCTTGAGGTTCACCGCGGCGGTCTTGCCGCGCTGGGATTCCAGCTCGTACTCGACCCGGGCGTTTTCGTTCAGACCAGCCAGGCCGGCCTTCTGCACGGCGGTGATGTGCACGAACACATCGTTGCCGCCGTTTTCGGGCTGGATGAAACCAAAGCCCTTGGTGGGGTTGAACCACTTGACCGTACCGGTCGCCATCTGCGTTCTCCGTCAACGCGCTTTGCCAGGCAGCGCCCCCCGCGGGGAAGCGCCGTCAGCCCATCTGGACAGCTCGTTCAGGCGAAGGAGCGACGCGCGGGTTTGGACCCCAGCGAAAATCCGGACTGCGTAGCGGTTGTCTCGCGTCACGGGCGAGCGGTCAAGGAAAAGCGATTCGCGACCTCAGGCGCACAGGCCGCGCGGCGCGCCGTCGAGGTGAAGGTGGTCCGCATGCTCGGCGTTGTAGTCGGGGCTGAGCACCGTGGCGAAGACCTCGCAGCCCCCGTCGCGGATCCGCCGCAGGAAGTCGGCCCCTGCCGCACCGGCCGGCCCCTCCCCGTCCCAGTCGGCCGTCAGGCTGACCCGGCGTCCGTCCGCCAGGGTGACCCCCGCCACGTCCAGGGCGTTGGCCCGGGCATGCTCGCTCGGCCGCGCCCCGGGTTCGGTCGAGCCATAGATGCGGCGGCACGAATAGCTGCCATAGGTTTCGACCGTGGCGACTGGCGCGCCGAAGGCCGCCTCGGCCGCCGGCCGAAGGACCTGCCGGTCCCACAGCACGTAGCGGATCGCCATCGGGCACTGCATGACGAGGCCCTCGGGGGCCAGCGGCGTGACGGCCCCGCCGGTGATCCGCACGGCGCCGCGCACGACGCAGAAGCCGCCGTCGTCGCGATCCTCCGCCCGCTCCGCCTGAACCCCCGCTTCGCGCAGCAGGGCCAGACAGGCGTTGGTCACCGCCGTCACCTCCTCAGCCGGTGGCGGGGCACTGCGCGACAGCTCGAAATCCGCCACCTTGGCCCGCGTCGCCTGACCGAGCGGAGCGGTCAGGTCGAGCGGCGTCCAGGGCAGGTCCTGCGGCGGGGCGAAGGCGTTGAGCAGGGCGAAGGCAGCGCAGACGCCCAGCCCCGCCTCCCAGAGCAGGTTCCAGAAGTCGGCAAGGTCGCGCTTCACCCGACGTAGGTCCGCCGCAGGCCTTGGGCCAGCCCGACGCAGGCGGCGCGGCCGCGCGGCCCGCCGTTGCTGGCCATCGCCGGCGGAAGGCTACACTCGGCGGCGCGCCGCCCTCGCGAGCCCGTCGCGCAGGTGAGAGACGGCCGGGCGGTGTTCGGGTCAGGGCGGGTGAGCATGCCACCACAGTGCCTCGAACCCGGACCGAGCGCGACACCGGGGCACAAAGAAAGCCGCCGGGCTCCTTTCGGAACCCGGCGGCCATTGCAACAGCGTCAGGAACGACGTGCGGCTTAGAAGCGGCTGGAGATGGAGAACAGGTAGGTCCGGCCCACCGCATCCACCACACCGTCGACGCCGATGTCCGGGATCACTTCCTGGGTGTTCAGGACGTTGTTCACGGTCAGACGGACGTCGATGTTGTCCCGCAGCTGATAGCCGACCGTGTAGTTGAACAGGTCGAAGCCGGGGAACTGGAAGGTGACGTTCTGCTCCGGATAGTCCGACGGCGGCGTCAGGGCGTTGCCCACAGTTCCGGCGGTGCGGAACCAGGTCAGGCGATGATCGAAACGACCGACGCGATGCGCGATGTCCGTCCGGAACTCCCACTCCGTGAAGCCCGGCTCGCCCGCGTTCGGGTTCACCGTGCCAGAGTTCACGTCGTACTGGAGCAGGTTGTAGATCGAGCTCGACAGGAACACGTCACCCCAGTTCTCCGCCCGCGACCCGAACAGCTCCTCAAGCGAGAAGTTGTAGCGCGTCTCCAGAGTGGCCGCCCGCAGCTTCGTCGAACTCAGGTTGAAGTTCGGGAAGTAGAAGAAGGCGCTCTGGAACGGCTGGTTGACGGTCGAAGGGCTACCCGGCTGGGCCACCGGCGCCACAGGGGTGCCGGTCAGCGGGTTGACCGTCGGAATGACATAGTTGCCGGTGGCCGTGTTCAGGACGCCGAAGATGAACTGGTCGCACGCCGGGGTGCCGGAGAGTTGCGAGTTCGGGAAGTCCGCCTGGTCGAAGCAGGCGTTGACCGTGGTCGGCGGGCCGGTCAGGCCGACCTGGCCGGTGATCTCGGCATCATAATAGTCGAAGGCGATGGTCAGGCGCGGGATGGCTCGCGGCGTCAGGGTGAAGCCGTAGCCGACCGCTTCCGATTCCTCGTTGTTGAGGAACGGGTTGCCGGCGGTGGCGGCGGGACGGCTGCCCCCCACGCCAACATAGTTGGCAAGGAAGGCGTCGGCCGAGGCGTTGTCAGTCGCAGCCCCGGTCAGAATGACGGCGCGGCGGCAGTTGGCTTGGCGAACCGCCGGATCCGGGGCGCTGGAGATCGCCCCAGGCGTACAGGGGATGCCGCCGCCGGCGGGGTTGGTGAAGCCGGTGCCCGGGGCGCCGTACAGCTCGATGATCGAGGCCGAACGCACCGACGTCGAGGTATTGGCGCGCAGCACCAGGTCGTCCGTCAGACGCCAGCGGATGCTCGCCTGATAGACTTCATCCGTGACACCCG
>CAZUXK010000140.1:0-4634 GCA_964624025.1 uncultured Brevundimonas sp.
GGTGGATCTCGGCGGCCCCGGCGGCGCGCACGGCGCGCACCAGCTTGACCGAGGTGGTGCCGCGCACGATCGAATCGTCGATCAGCACCACCCGCTTGCCGGCCAGCACCCCGCGGTTGGGGCTGTGCTTCATGCGCACGCCCTTCTGCCGGGCTCCCTGGCTGGGCTGGATGAAGGTGCGGCCGAGGTAATGGCTGCGGATGATGCCCATTTCGTAGGACACGCCCGACTGCTGGGCGTAGCCCAGCGCCGCCGGCACGCCGGAGTCCGGCACCGGCACCACGACATCGGCCTCGGCCGGATGCTCGCGGGCCAGGATGCGGCCCATGGCCTTGCGCACTTCATAGACCGACCGGCCGTTCACGACGCTGTCCGGTCGCGAGAAGTAGACGTACTCGAACAGGCAGGGGCGGGCCGGGCGCTCCGGGAAGGGCTTGAGCGACTGCAGGCCGCCCTGGTCGATGACCACGACCTCGCCGTTCTCGACGTCGCGGACAAACTCGGCCCCGATCGTGTCCAGCGCGCAGGTTTCCGAGGCCAGCACCCAGGTGTCGCCCAGCCGGCCCAGCACCAGAGGACGGATGCCCAGCGGGTCCCGGGCGCCGATCATCTTGGAGCGGGTCTGGCAGACCAGAGCGTAGCCGCCCTCGATGCGGCTGATGGCGTCGATGAAGCGGTCGACGATCTTGGCCTTCCGGCTGCGTGCGATCAGGTGAAGGATCACCTCGGAGTCCGAGGTCGACTGGAAGATCGCGCCCTCGCCGACCAGAATCTTTCGCAGGTAGTGGAAGTTGGTCAGGTTGCCGTTGTGGGCGATGGCGATGCCGCCGGAGTCCAGATCGGCGAACATCGGCTGGATGTTCCGCAAGAAACCGCCGCCGGCAGTGGAGTAGCGGGTGTGGCCGACCGCCGCCGAGCCGGGCAGGCGCTGCGACAGGTCCGATCCTCCGAAAGCCTCGCCGACCAGCCCCTGGTGTCGCTCCGTGTGGAAGCGGGCCTGGTGGACCGAAGCGATGCCGCAGGCTTCCTGACCGCGATGCTGCAGGGCGTGCAGGCCGAGGGCGACGATGGAGGCGGCGTCGGTGTCCGGGGCGCCCCAGACGCCGCAGACGCCGCATTCCAGCCGAAGCTGGTCATCCCCCGGCTCGCGCCAGTGCGGGCGATGGACGACGGGCTCGGCGATCGCGTGGACGGGGCGGCTCATCGTCTGGGCTCCGATGATCGGCGGGGGTCAGGAGTCGGGGGGCGAAGTAGGCGCGGATTGCGTCGGGGGCAAGGCGTTATCGCCGCCGAACCCTCTGCGAACGGACGAGTCCAGCGCCGGCGTGACCGCATCGACACTCTGGCCGATGCCCGGAAGGATCCACTGGATGGTGCGCGCGGCGCCGGCGCTGACGCCGTAGAGGCCGGCCTCGGACAGCCAGCGCGGGGTGCGCTCGCCGGGCAGGGCGGCGGCGATGACCAGATGCACCGCGCCCACCAGCACCAGGGCGCGGCCGGCCCCGACGATGACGCCGAGGATCCGGTCGACGCCGCCCAGCTGCGGATGGGCCTGGGCCCGCTTCGACAGCACCGAGCCGAGGATGCGAATGCCGAAATAGACGGCGAGGAAACTGAGCACGGCGGCGAGGATCGAACCGGCCCACTCCGGCTCGACGAGCGCGCGTCCGACCGGCGCCGTATAGGGCAGGGCGACCAGCGTCAGAAACGCCGCCAGGATGAAGCTGAGCAGGGTGACGATCTCGCACACGCCGCCGCGCACCCCGCCGGACGCCGCCGAGGCCAGCACCACGAGGATGACGAAGACGTCGTAGCCGGTCATGCGCTCCATCCGTTTCCTCCCCACAGCGTGGGGAGGGGGACTGCAGCTCCCTAATACCTGTTCGTCGAGATTCGTTCGACCGCCTCGGTCAGGCGGGTGACGGCGGTCAGGCCGACCGACTGGGCCGGGCCGGGCGGGGCCAGGGCCTGGTCGAAGCCGAGCTTGGCCGCCTCGCGCAGGCGCGCCTCCGCGCGGCCGACCGGCCGCACCTCCCCCGACAGACTGACCTCGCCGAACACCACGCAGCCCTGGGGCAGGGGCATGTCGCAGGCCGAGGATATCAGGGCGGCGGCGGCGGCGAGGTCCGCGGCCGGCTCGTTCACCCGGAGCCCGCCCGCCACGTTCAGATAGACGTCACGGTCGCCGAAGCCGAGGCCGCAGCGGGCCTCCAGCACCGCCAGCACCATGGCGAGACGGCCCGAATCCCAGCCGACGACCGCCCGCCTGGGCGTCCCGTAGGCCGAGGGGGCGACGAGAGCCTGGATCTCGACCAGCACCGGCCGCGAGCCCTCGATGCCGGCGAACACGGCGGCGCCGGGGGCCCGGTCCTTGCCCTCGCCGAGGAACAGGGCGGAGGGGTTGGCCACTTCGCGCAGGCCCGCGTCGCCCATCTCGAACACGCCGATCTCGTCGGTGGCCCCGAAGCGGTTCTTGCCGGCGCGCAGGATGCGGAAGGGGTAGCCACGCTCGCCCTCGAAGCTGAGCACTGCGTCGACCATGTGCTCGACGACCCGGGGCCCGGCGATCTGGCCGTCCTTGGTGACGTGGCCGACGAGGATCACCGCCGGGCCGCCGGCCTTGGCCAGCCGCACCAGTTCGGCGGCGCAGGCGCGCACCTGCACGATTGACCCAGGGCCCGCCTCGTGGGCGTCGCTCCACAGGGTCTGGATCGAGTCGATCACCACGATGTCGAAGCGATCGCGCTTCAGGGTGGTGAGGATGTCGCGCAACGAGGTGGCGGAGGCCAGGGCCACCGGGGCGTCGGCGACGCCCATGCGGCGGGCGCGGGCGCGGATCTGCTCGATCGCCTCCTCGCCCGAGATGCAGGCGGTGCTCGCCCCGGCCCGGGCGGCTTTGGCCAGCACCTCGAGCAGCAGGGTCGACTTGCCGACGCCCGGGTCGCCGCCCAGCAGCAGGGCCGAGCCGGGCACAACCCCGCCGCCGCAGACCCGGTCGAACTCGCCGACGCCGGTCAGGATGCGCGGGGGCTCGGGCGTCTCCGAGGTCAGGCTCTCGAACGTCAGGCCACGACCGCGGGTGGTCGACGCGGGCTTCAGGGCGCCGGGCGGGGCGGCCTTTGACTCCTCCGCCAGGGTGTTCCAGCCCTGGCAGGCCGAGCACTGGCCGGCCCACTTGGCGTGAACCGCCCCGCAGGACTGGCAGACATAGAGGGCGCCGTCGCGAGCCATGACCCTATCCTAACAGGCCGCCGGCGATTCCCGGGGGCGCCCGAGTCACTGGCGCCCGCCTGCGACAAAGTCGGACGGAGCGGTCAGCTGTAGACGCGTGGCACCCGGGCGGTGACCGAGGTTTGCAGCTCATAGGCGATGGTGCCGGCGGCGGCGGCCTGGTCGTCGATGCGCCGCTCCGGGCCGAACAGCTCGGCCATGTCGCCGACCGCGACCTCAAGGCCGGTGACGTCGACGGCGCAGACGTCCATCGACACGCGACCGAGCAGGGGGCGCAGCTCGCCGTTCAGGGCGACCTGGCCGCGCGGGCCGTAGCTGCGCAGCACGCCGTCGGCATAGCCGGCGCCGACGGTGGCGACCCGCACCGGCCGGTCGGCGACGAATCCCCGCGAGTAGCCGACGCTCTCGCCGGCGGGCACCTCGCGCACCTGCAGCACCGGGGCGCGGAAGGCGCCGACGGCGGCCAGCCGGGCGTCGGGCCGGCCCTCGGGCCCGCCGCCGTACAAGCTGATGCCCGGCCGGACAGCGTCGAAGGCGAAGTCGGGGCCGAGGAACACCCCGCCGGAGTTGGCGAATGACCGGATGGCGCCGGGATAGCGCTCCGTGACGGCGGCGAAGGCGTCGCGCTGGCGCCGGTTCATCGGTTCGTCCGGGGCGTCGGCGCAGGCGAGGTGGCTCATCACCAGAGCGAGGCCGGGGAAGGGCTCCGGCGCGTCCTCGGGACGGAAGCCGAGCCGATTCATGCCGGTGTCGATCTGGATCCCGCACTTGCCGCCGCCGGCGGCGCGCCAGGCCATCAGCTGTTCGGGCTGGTTCAGCACGGGCCACAGGGCGGCGGCGCGCAGGGTCGCTTCGGTCCCCGGCACGCAGCCGTCGAGCACATAGATGTCCGGGGCCGGGCCGATCGCCGCGCGCAGGCGTTCGCCCTCGGCCGCCCGGGCGACGAAGAAGGCGCGCGCGCCCTCGGTCAGCAGGCACCTCGCCACCGGCCCGGCGCCGAGCCCATAGGCGTCCGCCTTGACCACCGGATGCACCGGCGCGCCGGCGATCACCGACAGGGCATGGAAGTTCCGCGCCAGGGCGGAGAGGTCGACCTCGAGGACAGCATTCGGACGCATCGCGCCCTTATGCCGAAACTTTTGTGCGGCGCCAGAGGGGTGGAGGCAGGGGCAAGGAATCACAACGAGCACAGCGAGGACACAGCGGGCACGACGCTCTCTTTGTGGCGGCGCGCGAAGCGCCTTCTTTCCTGCCCGGAGTTCAGGCGCCTGCGGCGCAGCTCTCACCACACCGCTGTGTTCTCTGTGCCCTCGCTGTGCTCGTTGTGATCCCTTGCCAATGGCGCAGGTCTCCGCGGATATCTGCCAGTCGCAAAGGCTGCGCGGTCACTCATACCCGCTGTA
>CAZUXK010000140.1:4644-5179 GCA_964624025.1 uncultured Brevundimonas sp.
GTTGGTTGCAGCGGCCCGCGCGGTTCGGGGGCGGTCCGCCCCCGCTGGGGGTGGGGGACCACGCGTAGCGGGGTGGCGGGGGGCTCACTACGACCGCTGCGCTTCGCCCCCCCTCCGTCGCGGCGCATGCGCCGCGCCACCTCCCCCTGTGGGGGAGGAATGAGCGAGCTGCTGCGCGGTCACTCGTAGCCGCTGTAGCGGCCGTCGCGGGCGAGGTTGCCGAAGCGGGTGGTGTCCTCGTCGAAGGCCAGCTTGACGATGCCGATCGGGCCGTGACGCTGCTTGCCGATGACGACCTCGGCCTGGTGGCGGAGGCGATCCATGTCTTCCTGCCACTTGAGGTGTTCCTCGGTGCCCTCCTTCGGTTCGGCGCGGCCGAGGTAGTAGCTCTCGCGATAGACGAACATGACCACGTCGGCGTCCTGTTCGATCGAGCCCGACTCGCGAAGGTCTGAAAGCTGGGGCCGCTTGTCTTCGCGGCTCTCGACCTGGCGGGAGAGCTGCGACAGGGCGATGATCGGGACGTTCAGCTCCT
>CAZUXK010000141.1:0-5168 GCA_964624025.1 uncultured Brevundimonas sp.
TCGTCCGTCAGACGCCAGCGGATGCTCGCCTGATAGACTTCATCCGTGACACCCGGGGCTGCGGCGAAGCCGGCGGTCAGGGTCTCCTGGTCGCGGTCGACGATCCGGTAGGCCCCCGACAGCTCCAGTTCCTGGAACAGCGGCAGGGTGAAGTCACCGCCGAAGATCGGAATCAGCGCTTCATAGCCATACTCAAGGAAGCGAAGCTCACCGTTGGAGAAGGCCCCGGTGGTGTTACGCGCCGCGCCGGTGGCGAAGTCACGGCCCGGCTTGAAGTCCAGGCTCTCGTTACGCCACTCGATCTGGGCGCCCGCGCTGATCCAGCCCGCCGGCAGGCGGAACACTTCGCCGCCGAACGAGGCGGCGAGATAGTGCTGGCGCGCCTCGTTGGTCGAGCTGGTATCGGCCCGGACGTAGTCGCGCAGGGCGTCCGTCACCGTCGCGTTGTTCTCGCCGAACACGTTGAACGGCACGCAGGCGTCGATCTGGGCCCGCGTCGGCACGAGACCGAGCGTGGTGTTGATGTTGGCCAGACCCGGGTTGCGGATCGCGATCGATTCCGGCGTCGCGAGCGTCTTCTGGCGGCAGACCGGTCCGTTCGGGCCCTGCACGACGTCGATCGCCAGGGCGAACTCCGTATCCAGCAGGTTCTGGCCGATGTTCAGGATCGAGTTCTGGCCATAGACATACGAGCCGTCCCAGTAGAACCGGCGGCCGAACAGGCCGAACTCGCCCTCGACGGTGTGGGCGGTACGGAACATCTCGACGTCGTTGCCGCTCGGATAGCCGCCACCGATCACGTCGGCGAGCGCACGGTTCACGAACAGCACGCGCTGACCGTTGATGGTCGGAACCGTCATGCCCTGGGCGACCAGGCTGTTGATCTGGGCGAGGTTGGCCGCGCCGAAGTACGGATTCTGGTCGATATAGACCGGAATGGCGCGGCTGCCGGCCGTGGTCGAACCGGTGTAGCTGTTGGCGTCGGCACCGCCGATCGAACGATAGGCGATGTCAGTGTACAGCGCCTCGCCGCGGTAGGTGATCGACGGCGTGATGTCCAGCCGGCCGAGGATGGCCAGGCTCTGGCGCTCCGTCGAGGACTGCAGGTTGCCGAAGCCGCGGGCAGTGTTGCTGAAGCCGTCACCGCCGATGCCGGTGCCAAAGGTGCCAAGCAGCTTGTCGCCGAAGTTGTACGGAACGAGGGCCCCGGAAGCGTTGAACTGGAGCGGCACGGCAATGCGCGGGAACAGGGCGCTGGTGGCCGGGTCCGTGTTGGTAATGGTCGGCAGGGCCCCGAGCGGGCCGGCGCCGATGGCGTTGAAGAACGTCCCGATGGCGAGGTTCGGGTTCAGGTTCGGGTTGGCGCGGAAGTGCTCCTGCGGGGTGGGCCGCACGCGCTGCAGGATGTTCAGGCCGAGCGCGTTGATCTGCGCCTGGGTCAGGCCGGTGATGTTGGTCCCCGGAGCATACTGGTTGATCACCTGCTGCCCGGTCACGCCGGTCGGCAGGGCCGAGGGCGCGAAGAAGGTGATATGGCCACCCACGCCGGCGCCCGCCTGGGTCGGGGCGACGAAGCCGTTGGGGATGAAGAAGGTCGCACCGCCGACGCCGGCCGGCAGGGCGAAGCCCGTGCCCAGCATGCCGCCGCCGGTGAAGTTGTTGTTCACCGCCAGGCGGCCCGGCGTGAACAGCGCGCCCGGCTGACGGTCCGCGGCGCCGGAACGGAACGCGCCCGGCAGGGTGGTGCCGCTGCGGAGCAGATCCGCCAGCTGCCCGCCCGACAGGGTGTCGTTGCGGGTGAAGCCGTTGAACAGGTTGGTCTGGGCCCCGGTGAAGTAGAAGTCGCGGTCACCGCCGACGGTGATCGCCTCCTGCTTGTAGTAGTCGTAGGCCAGCGTGATGTTGGCCTTGTCTTCGTAGAAGTTTGTACCCCAGGTGACGTTGGCCCGATAACGGGCGCCATCGCCATAATCGGTCACGCCGTACTGGGCGCCGAGTTCGAGGCCGTCGAAGTCATCCTTGAGGATGAAGTTGATAACGCCGCCCACGGCGTCCGCGCCGTAGATGGCGCCGCCGGTCAGCGGAGTGACTTCCACGCTCGCGATCAGCGACGGCGGGATCACCGAGATGTCGACCTGGGCGCCGGTCGCGTTGTCCGGCACGAACACGGTGGCCTGGTTGCCGGAGATGAAACGGCGGCCGTTGACGAGGGTCAGCGTGCGCTGGGTCCCGAGATTGAACAGATCGGCGAAGGCGAAGTTGTCGCCAAACTGGGTATTGGCGCCGCGGCTGTTGGAGCCGGCGCCCACCAGCGGGATGTCCTCCAGCACGTCGATCGCGTTGCCGACGCCCGTCTGGACGAACTCTTCCTCGGTGATCGTCTTGACCGGCGTCGCGGTATCCAGCGATTCCCGGCGCAGACGCGAGCCGGTGATCACGATTTCCTCGACCTCGGTGGTCGCGGGATCACCAGCGGGCGCGGGGGCCTGCTGCGCGATTGCCACGCCCGAGATCATCATCACCCCGGCCAGCACCGACCCGCCGAGAAGCTTTGATTTGATGTTCACGCTGGGAACCCCCGTCATTGAAATGGCGCAGGACCGGAAACACCCCGGCCACACTGCTTCAGCACCTTTTCGTCGCATTCCCGCCATCTTGGCAAGCGCGGGCGTTAGGTTTTGACGGAAAGTGCGCGGAACTGTCACTCGCGGGACACACGCCGCCGTCCGGCATGGCGGCGAGACGCACAAATGCGTCAGCGCAGCGGCCCCGCCGGGGCCGGCGAGGGACCAGGCCGCCCGTCGCACCGCACGTTTCCACCGTCCGGCGCGCCGCGCGCCTCGCTCACCTCCGGCCCATCCTTGCGAGCGCGCCGAACGCCGCGAGGACCGATTCCAAGGCGATCAGGGCGACCAGGGTCATGACGATCCCGGCCGTATCGAAGGGCAGGGTCCAGCCGTCGACGGCGCTGTCGATGAAGGCGTTCACACTGTCCACGGCGATGTAGGCCGACAGGGGCGAGGCGAACCATAGCCAGGCGGCAAGGGCCACGCGGCCGGCGGCGAAGGCAGCCTCACCGAGCCCGGCGTAGATCCGGGCGGACGGGCAAAGGGCGCGGCCGAGGTCGAAGGCAATACGTGTGGCCCCGAAGGCGATCACCGGCCAATAGACCAGGGCGAAGACCTCGCGGCTGAGCGCGCCCCAGTCCACCCCGTCGCGCACATAGACCCACTCGGTCGGGTGCAGCCCCGGGATGCGGAAGGCGGTCGTCCACCACAGCAGCACCACCGCCCAGGCCACGATGTTGCCGAGGGCCTCGCCGGTCGTCGTCTTTCGCGGCGCCACGCGGGCCGCGGGCGCCGGGACGCTCCCGTCCTTCGGCCGCGCAGTCAGGCTGTCCAGCCAGTCCTCGCCAACCCCGAACTCGTAGATGCCCAGATTCTTGACCCGCCAGTCGTGCAGCCAGCGCGGCCGCTCCGACTGACGCTCGAAGATGTAGGCGGCGAGGGTGGCGAAGCCGATCAGGGTGATGACGCCGCTGAACAGGCCGGCGATGCTCTGGCCGAAGGCGACGCCCGGATCGACCTCGCCGCTGAGCACCCGGGCCACGAGGCCGAGCGCCGTCAGGACCAGCAGCACGATGCCGCCGGCGCGGATGGCGAACCGCCAGTACGGGTACAGCTCCGGGCCGACCACGTGGCGGGGGCCGGGGCGATAGCGCGCGGCGACGCTGAGCGGATGCCCGATCTCTCGCAGCACCGCCTCGACCTCGTCGTCGAGCAGCGCCCGGCCGAGCTCGGCGGCGCGGACCTCCAGCCGGCTGTCGATCTCGTCGCGCAGCTCGGCGACCACATCGTCGCGCTGGCCCGCCGGCAGATGCGCCGCGACCACCCTCAGATAGCGCTCCACCAGCGCCGCCGTCGTGCCTGCGCTCATCGCGCCCCCTCCTCTTCCGTGAAGATCCGATCCAGCGAGGCCGAGATGCCCCGCCACTCCGCCAGCAGGCGCGCCAGCATGGCCTCGCCCGCCGGCGACAGGCGGTAGAAGCGCTTCCTGCGCTTCTCCTCCTCGCGCCATTCCGAGGTCAGCAGCCCCTGCCCTTCCAGACGGCGCAGCAGCGGATAGAGGGTGCTCTCCTCCATCTCGACGCCGTCCTCGGCCAGGGCCGTGCGCAGCGAGTAGCCGTACCGCTCGACCCGCAGCCGCGCGAGAACGGCCAGGCTCAGCGAGCCCCGCCGCAGCTCCAGCCGCAGACTCTCGAACAGTTCGTCGCCCGCGCCGGACACTCGATGTCATCTCGCATAGTGTGTGACACACAGTGTATGTGGCATACTGTGCGAGGGAGTCAAGCCCGCCCCGCTGGCGCCCCCGCGCGCCCGCGCCTATCTTCCGTTCATGGCCCGTTCTCCCCGCAAGCCCTCCCTGCCCGCCGGTCTGCAGGAGGCGCCCGCCGCCTTCGACCGGTCGGCCATGCCGATGTTCGCCCCGGTCACCTCGTCATCCCCCGGCTTGACCGGGGGACCGCGCCTGACGCCCGAGGAGGCGCCCGGGGCCGGGGCCGACTGGGTCCCGCACCGGCCGGCGCGCCCGGCCGCCCGGCTGCGCACCCCGTTCCGTCTGGTCAGCGCCTACACCCCCGCCGGCGACCAGCCCGCGGCCATCGCCGAGCTGGTGGCCCAGGCCGGGGCTGGCGACCGGGACCAGGTGCTGCTGGGCGTCACCGGCTCGGGCAAGACCTTCACCATGGCCAAGGTCATTGAACAGACCCAGCGCCCGGCCCTGATCCTCGCCCACAACAAGACCCTCGCCGCCCAGCTCTATTCCGAGTTCAAGGCCTTCTTCCCGGACAACGCGGTCGAGTACTTCGTCAGCTACTACGACTACTACCAGCCGGAAGCCTATGTTCCGCGTACGGACACTTATATCGAGAAGGACTCGAGCATAAACGAGCAGATCGACCGGATGCGGCACGCGGCGACGCGGGCGATCCTGGAGCGGGACGACGTCATCGTCGTCGCCTCGGTCAGCTGCATCTACGGCATCGGCTCGGTCGAGACCTATACGGCCATGACCTTCACCCTGAAGGTCGGCGACACGATCGACGAGGCCAAGCTCAGGGCCGACCTGATCGCCCTGCAGTACAAGCGCAACGACGCCGCCTTCGACCG
>CAZUXK010000142.1:0-5076 GCA_964624025.1 uncultured Brevundimonas sp.
CGTCCACCGCGCCGTACCAACCGTTCGGATCCGCCGACGCCGCCGTCGCGGTCATGGCCAGAGCGGCCGCCGCACCGGAAGCGAGAAGCATCTTATTCAACCGCATGGGAACAGAGCCCTCCGCAAAAAATCTCTTGATAGCGGCGGTCTCACCGCCCCGAGCCTCTTTAACAGCGTTGCTGCAGGGCGCAAAGGCCCCTGTCGCACCCCCCGTCCCCCGGCGCCACACCGTTGCCGAAGGGTGACAGGTCTGCGAGCCTCGCCGCATGAACATATCCCCCGGAGCGTCGCCCGCCGTCATCGCCGAGGCCGGCGTCAATCACAACGGCGACGAGCGGCTCGCGCGGGAGTTGGTCGAGGCGGCCCATGCCGCCGGGGCCTCGGCGGTGAAGTTCCAGACCTTTGACCCGGACGAGCTGGCCGCGGCCGCGGCGCCGACCGCAGGTTACCAGGCCGCCGCCGGCCAGGGCGACGCCCAGGCCGAGATGCTGCGACGCCTGGTGCTGGAACGCGACGCCCTGACGCGGGTCTGGCGGCAGGCCGAGGCCCTCGGCCTGCCGATCCTGTCGACGCCGTTCGACCTCGACAGCGCCCGCTTTCTGGTCGGGGAGCTGGGCATGGGCCGGATCAAGGTCGGCTCGGGCGAGCTGACCAACCTGCCGCTGATCGTCGGCCTCGCCCGGCTGGGGCCGCCGCTGATGCTGTCGACCGGCATGGCGGAGCTGGCCGAGGTGCGGCGCGCCCTCGACGCGGTCGCCTTCGGGACGCTCGCCGCGCCGCACGCTCGCCCGTCGCTGGAGGCGCTCGCCGAGGCGGGCCAGGCCCCCGAGGCGGCCGCCGTGCGGGCCCGGACCGTGGTGTTCCAGTGCACGACCCAGTATCCGGCCCCGGTGGCGGAGGCGAACCTGCGGGTGCTGCAGACCTATGCCGGGCTCGGGGTGATTCCCGGCTACTCCGACCACACGCCCGGACTGGCGGCCGCTGTCGCAGCCACGGCGCTGGGGGCGCGGGTGATCGAAAAGCACCTGACCCTGTCCAACGACCTGCCCGGGCCGGACCACCGCGCCTCGCTGGAGCCCGCGCCCTTCGCCGCCCTCGTCACGGCGGTGAGGGAGGCCTCCGAAGCGCTCGGCCAGGCCGAAAAGGCGCCGACGCCGTCGGAATGGCCGAATCGCGCGGTGGCGCGCCGGACGGTGGTGGCGCGCCGGGCCATCGCCGCGGGCGAGGCCTTCGGGCCGGACACCTTGGCCGTGCGCCGCGCCGGGACGGGGCTCGATCCGGCTGCGGTCTGGCGGCTGGAGGGGCGCGTGGCGCGCCGGGCCTATGCCGCCGAGGCCCTGATCGCGCCGGACGAGCTGGCGGAGAAGGACCTGGCGGAATGAGCCGGCGAATCGCCCTGTTCACAGCGACGCGGGCCGAGTACGGCCTGCTGCGGCCGGTGGCCCGGGCCCTGCGGGCGCAGGGCGGGGTCGAGCCGCTGTGGCTGGTCGGCGGCGCGCACCTGTCCGCGGCGCTCGGCGGCACGGTGTCGGAGATCGAGGCCGACGGCGAGCCCGTCGCGGCGCAGCTGGAGGGCACGGCCCCCGCTTCCGACAGCCCGGCGGCCGTGGCCGCGGCGGCGGCGCGCACGACCGCGGCGGTGACCGAGGCGCTGGCGGCGCTGCGACCCGACGCCCTGGTCGTGCTCGGCGACCGCACCGAGCTGCTGGGCGCCGCGGCGGCGGCGGTGATTCTCGGCGTGCCGCTGATCCATCTCGAGGGCGGCCATGTCACCGAGGGAGCGGTCGACGATCGCGTCCGCCACGCGGTCAGCAAGCTGGCCGACCTGCATTTCACCGCCCATCCGGCCTATCGCGACCGGCTGCTGCAGCTGGGCGAGCCGCCGGAGCGGGTGTTCGCGGTCGGCTCGACCGGGGTGGACGATCTGCGCGCGGCCGGGCCGACCGACCTGGCGGCGGCGTCGGCGGCCCTCGGCTGGCCCCTGGAGCCGGGCGTCGTGCTGGTGGCCTGGCATCCGGAGACCCTGTCGGGGCGGGACGCCGGGGCGGACGCGCGGGCCGTGCTGGACGGGGTGCTGGCCGCCGCCGGCGACCGTCGACTGGTGCTGACCGGGCCCAACGCCGATGTCGGGCGCGAGGCGGTGCAGGCCGAGCTGGAGCGGGTCGCCGCGGCCCATCCGGACCGGGTCCGGCTGTACGCCTCGCTGGGCCGGGCGCGCTGGGGCAGGGTGCTGGGGGCCGCCGACGCCCTCGTCGGCAACTCCTCGGCCGGGGTGATCGAGGCGCCGGCGCTGGGCGTGCCGAGCGTCAACGCCGGCGACCGGCAGGCGGGCCGGCTGCGCCTGCCCGGGGTGATTGATTGTGCGCCGACGGCGGCGGCGGTCGCCGCGGCGCTGGCCCGGGCGCTGGACCCGGCCTTCCGGGCGGGGCTCGCGCCGGATCCGCTGGCGGACGGCCAGGCCGCGGTCCGCATCGCCCGCACCCTTGCCGGGATCGATCTGGCCGCGCTCGCCCGCAAGCCGTTCGTGGACCGTCCGTAGACGGCCGGGTCCGGCTTCAGGCGAGGGCGAGGTCCGCTCCGGCCAGCTCCGGCAGGACCGCCGCCGAGGCCGCCAGCTGCTCCCAGCCGGCGAAGATATGATAGAGCGAGCTGGCGGGCGCCGGTTCCTCGACAAAGCTGCCGTCCGGATTGAGCTTGTCGCGCCAGGTCCCGTTCGGTCGCAGGTACATCTCAAGCCCCCCCAGCGCGGCCGCCGCCTCGGCCAGATAGGCCGCCCGGTCGTCCGGGTTGCGCTCCGCCAGCAGCAGCGCCGCCTTGAGCCGCTCGGTCTGGGGCCACAGGCGCGCCCGGGCCGAGGTCACGGCGAGCTGATCGTCCAGCGCGTCCACCGCCACGCCGCGGGCGGCGTCCACGCCCCGCGCCCCGACCTGGAACAGGCGGCGGGCGGCGGCCTCGGCGTCCGGCCGGTCGCGCAGCACCGCCCAGCGCGTCAGCAGCCAGGCCCATTCGAACTGGTGGCCAGGCTCGACCAGCCGGCCGTCGGCCCCTTCAGCCGGGGCCCAGTCGGCGGTGAAGACCTCGCGCAGGAAGCCGCCGGCCGGATCGATGAAGCGCGTCAGGCACAGGTCGGCGATCTCGTCGGCGAGCGCGTTCCAGGAGCCGTCGGCGTCGACCGCGGCCCAGGCGAGGGCGGCCTCGAACAGGTGCATGTGGGCGTTGGCCTGGAACGGATGGGCCCCGGCCTCGCGCCAGCCGCCCTGCGGCAGGCGCTGCGCCGCCAGTGTGGCCCAGAGGGCGTGGGCCCGGGCCCGGGCCGCGTCCGGGTCGATGCCGCTGCGCGCCGCGGCGGCCAGTGCGAACAGCACGAAGGCCTGGTCGTAGAGGGCGGCGGTGTCGTCCAGCACACGGCCGTCGGCGGCGGTCAGGGTGGCGTAGAGGCCGTCCGGCCGGGCGTTGGTCGCGGCGAACCGGTCCAGGCCCCGCGCCACGACCTCGCGCCAGGGGCCGCGCCAGCCGGCGGCCCCGGCGTGCGCCAGCACATAGGCCTGACGCGCCTGCACCCGGGCGCGGCGCGGCGCGTCGGGCACGCGGCCCGCGGCGTCGATGGCCTCGGCGAAGGCGCCGTCCGCCTCGACTCCTAGGGTCGACCACAGCGGCAGGGCGGCGGTCCGCATCCAGAGGGCGAAGGCCGTGGCCGGGTCGGCCAGCGATGGCTGCCCGGTCTCGCCGGCGCCGGCCCCCGCGCGCTGGGCCACCCCCTTGACGTCCTGGGCGCGGTCGAGGGCGCAGACCAGCACGGCGTCGGGTTCGACGATCACGGCGATGTCGTGCACGCCGACGGTAGCGACGGTGACCCCGGCCGGGGCGTGGATGTGGCAGCGGCCGTCGGGCTCGCCGAGCCAGCGACCGCCGCCGGCCGGGCCGTCGGCGACGCGGGCGATCGCGTCCCAGGCGCCGAGATCGGACCAGGCGAAGCTGACCGGCAGCACCCAGGCCCGGTCGGTCCGCTCCATCACCGCATAGTCGATCGACAGCTTCGGCGCCTCGCGGAAGACGGGCCCCAGCGTCAGCACCCGCTCCGGATCGACGGCGTCCGGGCGCGCCGTCCGGGCGGCCGCAGCGGCGGCGGCGGCCATCTCCGGGGCGTGGGCGGCGAGCTCCTCGCCGAGCACGGCGGCGCGGACGATGAAGTTGCCGCTGTTCCAGAGGTAGCCTTCGCCGATCCAGCGGGCGGCGGTGTCGCGGTCGGGCTTCTCGACGAAGGCGGCGACCGGCGCGGCGCCCGGTCCGGCCGGGCGGATGTAGCCATAGGCGGGCGAGGGCTCGGTCGGCTGCACCCCGAGGGTGACGATCCGGTCCTGCTGCGCATGATCCCCGGCCTCGGCCAGGGCGGCGCGGAAGGCTCCGGCGTCGGGGATGTGGTGGTCCGAGGCGACGAAGGCGGCGACCGCGTCGGGATCGCGCGCCGCCAGCCAGGCGGCGGCCGCGGCCATGGCCGGACCGGAGTCCCGCGCCTCGGGCTCGAGCAGCAGGACGGCGGGCACGCCGAGGTCGGCCAGCTGGCGACGCAGGGCCGGCAGGTGGGCCACGCCGGCGACGATCAGCACATGGCCGCCGGTCCCGGCCAGGGGGGCGACGCGCCGGACGGTCTGCCGGAACAGGGACTCCTCGCCGGTCAGGTCGAGGAACTGCTTGGGCCGCGCCGCCCGCGACGCCGGCCACAGGCGGGTGCCGGCCCCGCCGCACATGATCACCGGATAGAACGCCACGGCCGTATCCCCCCGCGCCTGCGAGCCCGCCTTTACCAGCCCCAACCTTGACGGGAAACCCGCTCGACGGCCCAAGCCGTCGTCAACCGCCCTTCAGCGCCGTGACGAAGCGATCGCGCCACAGGCCGACATCCGAGGCGCGGACGGCGGCCATCAGCCCCTGCCAGCGGGCGATCCGCTCCTCACGCGGCATGGCCAGGGCCCGGCGCAGCGCGTCGGACATCTCCTCCCGCGCGTAGGGATTGACGATGAGGGCGTCGCCCAGCTCCGCCGCCGCCCCGGCGAAGCGCGACAGCACCAGCACGCC
>CAZUXK010000143.1:0-5076 GCA_964624025.1 uncultured Brevundimonas sp.
CCGTGATATCCGGCCCATAAGGCGCCACCGCATAGGACCGCTCCAGCGCCGCCACCGTGTCCGGTCCGAGCCGCCCCTCGCGGCGGTAAGCGAGCAACGCCTGGCGCGCCCAGGCGTGGGAGGTCAGGGGCGCCTCTGCGAGGGCCGCCCGCGTCGAGGCCTCGGCCGCCTCCGGATCACCGGCGGCCAGCGCCGCCTCGGCCCGGGCCTCGTGCACCGCCAGCAGGTTCGACGCCGGCCCGAGGTCGAGGTCCGGCCGCGCCAGTGCCACAGCGAAGCCCAGTCCGGTCGCCAGCGTCAGCGCGCCCAGCGCCCCGGCCGCCGCCAGCGGCGCGAGGGCGCGCGCACGGGCCCATGCCTGCCCGCGCCGAGGTCCTGAAGACGTCTGCTGCGATGTCCCGGCGTCACGCGCCATGCCGACTCCTGAAGCTCCGGCCCCCTCCCCCGTTGCGCGGCGGCGCGGGACGGCCAATGTTGCGGCGATGTTTGGCCGCCTTTTCAAGTCTTCCGCAAGCCGTCCCGCCGAAGTTCCGCCCGACCGGGTGGTCTGGGCCATCGGCGACGTGCACGGCCGGGCCGATCTGCTGGCCCCGCTGCTGGAGACCATCGAGGCCGACGCCGGCCCCCTGCCAACCCATCTGGTGATGCTGGGCGACTATGTGGATCGGGGCCGCGACAGCCGCGGCGCGCTGCAGCTTCTGTGTGATCTCGAGGCGCGCGGGCGGGTCCAACTGACCGCCCTGCGCGGCAATCACGAAGACCGCATGCTCGCCTTCCTGACCGAGCCGCAGATCGGTCCGTCCTGGTGCGACTACGGCGGGCGGGACGCCCTGGCCTCCTACAAGGTCGTCTCGCCAGCCGGGCGTGGCGACGCCGAGGGCTGGGCGGAGACGGCGCAAGCCCTGGCCGACGCCCTGCCGGAGGCGCACCGGCGCCTGCTGAACGGCCTGCGCAGCTGCGCCGAGCACGGCGACTATTTCTTCGCCCATGCGGGCGCCCGGCCGGGCGTCGCCCTGGCCGACCAGGACGCCGAGGACCTGATGTGGATCCGCGAGCCCTTCCTGAGCGACCGCAAGCCGTTCGAGAAGGTGGTGGTGCACGGTCACACCCCGGTCGACCAGCCGCACGTCGACGCCCGCCGCATCAATCTCGACACCGGCGCCTACGCCACCGGGGTGCTGACGGCCCTGCGGCTGGAGCGGGACACCCGTCGCTTCGTCCAGGCCCGGGCCGGCGGCGGAACCGTGCGGGTCAGCGACTGGACGCCGGCCTGAGCCCCGGCCTGAGGCCCTACCAGCTGCTCGGGGCGGCGATGCGCGGACGTCGGCGCTCGGCCTGGGCCTCGGGCCGGGCCAGCGGATCGGCCAGCACCGGCGCGGCGGGCGCCGCGGCGGCGGCGCGCACCGGCGCGGCGACCGGCGCCACCGGCGGCGGCGGGGCCACGGCGGTGACCAGCACCGGCGCTGCGGCGGCCTCGGGCGCGGCAGGGCGCAGCGGCTCGACCTCGGCCACCTCGATCAGCATCGGGACCGGCTCGACCTGCGGGGTCGGGGTCAGGGTCAGGATCGGCGCCATGTCCGGCAGCAGGGGCTCGGTCCCCGGATGCGCCACATTGAAGGCGCCCGGCAGGCCCCAGGCCCCCGTCCAGCGATAGAAGATGTGCACGCCGATCTGGCCCAGCTTGACCAGGTTGGCAGCCCAGATCGGGGCCACATAGTCGGCGTGATAGTGGGTCGCCATGCCCACATTGGGGATCACCAGCCCGTTGAGCGCGGCCGAGGCCACGGCGCGGGCCCGGGCCCAGGCCTCCGGCCGCGGCGGCCGCGCCAGCGAGCCGTCGCAGGTGAAGGTGAACTGGCAGCCCGTCTCGCGCTCCGAGCCCTGGAACACCACGCCGCAGACGGTGCTGGGATAGGCCGGGTGGCGCACCCGGTTCAGCACCACCTGGGCCACGGCGGCCTGGCCGACGGCCGGCTCGTTGGCCGCCTCGTAATGAACGGCCGCGGTCAGGCAGTCGAGCGCCCGGGAATAGGACTCCCAGTCGGTCGTCTCCATGATGAAGGGCCTGGCCGCCAGGATCGGCAGGGTCGACACCGGCAGGGCGGCGTTCCAGGCGCGGGCCTCGTCCTCGGTCAGGGCGTTGAGCGCCTCGGGAGTCAGCACGAAGTCGGTCACATCGGCCGGCCCGGCGGCCGCCACCGGCTGCAGCGCCGGCGCCGGGCCGCGCGCGGCGGCGAGCGCATCCAGCCGCGCCTGCACCCCGACCGCCCCGCTGGCGGCGAGGATGGCGGCGCAGGAGATCCAGCCGGTCACCGAGGCGGTGCGCGGGCTCGACCAGGCGCGCTCGGGCCAGACCTTCGCCACCCACGGCGCCAGCTGCGCGCGCAGGCGCGCAGCCAGGGCCGAGGCGCGGGCGACGATCTCGGAAAGGGGCATCACATCAGGCCTCCGGGCCTCAACGCGGGACCACGCCTCAGAAGAAGCGCTCGCCGATGCGGACCGTATCGCCCGGGGCCACCAGGGTGGTGGAGGTCAGGCGATAGGCGGTCTCGCCGGTCTCGCCGGCGCGGCGAATGAACACCCGGCGGGTGTCGGCGCGATAGGTGAAGCCCTCGGCCGTGGCCACGGCGTTCAGCACGGTCAGGCCGTTGGTGTAGGGATACTCGCCCGGCTTTTCGACCTCGCCGAGGATGTAGAAGGGCCGGTAGGTCAGCACCTCGGCGCTGACGCGCGGCTCGAGGATGTAGCCCTGGCGCAGGGCCGTGGCGATGGCCTCCTGCAGCTCGGCGGTGGTCAGGCCCTGGGCGCGGATCTCGCCGACCAGCGGAAAGGCCAGGGCGCCGCTGGCGCCGACGGTGAACTCGCCGGTCAGGGCCTCCTCGCCGAACACGGTGACGCGCACCTTGTCCGCCGGGCCGAGGCGGTACTCGGGCACCACCCGGTCGCTCAGCAGCTCGGCCTCGGACAGGGGCCCCGCCGCCGGGCCGGCGGCGCAGGCGGACAAGGATGCCCCGACGAGGGCGACGAGGGCGACGAGAAACAGCCGGAACGCGACGGCCATGAAACTTCTCCTTGAGCGGAACCTGAGCTTCCTTACCCGAAAAGGCCCACCAAAGCCAAGCAGATACCGCGCCGCAGCAGACTTATGCTTAACGCCGGTCAATCACATTCGTCAGCTTTCAGTACATCCTGTCTGTACGCCAGATTTTAGGCGAGGCCCGGTAGTCATCGCATGTCGAACGGAGACATGCGTTCCATGCTCAAGGCCACACCGACCCGCTTTCTGTCCCTCGCCGCCGCCGGCCTGCTGGCGGCCGGACCGGCCGTGGCCAGCGAGGCGGGACCGGCCATGCGGCTGGGCGCGATCGAGGCCCCGCCGCGCGGCTTCCTGGAGCTGTGCAGCCGCCAGCCGGAGCACTGCACCGCCGCCGCCGCCCCCTCGGCGACCGACCTCGACGTGCTGCGCCAGCAGGCCAGCCGCGCCTATTTCAGCCTGGCCTTCGGCCGGCCCCTGCCCGACGCCCCGGCCCCGCGCGAGGCCCCGGCCGCCGGCCCGGCGATCGCCGCCCAGAGCGCCCTCACCCAGAGCACGCTGACGCAGATCGCCCAAACCCAGGTCGCCCTGACCAAGACTTTCACCGCCCTGCGCCCGGGTTCGGGCCTTGGCGCCGGCTTCGGCCGCGTCGCCCCTGCGCCGGCCCCGAGCGCGACGGACGCCCCGGCCGCCGCGGACGCCGTGGCCGCCGCCGACGCGGCGGCCAGCGCCCTCGAGGGGCCCGCTCCGGCCACTGTCGCGGCCCCTGTCGCGGCCCCTGTTGAGGCCCTGGCCGCCAGCGACCTGGCCCGCCCGGCCGTGGCCCGGGTGCGCGCCCCGGAGGCCGCCCCCCTGACCCTGGCGCGCGCCGACTGGCGCCGCGTCCAGCGCATCAACCGTGAGGTCAACCGGGCCATCCGCCACCGCGAGGACAGCGCCGTCTATGGCCGCCCGGACCAGTGGGCCCTGGGCGAGGCCGGCGTCGGCGACTGCGAGGACTACGCCCTGGCCAAGCGCGCCGCGCTCATTCAGGCCGGGGTCCCAGCCCGCGCCCTGTCCATCGCCCTGGTCGAGACCCGCCGCGGCGAGTCCCACGCCGTGCTGCTGATCGACACCGACAAGGGCGCCCTGGTGCTGGACAACCTCAGCCCCTGGATCCGCCGCTGGGACCAGACCCCCTACACCTGGATCGCCCGCCAGACCCCCGGCGACCCGCTGACCTGGCGGGCGGTGGGGGCGTAAGACCGGCGCCGACGGAACCCGGGCGATCCAGCTCGGTTGCAGTGCAACATGGGGGCTCGCCCCCGTCATCCGGCGATGCTAGGTTGCAACCCGTCGCAGGCGGAGGGCCATGCGTCGGGGGATACATGCGAACCGAGTGGAACGGCAAGGTCGCGCTCATCACGGGCGTGACGGGGCAGGACGGCGCCTACGTTGGCTGCTGCTGCGCCGCTACGTCCGCATTCGGGTTCATCCCCGTTCACTCTTCAGCATGATGCAGGAACGGACCATGTCAAAGACCGCACTGGTTTGCGGGGCGGGCGGCTTCATCGGCGGGCACCTCGTCAAGCGGCTCAAGAGCGAGGGCTATTGGGTCCGCGGCGTCGACCTCAAGTTCAACGAGCACGCCGAAACAGTCGCCGACGATTTCGTGATCGCAGACCTTCGTGAACAACAGTTCGTACGGGACGTCGTGGATCGTCGATTTGACGAGGTATACCAGCTCGCCGCTGACATGGGGGGAGCCGGGTACATCTTCACGGGCGAAAATGACGCCGGCATCATGCACAACTCGGCGACGATTAATCTGAACGTGCTGGACGCGTGCCATAAGAGAAACATCAAGCGGGTGTTTTACTCTTCTTCCGCCTGCATGTACCCCGAACATAATCAGCTGGACCCTGAAAACCCCAATTGCGAAGAGGCCTCGGCCTACCCCGCCAATCCCGATAGCGAGTATGGGTGGGAGAAGCTGTTTTCGGAGCGGCTCTACCTCGCTTACAATCGCAACTTCGGCATGGAATGCCGGGTCGCTCGCTACC
>CAZUXK010000144.1:0-5014 GCA_964624025.1 uncultured Brevundimonas sp.
ACACCAACCGCGGCCTGCAGTTCCTCGACCTGATCCAGGAAGGCAACATCGGCCTCATGAAAGCGGTCGATAAGTTCGAATACCGCCGCGGATACAAGTTCTCGACCTACGCCACCTGGTGGATCCGCCAGGCCATCACCCGCTCGATCGCCGACCAGGCGCGGACCATCCGCATCCCGGTGCACATGATCGAGACGATCAACAAGATCGTCCGCACCCAGCGCCAGATGCTGCACGAGATCGGCCGCGAGGCGACGCCGGAGGAGCTGGCCGAGCGTCTGGCCATGCCGCTGGAGAAGGTGCGCAAGGTTCTGAAGATCGCCAAGGAGCCGATCTCGCTGGAGACCCCGATCGGGGACGAGGAGGACAGCCACCTGGGCGACTTCATCGAGGACAAGAACGCCGTCCTGCCGATCGACGCGGCCATCCAGTCCAACCTGCGCGAGACCACCACGCGGGTGCTGGCCTCGCTGACCCCGCGCGAGGAGCGGGTGCTGCGCATGCGCTTCGGCATCGGCATGAACACCGACCACACCCTGGAAGAGGTCGGCCAGCAGTTCTCGGTGACGCGCGAGCGGATCCGCCAGATCGAGGCCAAGGCCCTGCGCAAGCTCAAGCACCCGTCGCGCTCGCGCAAGCTGCGCAGCTTCCTGGATAGCTGAGCCGGGGCGGCCGCCCTCTACGCCCGCACGTCCAGCATGGTGCCGGTCATCTCGTCGGCGGCCTGGACCACCTTGACGTTGGCCTCGGCGTCGCGCTGGGCGAGGCGGCGGGTGACCTGCTCGTCGGCGAGCCGGTCGAGTTGGGCCCGTTCGGTCCGGCGCGCGCTTTCCTCGAAGCGGGCGACGGCGCTCTGGATCCCGGCGGCGGCGATGTTCGAGCTTTCCATAGGGCCACGGTCTCACGGCCTTCGTCACCGGGGCGTGTAGGAACAGGGTCAACAATCACGGTTATTCCGCTCGACAGACGGGGGCGACTGTCGCAGGCTGGCTGCGGGGGCGTGCCGGAGGAGCGATCGTGATCTCGCTGTCGCATGTGAAGCGCCGACTGGGGCAGTACGGGGCGCTGTGGCTGGCCGGATTTGTCCTGGCCCTTGTCGTCATCCTCGGAGGCATGGCGTTCGGGCTGGACCTTATGGTGGCCGCCGACATGGCCCTGCCGGCGGCCTGGGCGGGGCAGGGGCTGGCGCTGGCGCTCGGTCTGGCCCTGACCTGGGCGCGGGGACCCAGCCTCGGGACCAGCCTCGCCGTGACGGTTCTGGCCCTGGTGCTGGGGCTGCCCTTGCTGTGGGCCCCGACCTCGGCGGCGGTGATCGTCGCCTTCTTCGCCGACCGCTCGATCGAGTACTCGACCGCCTACGCCGCCTTCCGCATCGGCGTCAGCCGGCTGCTGTACCCGGCGTCGGAGGCGATCTTCGGTCCGGGCCTGATCCAGACCATGTGGCAGGGCTTCCAGATCGCCGCCAGCATCGTCGGCTTCCTGTCGGCCCTCGCCAATCTGTGGCCGCGCCTGCGCCGGCTGCTGGGACCCGAGCCGGTCGAGAGCTGTCGATAAGCAGTCGAAGATCGGGGCGAAGCCGCCCCACATCATGCGCTTGCCGTCGAAGGGCATGTCCATCGCCTGCCACGCCGGATCAGTCTCCATGGTGGCGAAGCAGGCGTCGGCGGTCGCCCGGTCCGGCCATTTGATCCACGAGAAGACGACGACCTCGTCCTCTGCCTTCTTCACGGCCATGGGGAAGCTGGTGTGGGTCCCGTCGGGCACGTCCTCGCCCCAGGTCTCGACCTGCTGCAGGGCGCCATACTTGCGGAACAGGGGCCAGGACGCCTTCGCCGAGGCGATGTAGCGGTCCTTGTCGGCCGCTTTCACGGGGATCAGGAAGCCGGTGTACCAGGTCATGACATCTTCTCCCGACAGGGGTTGGGCGGCCTGTCTGCCGGTGCGCAGGCTCGCATGACCTGCGCGACCTGTCGCCCCCGATCGCATGGTCGCGGCGCGCTGCTCGCTCATCTTGAACCGGGCCCGCGTCCGGGTGTTCCTGTCGCGGCGAGGCGCGGCGGGAGGTGGGGATGGACGGGCTGATCGAGAGCGGCGGGACGTGGCTGGCCGGGGCGGGCGCCGCCGCCGGGCCGCTGCAGGTCTGGATCCTGCCCGCCCTGCTGGGGCTCGGCCTCGCCGCCGCCAGCGGGCTGCGCGCCTTCCTGCCGCTGCTCATGCTCGGCCTGGCGGCGCGGCTGGAGCTGTTCGGCCTGCAGCTGCACCCGGACATGCAGTGGCTGGTCGGGGATGCGGCCCTCATCGCCCTGGGGCTCGCCGCGGCGCTGGAGCTGCTGGGCGACAAGATCCCGCTGGTCGACAACGCCCTGCAGTCCATCGGGCTGGTGGCGCGGCCGCTGGCCGCGGCGGTGGCGGCGGGCAGCGTCTTCTGGTCGGTCGATCCGGTCGCCGCGGCGGTGGCCGGGGTGATTGTCGGGGCGCCGACCGCCCTGCTGTTCGCCGCGGTGTCGAGCGGCCTGCGCGCGGCCTCGACCCTGGCCACCGGCGGGCTGGCCAACCCGGTCCTGTCGGTGCTGGAGGACCTCGGGGTCGCCGGTCTGGTGGTCCTGGCGCTGCTGGCTCCGCTGCTGATCCCGCTGGTTCTGATCGCCCTGCTGACGAGCCTGCTCGGCTGGCGTCGTCGCCTGCGCCGTCGCCGGGCCGCGATACCCGCGCCCGAAGCCGCCTGATCGACGCGTCGGGACTATCGCGCCGGCCCCCGCAACGGCTAGGCTGGATCCCTGTCTGAAGGGGATCCCATGTCTCGTCGCGTTGTCGCCGCGCTTCTGGCCGGCCTTGCCCTGTCCGCCGCCGCGCCCGCAGGCGCCCAGAGCTCCGTTCAGGTCGCTGCCCCGCCCCTGATCGCGGGCGCCAGCTACGACCCGGCCGTGCCGACGACGCAGCAGGTGCTGGGCTGGGCCACGGGCGAGCAGATCAGCCGTCCGGCCGAGCTGCGGCGCTATTTCGAGGCGCTCGCCGCCCACGCCCCGGACCGGGTGCGCCTGTTCGACTATGGCCAGACGCCCGAGGGCCGGGCGCTGTGGGGCGCGGTGGTGGCCTCGCCGGCCAACCTGGCCCGGCTGGAGGCGATCAAGGCCGGCTCGCGCGCCCTCTCTGACCCGCGCGCCACCAGCGCCGCCGAGGCCGAGAGGCTTATCGCCGAGCTGCCGGCCATCGTCTGGCTGGCCCATTCGGTCCACGGCGACGAGATCACCCCCGCCGACGCCGCGGCGGCCACGGCGCACCACCTGCTGGCCTCTCGCGACCCGGCGGTCCAGGCGTGGCTGCAGCGCACGGTGGTGGTCATCGTGCCGAGCCAGAACCCGGACGGCCGCGACCGCTTCATTAACAGCTTCCGCGCCGGGCTGGGCGTTGAGCCCAACCCCGATCCCCTGTCGGCCGAGCGGGCCCAGCCCTGGCCGGGTGGGCGATTCAACCATGCCCTGTTCGACCTGAACCGAGACTGGTTCATCCAGAGCCAGCCGGAGACCCAGGCCCATGCCGCCCTGGTGCTGGACTGGCGTCCTCATGTGCTGGTCGACGCCCACGAGATGGGCACCGACGAGAGCTTCTTCTTCCCGCCCGAGGCCGAGCCGCTGAACCCGCTGTTGCCGGCCTCGACCCTGGCCATGCGCGAGCGCATCGGCCGCAACACGGCGCGGCGCTTCGACGAGATCGGCCAGCCCTATTTCGTGCGCCAGATCTTCGACGCCTTCTATCCGGGCTATGGCGACGGCTGGCCGGCCTATGTCGGCGCCGTGTCCATGACCTATGAGCAGGGCTCGCCGCGCGGCCTGGTCGGGCGCCGCAGCGACGGCAGCCTGCTGACCTACCGCGAGGGGGTGCGCAACAATCTTGTGGCCCTGCTGTCGACCATCGAGGCGGCGGCGGCCAACCGCGAGCAGCTGCTGCGCGACCGCTGGGCCTTCGCCCGCGACGGGGTCGAGGGCGGCCGCGGGGCGTACATCCTCGGGCCCAACCCGGCCGATCCGACCGCAGTGGACAGGCTGGCCGGCCTGCTGGTCCGGTCGGGCGTGGAGGTCGGCCGCGCCGATCGCCCCTTCAATGCCTGCGGCCGCCAGTGGCCGGCGGGCTCCTATGTGGTCAGCCGCAGCCAGCCGCTGCGCCGCATGGCCGAGGTGCTGCTGACCCGCGACATCCCGGTGCCGGCGGACTTCATGGCGCGGCAGGCCGAGCGGCGCGACCGCGGCCTGGGCGACCAGCTGTATGACGTCACCGCCTGGTCCCTGCCGCTGATGTTCAACGTCCCGGCCGAGTCCTGCGGCGCGGCTCCGCAGGTGGCGACCACCGCCGTCGGCCCCGAGCTGGTGCGTCCGGCCGCCGTGGCCAATGCCGAGGCCCGCTACGGCTACCTGATCCATCCCGGCGCGGCCGGCCAGCGCCTGACCATCGCCCTGCTGCGTCAGGGCGTGGCCGCCCGGGCCATGCTGGCCCCCTTCACCCACGAGAGCGGCGCCTGGCCCGCCGGCACCGTGCTGGTGCCCCGCGCGGGCCAGCCTGCCGACCTGCCGCAGCGGCTGCAGGCCCTCGCCGCCGCCACCGGCGCCCGGGTCGTCGGCGTCGATGGCAGCTGGACCACCTCCGGCATCAGTTTCGGGTCGGCCGAGGCCGTCGGCCTGACCCTGCCCAACGTCCTGCTGGCGTGGGACGAGCCGACCTCGCCGACCGCCGCCGGGGCCGCGCGCCACATCCTCGAGCGCGAGTTCGGCCTGCCGGTCACCGCCGCCCGCACCGCCCGCCTGGCCGGGGCCGACCTCAACCGCTACCCGGTCATCGTCCTGCCCGACGGCGGCGACTACGCCGGCCGCCTCGGCGCCCGCGGCATCGCCAACCTGCGCGCCTGGGTCGAGCGCGGCGGCATCCTGGTGACGCTCGGCTCGGGCCCCGCCGCCCTCGTCGCGAATGAAGACAACAAGCTGGGCGCCGTGCGGCTGGAGACCGATCCCGAGGCCGAGGC
>CAZUXK010000145.1:0-4946 GCA_964624025.1 uncultured Brevundimonas sp.
GTCTTGCCGGTGCCCGGAGGGCCGACCAGCAGGGCGCCCTTGGGGATCTTGCCGCCCAGCCGCTGGAACTTGCCCGGGTCCTTCAGGAAGTCGACGACCTCCTGCAGCTCTTCCTTGGCCTCGTCGACGCCGGCCACGTCCTCGAACATCTTGCGGCCCTTGTGCTCGGTGAGCAGCTTGGCCTTCGACTTGCCGAAGCCCATGGCCCCGCGCGCGCCGCCCTGCATCCGGTTCATGATGAAGAACCACAGGCCGACGATCAGCAGCAGCGGCAGGATGCCCGACAGGATGCCGACCCAGATCGACTGGCGGGTCGAGCGCACGTCGATCTGCACGCCCGAGGCGTTCAGCTTGTCGACCAGCTCGTTGGCCGGCAGCGGCACCGTCGAGGTGAAGCGGCGCTCATCCTTGAACACGCCCTCGATGCGATCGCCGTGCAGCCGAACCGACTGGATGTCGCCCGCATCCGTGCGACGGAGCAGTTCGGAGTAGGAAATCTCCGAAGGCCGCCCGGACGCGGAGGTTCCGGCCGCGCCGGTCGCCGGGCTCGTCGCCACGGCCCCGTTCGAACCCATGGCGGCGTAGATGCCGAACATCACCAGCATGATCACGCCAAAGATCGCGAAGTTGCGCAGGTTCATCGAACGCCTCAGGACTCCTCGGGCGGCATACGGCCACCGTCATGCTGCAGACATAGGGCGCCTTCGGCTCCGGCGCCATCTTGCGGACCTTGGAGGTCGCGTTCGTGCGGCGTTTCGCCCGTCGCCATGGCGAAGCGCGACCGCACCAGATCGCGCACCGCAACCTCGGCGTGGGCGCGCCGGGACGCCGCTGCCTCCCCGCGCGCCAGCAGCGGCGCGACCGGCCGAAGCACGGCGGGCCAGTCCGCCAGCGCGCGTCGGTCCTCTGCTGACAGCCTCGCCAGGCGCCCCCGGCCCGGCACGACGCGCCAGCCGGGGGCCAGCGCCGCCACTTCAAATCGGCCGTCCCAGACCGTCGGGTGTCCCGGCCGCAGGGCGCAGACCGGCTCGCCGCGGCGGACCCACTCCCCCGCCTCGCGCGCGACGAGGATCCGGTCGTCCCGGGCGATGATCCGGGCCCCTGCCAGGGTGGCGACCGTGTCCCTCCCCGTCCCGGCCAGTCGGGCTGACAGCCGGGCGAGGCGATCGCCGCGGGGCATGGCTTCACCGCCCCCGGCGCAGACCACGGCGGCCGCAAGGGTGGTGGCGTCGAGGGTGCGCGGCAGGCCCAGTGCCCCGGCCGGCAGGCGCTCCACGCCGGACAAGGGCGTCGGCGCGGGCGGCAGAGGCTCGGGCGCGATCGTGGCGCCCGCGGCGATCGCCGCCCGCGCCCGCGCCCGCGGCTGCGCCGGATCGACATTGGCGGGGTCGTCGCGCCAGTCGATCCCGCGCGCGACGAGCCAGGCCCGAAGATCGGCGCGCGGCAGGTCGATCAGAGGGCGCAGCAACATCAGGCCGCGCCCCTCGGGCCAGACCGGCGAGGGGCTCCAGTCGCGTAGCCGCCCCAGCGTGCCGCCCTGCGCGCGCAGCCAGGCCGCCTCGCGCCGGTCGTCGAGGGTGTGGCCGGTGAGGATGACCCGGGCCCCGGCGGCGCGCGCCGCCTCGGCCAGCAGGGCATGGCGGGCCCGTCGCGCCACGGACGCCAGTCCGGAGACGGGCCTGTCGCTGGTCCAGACCAGGGGTGTCCACGGAATGCCGAGCGCCGCTGCCAGACGGCCGGCCTCTGCCGTCCAAAGCGCGCTGTCCGGATGCAGTCGGTGATCGACGGTAAGCGCCAGCAGGCGCCGCCCGCGCCGCTGCGCCCAGTCCGCCGCCAGATGCAGCAGGGCGACGGAGTCACCGCCCCCGGACAGGGCGACCGCGACGGGCGCCTCGACATGGGCCAGCAGCCGCCCGTCGAGACGGGCTGCTGCGGCGGTCGCCGGGTCGGACGTCAGGTGCAGCTGGCGCGGGTCCGCAGCTGGCCGGCGCGGGTGCGCAGGGCGGCGGGCGCCCCCTCCGCATAGCGCCGGGTGAACTCGCCCAGGGCCCCGCACGCCTGGGTGCGGCGATCTGTGGCGATCAGGCCTTCAGCCAGCTTCAGGGTCGTCTCGGCGGCCCAGGCGACGCGCGGCCAGCCCTGCAGGGCGGCGGCCCAGGCCTGGACGGCCCCCGCGTCATCATCGGCCGCGGCGCGCAGGTCACCGAGGCGCAGGTTCGCCTCCCGCGCCTGGGGCGTGTCCGGCCAGGTGACCACGACCGTCTCCAGCGCCCGGGCACCGCGGCGGGCGTCGTTGCGGGCGAGGCTGACCGCGGCGGTCAGGTCCTGGGCGGCATCCCCGGTCGGGGAGTTGGCGGTGACAGGCGCATTGAGCGCCGCCTCCTCGCGCGCCGCCTCCGCGGCCCGCTCCAGTTCGCCGATGCGCCGCTCGGCGTCGGACAGGCGGCGGCGCAGGGCGGCATTGTCCTCGCGCGCCTCATCGACGGCAAAGGTCAGGCGCTCAAGGTCGCCGTTGACCCGCTGCACCGTGGCTTCCATGTCCGACAGACGCCGGTCGAGGTTCCGGGTCTGGCCCTGCAGGGCGATGGTCTCGGGATCAGGCTCCAGCAGCACAGGCTGGCCGGCAGCGTTGCGCTGGGTCACCGCGCGTTCCAGCCGGCGCACATTGCGGTCCAGCCGGTCGAGGGCGCGGCGATCCCACTCCACAGGGGCCAGCGGCGCGGTCTGGGCGACGACAAAGGTCCCGGCGGCCGTCAGCAGGGCGGCCGAGACAAGGGCGATCCGGGCGGTCATTCCGAGCTTCATGGCGAACTAGCTCCCATCCCTTTGCGGCCGAGGCAAGGCCCCGTCAGCCGCTCAGACCCAGCATGATGATGGCCAGCAGGAAGATCGACACAGCGAGGATGCAGAACATCAGCAGCATCAGGGTGCGCCAGAGGGCCGAGAACACCCCGAGGCCATAGGCCCCCTTCAGCTGGGCGAACATGTGAACCGGAGGGGCCAGCCAGAGCAGCCCCGCGAGCGTCGAGCCGGCCCAGGGCAGCCGCGCCACCCAGGACGCCGCCATGAACAGGATGGCCATGAAGGTCAGCGAGTACAACACGAACACGCCATGATCGTACCAGGTGAACCCGCGCCTCCAGACAAACAACATCGCGACAAGTGGAATTGAGATCGGCACGAGCAAGATGGCGAATTTGTAGAGAGTTTGCTGGATCTTGTAGAGCGCAAGATCGGGATTGCTCAGCTTCTTCCTGATCGCCTTGTCAAGGTCGGCGTTGCCGGTATTGATCTGCCGGCTGCCGTCGCGGCTGCCATCGGCGACGACGGCCTGCCAGCTACCGGGCGTCAGACCGTCAGCGCGAACGGCTCCCGCCGCAGCACCCTCGCGGGTCAACTGCGCCTCCAGCGCCGTGATCACCCCGCGCTGGGCCGCGATCTCGCCGGCCGGGGGGGCGTCATTCCCCTGCCCCGCCTCCAGCGTGTCCAGCTCGGCGCGGGCCTCGGCGAGGCGGGCCTCCATCTGCGCACGCTGCTCGGGCGACGCCGGCTCCTGCGGCATGCTGACGAGTCCGCCGCCGCCGAAGCTGAGGATGAAGAACATCAGGAAGACGGTGAACAGGAACATCGCCAGCGGCGAGACGTAGCGGGTCCGTCGTCCCTGCACCCATTCGCGGGTCAGGCGCCCGGGGTTGAACACCAGCAGCGGCAGGGTGCGCCACGCCCGGGTATCGAAGTGCATGACGCCGTGCAGCACCTCCTCTCCGAGGTGCAGCAGCGAGCGGTGCACATGGGTCGGCTGGCCGCAATTCGAGCAGAACTTCCCCGAAACCGGTTCGCCGCAGTCGGTGCAGGTCGAATGCGCCTCGCCGGCGTGGCCGGTCGGCTTCTCGATCGCGCCGCCGACCAGCCCCGCCGTCACCGCGCCGCCCGCCGCGTCGATATCCATGCCCGTATCCCCCGAACTGCCGGCGATTGTGCAGCGCCGTCGGGAAGCGGTCAAAAAGAAAGGGCGGCCGAAGCCGCCCTTTCCGAGACCTTGTAACGACGCCTACTGGGCGCCGGAGACGATGGCCGTACCGGCGTTGCGGTTGCGGGCCCAGGCCTCCTCGTTCGAGCCCTCGGCGATCGGCCGCTCCTTGCCGTAGCTGATGGTGTCGATGCGGCCGGCGGCCACGCCGCGCTCGACCAGATAGGCCCGCACCGACTCGGCGCGGCGGGCGCCGAGGGCGAGGTTGTACTCGCGCGTGCCGCGCTCGTCGGCATTGCCCTCGATCCGCACGCGGACGTTCGGATAGCGCTGCAGCCACTGGGCCTGGGCGTTCAGGCGGGCGTAGGCCTCGGGCTTCACCTGGTAGCTGTCGAGGTCGAAGTAGACGCGGTCGCCGACGTTGACGACGAAGTCCTGCTCCGAGCCCGGGCGCACCGGGGCGATGGCGCCGCCATCGACGTTGGTCGCGCCGCCGCCATTGTAGACCGGGTTGTTCTGAGCGGGCGTCTCCACCGCGCCTTGCAGGGCCGGGCGCGGGGCGCAGGCGGCCATGGCCGCCAGAGCAACGCCGACGAGGGCGAGGCGGGCGATCGAAATGGTCATGGTCATCTCCCTTTTGGTCCCGAGGACCGTGGTCTGAGAATGCGCCTAAAGGCGAAGCTTCCGTTCAGGCAACTGGTGTTCGACAGGATAACGCGGAAGTTATCCCCAAGGCTCCGCCCTGATCAGGCCGGACAACTGTCGGGCGACTGGTTGAAGCCGAGATCGGCCGGCGGGGCGTCCAGAAGCGGCGACCAGGCGGGATCCTCGCCCCGGCCTTCGTAGCCGGCGCGGCCGACGACCCGTCCGGTGATGTCGACCATCCAGAGCTGGGTATTCCCGTTGCGCGCCTTGCGGGCGTACATGAGGTAGCGGCCGTTCGGGGCCCAGGACGGGCCTTCCTCGAAGTAGCTGG
>CAZUXK010000146.1:0-4872 GCA_964624025.1 uncultured Brevundimonas sp.
CCCGGGAGGCCCTTTTCATGTCCAGCCGCCAGACCCGCCTCAGCGCAGGGCGGCGGCCAGCCCCTCGGCGGTGATCGCGGCCCAGCAGGCGTAGCCGGCGTCGTTCAGGTGCAGCTCGTCCGGGCCGACGCCGCCGCCGGGCAGGGCGCTCCAGGCCGACATGGCGGCGAACCGGCCGAACGCCGCATAGCCCACACGACCGGCCTCCAGCGCGATGAGGCGGGACATCTCGGCCAGGGCCGGATTGCGCCCGGCGAAGTTCGGATTGCGCGCGGCCTCCGGCAGCCGCTGCGGATCGATCACCATGACATCGACGCCGGCCGCGTCGAGGATCGCCTGACCGCGCCGGTAGTCGGCGAAGACGTCGTCCATCGACCGGTAGCGCAGCACATCGTTGGTGCCCAGCTGCCAGAGCACGAGATGGGGTCGGGCCGTCGAGATCTCCTGCGCCAGCCGGTCCACGGTCTCCTTCGTCGTCTCGCCGCCGATACCGCGATTGACCACGGTCACCGCGACCCCCGGCAGGCGCGCGCCGAGCCCGGTCTCGACCAGAGGCACGAATCCCAGCTCCGGACGGCTGGCGCCGATCCCCTCGATTGAAGATGAGCCGACCGCCAGGATCCGGAGCGTCCCTCCGCGGACGGCTTCCCGGCTGCGCGTCAGTCCGTGGTTGGCCACGAGGTGGTCGGCCGTGACCGGGCAGCCGGGGGGCGCGTCGGCGAAGCCAGCCCGGGCCGACGTCCCGCTGCCGACAGCGAGCAGGACGGCGAAGACGCCGGACAGAAGGGAGGCCGACAGGCGAAAGCCCTGCGGGCGGAAGTCGGGACTATGCATCAGGGATCGGGGGCTCCGGTGGCGGGGTCGGTCAGCGTCTCGCCGCTGTTGCTGCTGTCGTCATGAGGATCCGGCTGCTGGGCCGGGCGCGGCGGTTCGCCGTCACCGGCGGGCTGCTCTTCCTCGTACTCGCTCTGGCGACCGGGCGCGCGGGGCGTGGGCATGACATTTCCGTTCACGGCGACGCGCGACGGCGGAAGCGTGCGCGGGACCGAGCGGCAACGCCGGCGCAGCGGCGAGGTTTCGTTCACCATGCCCCTAAACCGCGCTGCAAGCCGGGCGGGCGCAGGGTGCAGGCCGTCTCGCCATCGGGGCGCGGACCGGGAATACGCCATGCCTGCTGGCCTGACGGTCGACATTCTGCCGCCTGAGCAGCTGGACGCGAGCCTGGCCGCGCGCTGGCGCGCCCTGCTGGCGGCCAACCCGGCCCTGACCTCGCCCTACTTCCAGCCCGAGTACACCCGCATCGCCGGCGCCGTCGTGCCGGGGGCGGCCCTCGCCATCCTGCATCGGGCGGGCGAGGTGGTCGGGGTATTCCCACACCAGCGGCGGGGCCGGGCGGTCCTGCCGCTCGGCGCGCCGCTTAATGATTATCACGGCGTCATCGCCGCGGCGGGCGAGGGGCCGGAGCTGCCCGAGCTGGCCGGCCTGCTGCGCACGCCGCGCCTGTCGGTGGGCGGATGGATCGGCCCCGCCGGCGCCGGTGAGGCCCGAACCACCGTCCAGGCGGCGATCCCCGACGGCTTCGACCGCTGGTACGCCGACCGTCGCGCCGCCTTCGGCAAGTATTTCAAGGACAAGGAGCGCGCCCGGCGCAGTCTGGAGACCGAACTCGGCCCGATCCGGGTGGAGATCGGCGTCCGCGATGCGGGCCGGCTCGACGAGCTCATCGCCTTGAAGCGGGAGCAGTACCGGCGCACCGGCCGCCATGACGTCTTCGCCTGCGGCTGGACCCGGGACCTTCTCCACGCCCTGATGAGCGCGCCGCGCCAGACGGGTGAGGATCCCCGCTTTGGCGTCTCCCTGGGCCTGCTGTGGGCCGGCGATCAGCTGGCCGCGCTGGAGGCGTCGCTGCACGGCGGCGGCGAGTTCCACTTCTGGTTCCCGGCCTATGACCCTCGCTGGGCGCGCTGCTCCCCCGGCATCCTGCTGAGCATGGACACCATGCGCCTCGCCTCGGCCGAGGGCTGGCGCGTGTTCGACTACGGCTACGAGGGTGAGGGCTACAAGAAATACTTCTGCGACCAGCGCCGCAGCGTCACCGAGGCGGTGATCGCGCGCCCGGGGCTCGGGGCGGCCGCCGGGACCGCCGCCGCCGCCCTGCTGGACCTGACCGGAGCCGGCCGCGGGGCCCGCTTCCGCGAGAGCCTGCGCCACCGCTGGGCCGCCATCGAGGCGTGCGAAACGACCCCGGCCGCCCGCCTGCACGGCGTGGTTGTCGCCGCCCGCGCGGCCGCCGCCCGCCTTCTGCCTCCCTCCGTCGCGAGCGCCTGAGCATGCCCCCCACGCCCCGCCAGACCGGCCCAATCCTCGCCCCGGCCGTGCACAGCCACGACCTGGTCCGGCGCGGCTTCGCCGAGGACGCCTGGCTGGCCAGCCTGCTGGACTGCTATCCGGCGGAGCTGTTCGACATCAACCTTTATGACTTCGCCGAGGACGGCAGCCATTCGCTGCGGACCGGCGCCCGCGGCGACCTGGGCGGCGCGGACCTGCTGACGGCCATCAAGGCCGGCCATCTGTGGGTCAATCTGCGCTCGGTCGAGACGGCGTGTCCGGAGCTCTGGGGGGCGGTTTCGGAAGACTTCGAACGGGTGCGCGCGGCCTATCCGGGCCTGCGCCCGGTGATGCGCGCGGGCCAGCTGATCCTGTCCTCGCCCCGCTCGGGCGCGCCGTACCACTTCGACGCGGCGGGCGTGGTGCTGTTCCACCTGCGTGGCCGCAAGCGGGTGTTCGTCTATCCCGGCGACGAGGCGCACCTGCCAGAGCGATCGATGGAGCTGGTGGTGGCGCGCCAGACGACCGAGGAGATTCCCTACACGACGGCCTTCGAGGCGGATGCCACGGTCATCGACCTCGAGCCCGGCCAGGCCCTGACCTGGCCGCTCTACGCCCCGCACCGGGTGCGCAATCTCGACGCCTTCTGCGTGTCCCTGTCGATGGACTTCCAGACCTGGGACAGCCGCTGGCGCAATGGCGCCCTCTACACCAATGCCGTGCTGCGGTCGCAGGGGCGCGCGCCCCGCTCGACCGACCGCATGCGCCGGCCCGAGCTGGCGGCGCGCTGGGCCGCCTCGCTGGCGCTGAAGCGGGCCGGCGTCCTGCCAGAGCGATTGACCGGGTTCCGGCGCGACTTCACCCCGGCCGCAGACGGGGTCAACGGCGTTCGGGCCCTCGCCGCCGGCGCCTGAGCGCCTGCAAGCTTACATCGGCGTCATGACCTCGATTTAAAGTGACCTGACGCGGGTCGCGCCGCACCTTCCTGCCGACAGGGAGGACACCATGCGCCACGCCGGAACCGCCGCCGCCATCACTGCCGCCACGGCCCTCGCCGGGCTCGCCCCGGGGCTCGCTGCCGCGCAGGAGGTGAAGATCGAGGACGCGGTGGCCCGTGTCGTCGTCATCGTTGAGGACCGCGCCGACATCGGCGTGGAGATCGATGCGCCGGCGGGGACGCCGGTCCCGGTGCGGCTGGAGCGGCGCGGCCGCGACGTGATCCTGCGCGGCGATGTGCGCGACCGCGATCTGAGGAGCTGCGAGCGCGCCGGCCCGGCCGGCACACAGCCGGGGGAGGGGGCCTTCGTCACCCTCCGCGAGCGCGGCCGGGTCGAGCTGTCGGAGGCGCCGCTGATCCTCGTGCGCACCCCGCGCGAGGTGCGCGTCTCCGCCGAGGGCGGCGTCTTCGGCGCCATCGGTCGTGGGGCCGGCTCCGTCCGCCTCGGCAACGCCGGCTGCGGCGACTGGACCGTGGCTGACGTCGGCGGCGAGCTGAAGGTGGCGCTGGCCGGCTCCGGCGACCTCCGCGCGGGCCATGCGGAGAATGTCGACCTCGCCCTCGCCGGTTCCGGCGACGCCGTCATCGGCGGCAGCCGCCGGGTCAGGGTCGCCACGCCGGGCTCCGGCAGCGTCCGGCTCGGCCCGGTCACGGGCGACGCCTTCATCGGCCTGTCAGGGTCCGGCGACGTGCATCTCGCCGCCGTCGGCGGCGATCTTGAGGCCAGCATCGCCGGCAGCGGCAGCGTCTTCGTCGCCGGCGGGCGTTCGGGCGCGCTGACCGCCAACATCGTCGGCAGCGGCGACGTCCGGCACGGCGGCGAGGTCGGCCGCGTCGAGGTCAACATCGTCGGTTCGGGCGACGTCGCCGTGGCCCGGGCCAGCGGCGAGGTGCGCCGCCGGGTTCTCGGGTCGGGAGATCTGCGCATCGGACGCTGATCGCGGGCGGGCCGCCAGTCCCGCACGCGCGGAAGGCCCGGGACGGGACCCCCGGGCCTTCACCATCTCCGCGCTTGACGCCGCCGGAATCGGGCGGCATAAGCGCGCCTCTTGTTGGACCGGCTGTGCGCTTTCGGGCGCAGACGCGGTCCGCAAGAACGACCTGATTACCTGTTCTTTGCAGCGCTTCAGGGATTTGCGGCCTTCGCGGGCGTCCGCGTGGGCCGATCGTTTTTGCGGATGTGCGTACCTGGGGGCGATGCCCCGAGGCTTCGGTCTTTGAAATGGTTCACAGGGACGCAGGTTCCGACCTGCTTGGGAATAGCTAGAGATATGGATCAGAGCATCCGCATCAGGCTGAAGGCCTTCGATCACCGCGTCCTGGACCATTCCACGCGCGAGATCGTCAACACGGCCAAGCGTACGGGCGCGCAGGTGCGCGGCCCGATTCCGCTGCCGACCCTGATCGAAAAGTTCACCGTGAACCGCTCGCCGCACGTCGACAAGAAGTCGCGTGAGCAGTTCGAAATCCGCACGCACAAGCGCGTGCTCGACATCGTCGACCCCACTCCGCAGACCGTGGACGCGCTCATGAAGCTCGACCTGTCC
>CAZUXK010000147.1:0-4858 GCA_964624025.1 uncultured Brevundimonas sp.
CAACGCCTGCACCAACGGTGCGGCCGCCTTCGCGGATAGCAAAGCGCAGGCCTTGGGTCATGGCGATCGGGGTGATGAGTTCAACCATGATCTTAATGTTGTCGCCTGGCATCACCATTTCAACGCCGTCTGGCAACATGCAGATGCCGGTCACGTCGGTGGTGCGGAAGTAGAATTGTGGACGATAGTTGGTGAAGAATGGCGTGTGACGGCCACCCTCTTCCTTCGTCAGGATGTAGGCTTCAGCTTCAAACTTCTTGTGTGGCTTGATGCTGCCTGGCTTACAAAGAACTTGGCCACGCTCAACGCCAGTACGGTCCACACCGCGCAGCAACGCACCAATGTTGTCGCCAGCTTGTCCAGAATCGAGCAGCTTGCGGAACATTTCAACGCCCGTCACCGTCGACTTGATGGTGTCGCGGATAAACACGATCTCAACTTCTTCGCCAACCTTCACAATGCCGGTCTCAACGCGGCCGGTCACAACCGTACCACGACCCGAGATCGAGAACACGTCTTCGATTGGCATCAAGAATGGACGATCCAATGGACGCTCTGGCTGAGGAATATATTCATCAACCGAAGCCATCAAAGCCAAGATCGCTTCTTCCCCGATCTTCGCATCACGGCCTTCAACCGCTGCCAAAGCCGAACCCTTGGTGATGGGGATATCGTCGCCGGGGAACTGGTAGCTGGACAGAAGCTCACGAACTTCCATTTCAACCAATTCCAGCAATTCTTCGTCGTCTACTTGGTCGACCTTGTTCATGAACACGACCAGAGCTGGCACGCCAACCTGACGGGCCAACAAGATGTGCTCACGGGTCTGTGGCATTGGGCCATCAGCAGCCGAAACCACCAAGATCGCGCCGTCCATCTGCGCCGCACCGGTGATCATGTTCTTCACATAGTCGGCGTGGCCTGGGCAGTCGACGTGGGCATAGTGACGGTTCGCCGTCTCATACTCCACGTGCGCCGTGTTAATCGTAATACCACGGGCCTTTTCTTCTGGCGCCGCGTCGATGTCTGCATAGCTCATCGCCTTCGCACCACCAGCCTTCGCCAGCGTCATCGTGATCGCCGCCGTCAACGTCGTCTTACCATGGTCAACGTGACCAATCGTGCCAATGTTGCAATGCGGTTTCGTACGTTCAAACTTTTCCTTAGCCATGGTCGTGCCCTTCGTCTCTAGTGACATAGCGCTTGGTGGCGCTACAAAATTCAAAAAACTGGAGCGGGTAGACGGGATCGAACCGACATCCTCAGCTTGGAAGGCTGCTGCACTACCATTGTGCTATACCCGCGCGAACGGCGCGGAACCTCCAGCGGAGGGCCGCGTCGGTCCGACCCGGCGCCTCGCCCTGACCTGTATCGAAACCGGTGGTGGGGGAAGAAGGACTCGAACCTTCGAAGCTTTCGCAGCGGATTTACAGTCCGCCCCCTTTGCCGCTCGGGACATTCCCCCGCACGGGTTTCGAACCGGTCAGCGCCCGTCGGATACGCCCGTCAAAGGCGCGTCCGCACAAAGGTCTTCGTGATCCGGCAACGCCTGGGATAGAGGGAGCGCCAGACCCGAAAGCCCTAGGGCCCCAAATCGGAGCGCGTCTTATAGTGTCGTCGAACCGCGAACGCAACGACCGGAAAAGCGGGAAAAAGCCGCCCCGGAAACCGGCCTCCGAAGGCCCGCGCGGTCGGGCTTCCGGCCCGGGTCAGGGCTGGTCGCCGGCCGTTCAGGCCCCTGGCGGCGGCCCCCGCGGGACCCGCGGACGGCTCGACCCGGATCAGGTCCTCTGGGGCCGCCACCCGGTGCTCGCGGCGCTGGCGAATCCGGCGCGGCAGGGCCGCGGTCGCCTGTTCGCCACCCCGGACCGGGCCGAGGAGCTGGCGCGCGACGGCCTGCTGCAGGGCCGCGAGGTGGAGCGGATCGAGGCGCGGGAGCTCGACCGCATGTTGCCCCCCGGCGCCGTGCACCAGGGGCTGGCCTTCAAGGTCGCGCCGCTGGAGGGCGTGGCGCTGGAGGCGCTGGCCGAACCTGCCGAGGGGCTGGTCGTCATGCTGGACCAGCTGACCGATCCGCAGAACGTGGGAGCCATCTTCCGCTCGGCCCTGGCCTTCGGCGCGCGGGGGATCATCGTGCAGGACCGCCATTCGCCGGCGCTGGCCGGGGCCTTGGCCAAGGCGGCGGCGGGGGCCACCGAACGGCTGCCCTGCGCCCGGGTGGTCAACCTGAGCCGGGCGCTCGAGACCCTCGCCGATCTGGGCTGGCGGGCTGTGGGGCTGGACGGCGGCGCCGAGGCGACGCTGGCCGAGGCCCTCGACGCCCGGCCGACGGTGCTGGTCATGGGCTCGGAGGGCGAGGGCCTGCGTCGGCTGGTGGTCGAGCACTGCGAGGCGTTGGCGCGCATTCCCATGCCCGGCGGCTTCGAGAGCCTGAACGTCTCCAACGCCGCGGCGGTGGCGCTCTACGAGGCGTCCCGCAAGCAGTCCGGCTAGCTCGCGCCGTCGAGGACAAGCCGCAGGCCGAGCGTTTCGGCCAGGGCCTTGGCCCGGCGACGCGTCTGTTCGCCCAGCAGCAGGTCGGCGTAGCCTGGCGAGGCGTTCAGCTTCAGTTGATCGCCGTCGAGGGCGATGGCGGCGTTGGCCAGCAGCTGCGGTGACCGCCCGGACAGGTCGCAGGCGAGGCGCAGCGCCTGGCCGAGCGCCCGGGCCCGGCGACGGCCAGCGTCGTCAAGCAGCCGGGCCACCAGCGCCGGCTCCGGCGTCGCCTCCGGACCGCCGTAGCGCCCGTTCAACACCGCCGCCAGATAGGCCCGCTCGGGGTGGCTCTGGCCAGGGATCGGGCTGCGCAGGACCTGGTCGAACACCAGATGCACCCGATGGTCCGGGTGCAATCGCGCGCCGAGATCGGCGAGCCGGCAGGCAGCGGCGGTCAGGACCGGGTCGCGGGCGACCCCAAACAGCGGCGGCAGGGCGGCGGTCACCGGCGTCAGCCACGCCTCAAGCGCGGCGGGCAGGTGAGGGGACACCCCCTGCCGCGCGCCGAGGGCGGAGCATCCGGCCAGCAGGGGGTCGGCGTCGCTGGCCCCGAGATGTTCGAACAACAGGCCCTCGCGCAGGCCCCAGGCGGAGAAGCTGACCCGCTTCAGGCCCAGCTGCTGGATCAGCCCCTCCAGCGCGAGGGCAGCGTAGGGCAGGGTCTCGGCGCGCTTGCGCGACACGCCGGGCAGCTTGTCGAGCGAGGCGCGCGACTGGCGGGCCACCAGTCGGGCCAAATCAAGGGCGTCGCCGGCGCTCATGGCGTACTGATGCACCACGCGCAGCGGATAGTCGCCCATGCCCATATGCACCTGGGCGAGGCTGCGCCAGGCGCCGCCAACGGCGTAGAGTTGCTCGGTGGCGAAGGGCGAGGCGGCGGGCTTCAGCCGCTCCGCCACGGTCTGGCGCAGGCGCTCGACGTCGAATCCGTCGCTCTGGGCCAGAGCGAAGGGGCCGAGCGCCAGGGTCACCCCGTCACCGATCCGGCCGCCGGCCACGCGCACCAGTTCCAGCGAGGCGCCGCCCATGTCAGCCACCACGCCCATGGCGTCCGGCGCACCGGCGACGGCCCCGAGGGCGGCGTAACGGGCTTCCTCCGGGCCGGACAGGACGCGCACCCGCAGGCCGGTCTCGGCGGTCACCATCTCGCAGAAGGTCTGGCCGTCGGCGGCGTCGCGCACGGCGGCGGTGGCGGCGACGAGCGCGGCCTCCGGGGCCACGCCCTCGAGCACGGCGGCGAAGCGGCGCAGGGCGGTCATGGCCAGACCCACCCCCTCGGGCGAGAGCCGTCCACTGTCGCGCAGGTCGCGCCCCAGCCCGGCCAGCACCTTCTCGTTGAACACGGTCCAGATCGCCCGGCCCTCCACCCGGTACAGCACGAGGCGAACCGAGTTGGAGCCGATATCGATGACCGCGACCTCGCGCGGCGACGCCCCAGGATCGACGATCACGACGCGGGCCGCTCGTAGCGCAGGCGACCGGGCAGCGTCTTCACCTTGCGGCCGCGGCCGGACAGGCTTGGATTGGTCATGAAATACTGGTGCGCCGAGAAGGGCTTCTTCGAGTCCGGGGTCAGACGTTCATAGGTCCCGTCGGGCTTGAGCTCCCAGCTCTGCAAATCGTCCTTAAGGTTGGCGACCATGATCTGGTCGAGAATCTGGTCGTGCACCGTCGGGTTGGTGACCGGCGTCATGACCTCGACCCGGCGCTCGAGGTTGCGGGTCATCCAGTCGGCCGAGGAGATGAACACCTTCGCCTTGTCATGGGGCAGGTCGCGGCCGTTGGCGAAGCAGACCACGCGACTGTGTTCGAGGAAGCGGCCGATGATCGACTTGACGCGGATGTTCTCGCTCAGGCCCTCGACGCCGGGTCGCAGGCAGCAGATGCCGCGCACCACCAGTTCGATCCGGACCCCGGCCTGGCTGGCCCGGTACAGGGCGTCGATGATGTCGGGATCGACCAGCGAGTTGAGCTTGGCCCAGATCGCCGCCGGCAGGCCTTTCGCCGCCGCCGCCATCTCGGACTCGATCAGACGGAGGAGGGTCGGCTTCATGCTCAGCGGACTGACGACCAGCGCCTCCATCTCGTCCGGCGTGGCGTAGCCGGTGATGTAGTTGAACACTCGCGTGGCGTCGCGGGCCAGCACGGGATCCGACGAGAAAAGCGACAGGTCGGTGTAGATGCGGGCGGTGATCGGGTGATAGTTGCCGGTGCCGAAGTGACAGTAGGTCTTCAGCGCCTCGCCCTCGCGCCGCACCACCACGCTGAGCTTGGCGTGGGTCTTGTACTCGACGAAACCGAACACGACTTGCACGCCCGCGCG
>CAZUXK010000148.1:0-4744 GCA_964624025.1 uncultured Brevundimonas sp.
GAACCTCCCCTCACGCGCGCCGTTCCACCGGTCGTTGAAATGTGTCGCGAAAGCGTCAGATGACGGGCACGCCCTTTCGGGTTAGTCTGCTCTGACGCTGACGGACGGGGAGACCGAATGCGCGCCGTGATTGCGGCACTTGTGGGAGGTGGAGCGGCCCTGATGGCCGCCCCGGCGACGACGGCCCAGGAGGCCGACGGCGCCCGTCCCTACTTCTCCGGCGCGGCGCGGCTTCCGAACCTGTTCGACGACCCCCGGGCGGACGCCGCCGGCGGGATCCGCCGCAGCGATGACCCGATCGGCGACCTGATCGTGCGGGTCGATATCGAGACCGCCTACGCCGTGCGTCTCGACGCCCCGTTCGGGCCGCCGCTGGAACCCCTGGCCCCGCTGGACTTCGCGGCGGATGGAGGGCTCGAGGCCGTGCGGGCGCGCGAGACCTATCTGGTCGGCGAGGGCTTCGTCGACCGGCTGCGGCTGACCAGCCGCGGCGAGTGGCGACGCGCCGACGGCGCGCCCCTGCCGCCGACCGGGGCCTTCGCCGGCACGCTCGAGGACGAGCAGCTGTCCTTCAACTACCGGCGCGGCTGGGCCGGGGCGCGGGGCGAGACGGCCTCGGGGCTTGAGGTGGCGCTGATCCCGCACGCGGGCATCAACCTGGCCGAGGGGCAGGGCGCCCTGGAAGCCGGCGCCACGCTGCGCATCGGCGAGGGCCTCGACGACATGGTGCGCGACGGGCGCGAGGCCTTCGGCGAACGGTCGCGCTGGTACCTGTTCGCCGCCGGCTCGGGCCGGGCGGTCGGCTACAACTGGGCCCGCACGCGCGACGGCGACTTCGCCAGCTCCGGCGTCAGCCATGACTCCGGCGCCTTTCTCGGCGACGCCTCGGTGGGCGTGGCCTGGCGCCGGGGGGCGATGCAGAGCTCGGTCGGGCTGGTTTACCGCGAGATCGACGCCCGCGAACTGCGCGGCGACAGTTTCGACAAGGACGTGAGCGAGGGCCTGCTGGCCTTCCAGCTGTCGATCAAGCCTGAGTAAGCCCCCCGCCTTGTGCCATCCGCCCCGGCGCGTAAAGCTTGGCCATGAGCGCCGCTGACCCGTCTCCGGATCCCCCGACGCCAGGCCCTCGCCGCCGGCGCGGTCGCCTGATCCTCGCCCTGCTGGCGTTCGCGGTGTGCCTGCCGCTGGGCGGGGTGCTGATGCACCGGTTCGTGCCGCCGCTCACGACGGTGCTGATGGTGCAGCAGACCTTCAAGGGTCACCCCCAGACCTATCACTGGCGCTCCATCGACGAGATCTCGCCGCGGCTCGTGCGCGCCGCCATCGCCGCCGAGGACGCAAACTTCTGCCGGCACCACGGCTTCGACCTCGAGGCCATCCGCAAGGCGCTGGACGCCAACGCCCGCGGCGGCCGCATCCGCGGCGGCTCGACCATCAGCCAGCAGACCGCCAAGAACCTGTTCCTCTGGCCAGGGCGCGACTGGGTCCGCAAGGGGATGGAAGCCGGCTACACGGTGCTGATCGAGACGTTCTGGCCCAAGCGCCGGATCATGGAGGTCTATCTCAACATCGCCGAGTTCGCGCCGGGGGTGTACGGGGCCGAGGCGGCGGCGCAGCACTGGTTCGGCAAGTCGGCCGACGCCCTGACGGCGCGGGAGGCGGCGCGCCTCGCCGCCGTGCTGCCCAGCCCGCGCCGCTACAACGCCGCCCAGCCGGGGCCCTATGTCCGCCGCCGTACGGCGCGCATCCAGGCGGCTGCCGGGGCGGTCCGGCGCGATGGCCTCGACAGCTGCGTGCTCGGCCGCGATTGACCGGCCGTCCCCGCAGGGTCCGGGCCCCGGGGAGCGTGTCAGAGCAGCCGGATCTCGCGCAGCCGCTGCAGTAGATAGTCCTGCGCCGTGATCGGCGCGGGGTAGCGGTCCGGCCGGTCGGCGCTGACGCACGACGGCAGGGTGGCGATCTCGAAGTCCGGATTGAAGTGCAGGAAGAAGGGCGTCGAGTAGCGGGCGAAGCCGCGTCGCTCGGGGGCCGGATTGACCACCCGGTGCGTCGTCGACGGCAGCACATGGTTGGTCAGGCGCTGCAACATGTCGCCGATGTTGACAACCAGGGCGCCCGGCGGCGGCGCGATGTCCAGCCACTGGCCGTCCCTGTCCTTCAGCTGCAGACCGGCCTCCTCGGCGCCCAGCAGCAGGGTGATGACATTGATGTCCTCGTGGGCCCCGGCGCGCACGCCCGGCGCGTCCGCCGGGATCGGCGGATAGTGCAGCAGGCGCAGGACGCTGTTGCCCATCTCGACCTTGTCGGTGAACCAGTCCTGCGGCAGGTCGAGATAGAGGGCGATGGCCTGCAGCAGCACGGCGCCGAGCTCGTCCATGGCGCGGAACATCGCCTGGACGTTCGGCCGGAAGGTCGGGACCTCGGCCGGCCACAGGTTGTCGCGCATCATCGCCCGGTAGGGGTGCCCCTCCGGCAGGTCGCGGCCGGTGTGCCAGAACTCCTTGAGGTCGACGACGTCGGCGTCCTTCGCCGCCTCCTTGCCGAAGGGGGTGTAGCCGCGGGCCCCGCCCGTGCCGGGCTCGTGGTATTGCATCTTCACCCCGGTCGGCAGGGCGAAGAAGGCCCTGGCGTCGTCGATGGCGGCGTTGATCGCGTCCATGTCAAGGCCGTGATCGGCGACGACCGCAAAGCCGTAGCGGGCGAAGGAGGCGCCGAGCGCCTCGGCCAGACCCGGCAGGTCGCCGGCGTAGGCGGCCATGGAGACGGGGGCGATGGCGCTGCGCGGGGCGGCGGCGGAGGTCAGGGGCGCGGCGGTCATGGCGGAGCTCCGGGAGGGCGACAGCGGCGATCTCATAGTCCTGTCATCCCGTCGTGACCAGATCAGGGGCGGGACGGGCGACGGACCCCGGGGTGTCAACACCGGTCTGGGCGGGGCGGAACCTTGGCCGTAAGCTCGACGTTGTTCCCGCGAACACGATCAGGGAGATCGACATGCGTCTCAAGCTTCTCACCGTCGGCGTCGCCATCGCCGGACTGCTGGCCGCCTGCACCACCGCCGACCCGTACAGATCGACGCCGCAGCGCAACAACACCGCCACCGGCGCCCTGGCCGGGGCCGGCATCGGCGCCCTGCTGGGCTATCTGACCAACACCTCGGACGGCGAGCAGGGCCGTCGCAACGCCCTGATCGGGGCCGGGGTCGGCGCGCTCGCCGGGGCCGGGGTCGGCGCCTACATGGACCGCCAGCAGCGGGCCCTCGAGGCCGAGCTCTCGGGCACCGGCGTGGGGGTGGCGCGCCAGGGCGACAACCTCGTGCTGCGCATGCCGTCGGACGTGACCTTCGCGGTCAATTCCTCGGCCATCGATCCGCGCTTCAACGCCACCCTGCGCGACGTTGCGGCGGTGCTGCAGGAGTATGACCGCTCGCTCGTCGATGTGATCGGCCATACCGACTCCACCGGCGGCGACCGCATCAACCAGCCCCTGTCCGAGCGCCGCGCCGCGGCGGTGGCCCAGGCCCTGATCGACGCCGGGGTGATCCGCGAACGCCTGTATGTGGCGGGCGCCAGCTCACGCAATCCGGTGGCGTCCAACGACACCGTCGAAGGCCGGCAGATGAACCGTCGGGTCGAGATCCTGATCCGCCCGTTCACGGGCTGATCGCCGTTGCCACACCGCGGGTCGTCGTGGTTTTCTCCCGTCAGGGGAGGCAGGCATGCACGACGACTCGCGGGAATGGCTGGAAGGGCTGAGGCTGGTGGGCATCGCCCTGGTGTCGGCGCTTCTGACGGCCAGTGTCGTGATCGCCGCCGCCGAGACCCTGCGGCCCGCCGTGGCGGCCATCCCGGCTGGAGCAGGCCGCTGAACGGCCGGAGGCCGGGCAAAGGCTGGCGACGCCCGTGACCCCTTCGGGTACGCCTGATCTGGTCTTGTTCGGCGCCGGCGGGCATGCGCGCGTGGTCGCGGAGGCCTGGCGCGCCGCCGGCGGCGGCGGCGCGGTGCTGTTCATCGCGCCGGGGCGTCCGGAAGGCCCGCCTCTGCCGGGGCCGTGGAGCGATACGGCGCCGGCGAATCCTGCGCCGGCCCATGTGGCGGTCGGCGACAACGCCCTGCGTCGCCGGCTCGTCGGCGAGGAGGCGGGGCGATCCTGGCGCACGGTCCGCCACCCGGCGGCCATCGTCGCGCCGGACGCCGTGATCGGCGAGGGCGCGCTTGTCGGCGCCATGGCCGTGGTCCAGCCGGCGGTCCGGATCGGGGCGCACGTCATCGTCAACACCGCCGCCGTGGTCGAGCATGACGTCACGGTGGGGGCCTTCGTGCACCTTGCGCCGCGCTCGCTGCTGCTCGGCGGCGTGGTCGTCGAGGAGGGGGCCTTCGTCGGCGCCGGGGCCGTGGTGCTGCCGGGCCGGCGCATCGGCGGCGGGGCCGTCATCGGCGCGGGGGCCGTCGTCACCCGCGATGTGCCCGAAGGCGCGACGGTGCGCGGGGTCCCGGCCCGCTGATCGGGGCCGGCTGACTTTCACAGGGCGTTGGGGGCGCTTTGCGTGAGCGGCGACGCGGCCGCAGCGGGCTGCCCGGCCTTCGCCCCGTTGGCCAGAGCATCTCTCGGATCCCAAAGCAAAACCGCCCCCCGGACAGGTCCGGGAGGCGGTCAGCTTCAGGTCGTCGCCTGCCGGAGCCGCGAGGGCTCCGGGGCCGTCGTCATCAGAAGTTGATGTCGACGGTGGCGCGACGGTTGAGGGGC
>CAZUXK010000149.1:0-4714 GCA_964624025.1 uncultured Brevundimonas sp.
GCGGGTGGTTGATGAGGAGGAACTCCATCACCCCCTCGCGCGCCTTCTTCACCATCGGCGTATCGGTGAAGATCTCCTGCCCCTCGGCGGCCGGCAGGGCGCAGCTGGCCTGCGGCTTGGGCGGTCCGGGCTTCACCTCGACCAGACACATGCGGCAGTTGCCGGCGATCGACAGCCGCTCATGGTAGCAGAAGCGCGGAATCTCGTGCCCGGCGCGCTCGGCGACCTGCAGCACGGTCATGCCGGGCTCAAACTCGGTTTCGACGCCGTTGACCTTGGCGATGGGCATTATTCGCGGACTCCGCCGTAAGGGTGATCGGCCAGCTCGAGACGCCTCTCGATGCGGTCGACGCGTTCGTCAATCCTGTCCAGCCGACGGTTCACGCCGGCCAGGCCTTCTTCCACATGGGTCATGCGGACCTTGAGACCGTGGACGTCCTCGACCACGCGGTCGAGTTTGGTCTCGATCGTCGTCAGGCGCATCTCGACCCGCCGAAGGATCTGCAGGACGAGGTTCTCGGGCTCGTCAGCCATCGGCGCCGCCCTCCTCCACCCGCAGCATCGCCTGCTCGGACGTTCCATCAGGGAAAGTCTGTTTTACTTCAATCTCTTCGCCGCGCAGCACGAAGCGCACGACCGGATCCTCGGCGGTGTCCATCCAGCGCTCCTGCGCCGGATCCGGCAAGCTGGTCGGCCGCCAGCTGACCACGTCGCCCTCGACGCGGCACTCGGCGAACATGCGCCCGCCGTCGACCGGCGCCCGCCAGGACGCCTTGACGATTTCGCCCTCGATCCCCTCGATCTGGATGTCCGCGACCCGCTGGCCATGGATGGCCGCCAGCCCGGCGCGACACACGCGCGGCAGGTCGGCGGGCGTCATGACCCCGGGCGCCGTGGCCACGGCGTCGGACGCGGGAGCTTCGGTCGCCTGCTCCGCCGCCGGAGCAGGCGTACTGTCGCCGCAGGCGGCCAAGGCCAGCGCGAGAGCCAGGAGCCCAACAGGGCTGGAAATCTGCTGTCTGCCAGGAGGCACGATCATGCCGTCGCGCTCCGGGTTTTCCGAACGGCCGACACAACGAGGCTGACCAGTGCAACCGGGCCGACTGCAAGAGCCGCAAGGGCGATGACTGTCGCCAACGCGTTGGGCAGGGCGGCGTTGATCGCCAACTCGACAAAAATGAGCGGGATCACGGACACCGTAACGAGGAAAGGCACGAACTGTGCAACCGCGGTCCAGGCCGCCTTCCGCCGCAGGTCGGTGTCGCGCGAACGGACCAGCAACACGGCAGCAGTGATCAACCCGGCGAGATACGCCCAGCTAAAGGCAACCCCTCCAAAGAGGAGAGTCTGCAGGATCAGCGCGCTGCCGGAACCGCCGTTCATCCCCTACTCCGCGGCGATGGCGTGGCCGGCGAAGTTCGCACGGCGGCTGCGGTACTGGGCGATCCGGTCCTCGATCTCGTGGCGGAAGTGCCGGATCAGGCCCTGCACGGGCCAGGCGGCGGCGTCGCCCAGCGCGCAGATGGTATGGCCCTCGACCTGGCCGGCGACCTCGAGCAGCAGGTCGATCTCGGACGGATCCGCCTCGCCGATCGCCATCCGCTCCAGCACCCGCCACATCCAGCCGGTGCCCTCGCGGCACGGGGTGCACTGGCCGCAGCTCTCGTGCTTGTAGAAGTAGCTGATGCGGGCGATCGCCTTCACCAGGTCGGTCGACTGGTCCATGACGATGACCGCCGCGGTGCCGAGGCCCGAGCGCATCTCGCGCAGGCTGTCGAAGTCCATCAGCGCCGTCTCGGCCATCTCGGCGGTGATCAGCGGCACCGAGGAGCCGCCCGGGATCACGGCCTTGAGGTTGCCCCAGCCGCCGCGCACGCCGCCGCAGTGATCCTCCAGCAGCTGGCGCAGCGGGATCGACATCGATTCCTCGACGTTGCACGGCGTGTTCACGTGGCCCGACACGCACATCAGCTTGGTGCCGGTGTTGTTCGGCCGACCGAAGCCCGCGAACCACTCGGCGCCACGGCGCAGGATGGTGCCCACGACGGCAATCGACTCGACGTTGTTGACCGTGGTCGGGCAGCCGTACAGGCCGGCCCCGGCCGGGAACGGCGGCTTCAGACGCGGCTGGCCTTTCTTGCCCTCGAGGCTCTCCAGCAGCGCGGTTTCCTCGCCGCAGATGTAGGCGCCGGCGCCGTGGTGGACGTAGAGGTCGAAATCCCAGCCGTGGATGTTGTTCTTGCCGATCAGCCGGGCCTCATAGGCCTGCTTGATGGCCTCCTCGAGCACCTCGCGTTCGCGCACATACTCGCCACGGATGTAAATGTAGCAGGCGTGCGCCTGCATGGCGAAGCTGGCGATCAGGCAGCCCTCGATCAGCAGATGCGGATCGTGGCGCATGATTTCCCGGTCCTTGCAGGTCCCGGGTTCGGACTCGTCGGCGTTGACCACCAGATAGTGCGGCCGGTCCTTCACCTCCTTGGGCATGAAGGACCACTTCAGGCCGGTGGAGAAGCCGGCGCCGCCGCGGCCGCGCAGGCCGGAGTTCTTGACCTGGGCGATGATCCAGTCGCGGCCCATGGCCAGCATGTCGGGCGTGGCGTTCCAGCAGCCCCGACGCTTCGCGCCCTCCAGACCCCAGTCGTGCAGGCCGTAGAGGTTGGTGAAGATGCGGTCCTTGTCTTCCAGCATGCCGATCATCGGGCCGTCTCCTGAACGTCCGCCGCCGCCCAGGCCGCGACCACGCGGACGAGACAGCTCGCTTCGCCGGTCGCGGGCTTCACGCTCGACGGGAACCGGCGTCCGGTCGCCGGGGCTGGGTTTCTGGGGAGCTTGGCTGGGCGCATCAGGCGATCCGGAAGTCGAGGTCGGCGAAACGGGGGCGACGGGCGCCCGCGAGGCGGGTTGCGGCGGTTGCTGCGGCTGGGCCTGGGCCCCGCCCAGAGACAGCGAGGCGGCGCCCGCCAGGTTGGTCAGGAACAGCCCTGCCTGGCGGGCGCCCTCGACGAGGCCCCTGCCAGACTTCCCGGCCGGCTTGCCCCCCGGCTTGCCCTTGTTGTCCGTACCCATGACGCCGCCCCCAACGCCTCGTCACCTTCACCGCAGCGCAGCATGCCGCGCCCGGGCGACGGGCGCGCGACGTTTCGCCTGAACGGATCATCGCGACACCCCGTCTAGCTCGGCCATGCGGCGGCGATGGTGTCGCGTCCGCATGGCGATCGAGGAAATCACCATCACCCAGCCGGCGGCCAGCAGGCCGTAGGCCACGATCACGCCCTGCTCGGCCCAGGCCTGGGCCCCGTCGCGGGCCAGCGCCACCCAGATGGCGGCGAGCACGATCAGGCCCAGCCCGCTCCAGCGCCAGCGCCAGCCGACACGGCGAAGCTCGCGCCGGTAGGCGGCGCGTCCGTCCTCACTGTTGAGGTCGGGCGGGGTCATGCCGGAGTCGGCTCCGCGTTCGGCAGCTTCTTGATCGGCCTGGCGGCCGAGCCGTCATACAGCTTCGGATCGGTCAGGGTCAGCGGCCCGCCGGCCGGCGCCGAATTGGTCCGCTCCACGTAAGTCCCCGCCTTCGGCGCCTTGCCCGCGGCGAAGTCGTCGATGATCTGCGCCAGACTCTCGGGCGTCAGATCCTCGTAGTAGTAGTCATTGATCTGGGCCATCGGCGCGTTCACGCAGGCGCCGAGGCACTCGACCTCCTGCCAGGTGAATCGGCCGTCAGCGCTCAGCTTGTCCTTGGGCCCGATCTTGTCCTTGCAGACCTTCATCAGGTCGTTCGCGCCGCGCAGCATACACGGGGTGGTGCCGCACACCTGGATCAGGGCGGTCTTCCCGACCGGCTCCAGCATGAACATGGTGTAGAAGGTCGCGACCTCCAGCACCCGGATGTAGGGCATACCCAGCAGCCCGGCGATCGCGCGCAGCGCCGGCTCCGAGACCCAGCCTTCCTGCTTCTGCACCAGCCAGAGGATCGGGATCACCGCCGACTGACGACGGTCGGCCGGATACTTGGCGATCCACCAGTCAGCCTTGGCCTTGGTCGCCTTCGAGAAGGCGAAGCTGGCGGGCTGGTCCTTGGCGAGACGACGGACGGACATCGATCAGGCCTTCACGAAATCGACGCGGGCGATCTTGTCGCCGGCAAGGGAATAGATGGCGGCGACCTCGAAGGGCGCCGCCCCGGGGCTGCGGAACACACGCTCGTGGTCGATCACGGTCGACCCGATGACCATGCGCGACAGCAGCTCGACCCGGTTCTGCGGGTACTGCGCGAACAGGTCGGCGTAACGGGCGCGATAGGCGTCGCGGCCCTCCAGGTTCGGCGCGGCGTTCAGGTCGGCGACCGTCACGTCCTCGGCGAACCAGCCGACGAAGGCGTCGAGGTCCTGGGCGTTGTAGGCGTCCAGCTGGGCCTGGGCGATGGCTTCCGGGGTCACCGGTCGACCTCCCCGAACACGATGTCGAGCGAGCCGAGGATGGCGGAGACGTCGGCCAGCATGTGGCCGCGGTTCATCCAGTCCATCGCCTGCAGGTGGCGGAAGCCCGGCGCCGAGATCTTGCAGCGGTACGGCTTGTTGGTGCCGTCGGAGACCAGATAGACGCCGAACTCGCCCTTCGGCGCCTCGACCGCGGCGTAGACCTCGCCTTCGGGGGTGCGGAAGCCCTCGGTGTAGAGCTTGAAGTGGTGGATCAGCGCTTCCATCGAGCGCTTCAT
>CAZUXK010000150.1:0-4684 GCA_964624025.1 uncultured Brevundimonas sp.
GGACGAGGTCATCGCCCAGCTGCTCGTGACCGAGGGCTTCGCCACGGTCGAGGACCTGGCCTTCGTCGAGCCCTACGAGATCTCCGAGATCGAGGGTTTCGACGAGGACACCGCCGAGGAGCTGCAAGCCCGCGCCCGCGACTTCCTCGACCGCCAGGCGGCCGAGCAGGACGCCCGCCGCCGCGAGCTGGGCGTCGACGACGCCCTGCTGACGGTGCCGGGCGTGACCCTGCCGATGGCTGTGGCCCTGGGCGAGCGCCAGATCCGCACCGTCGAGGACCTGGCCGACCTGGCCACCGACGAGGTGCGCGGCGGCTTCGAGGTGAAGAACGGCGAGCGCGTGCGCGTGCCGGGCGCCCTCGAGAGCTTCAACCTGAACCAGGAGGACGCCGAGATGCTGATCCTCCAGGCCCGGGTCGCGGCTGGCTGGATCGACGCCTCGGAGCTGCCGCAGCCCGAGCCGGAGTTCGAGGACGGCTACGGCGAGGACTATCTGTCCGAGGCCGAGCAGCTGTTCGACACCGGCGCCGCGGCGGCCGACGAGGCCGCCGACACGGAAACCGACGCTGACGGGGCCGACGACGCCTCGTCCGAACGGTGATGGAGGACCGGACCGTCCATGGGAGCCTTCGCGGCCGCGGATAGGGAGCGCCGGGACCTGGTCAGCCGCCAGGTCATGGAGGAGGCGCGCCTGATCCGCTTCGTCGCGGGCCCGGACGGTTCGGTCGTTCCCGACCTGGCGCGGCGCCTGCCGGGCCGCGGCCTGTGGGTCGCGGCCGAGCGCGCGGCCGTGGCCGAGGCGGCGGCGAAGAACCTGTTCGCCCGGGCGGCCAGGGCCCCGCTGAGGCCCGCCGCCGACCTCGCCGACCAGGTCGAGGCCCTGCTGGTCCGGCGCGTGCTGGAGCAGCTGGGGCTTGCCCGGCGCGAGGGCGTGCTTGTCTCCGGCTTCGACAGTTGCGCCCAGGCGCTGCGCGGCGGTCGCGTGGCCTGGATGGTCGAGGCCAGCGACGGCGCTCGCGACGGACGCGACAAGCTGCTGCGGCTGGCCCGGCATCAAGCCCCGCCCCCCGAGGTCTGCGGCGCCTTCGACGCGCGAGATTTGGGTTTGGCCCTGGGGCTGGAAAATGCGATACACGCCGTCCTGCTCAAGGGCGGGCGTGCCGGACGCTGGGGCGTGGAGCTCCATCGGCTGGCGGGATTTCGACCGATCGTCCCTGCGGACTGGGCCCTGGCCCCGACCGCCCGGGAAGACCGGGAACCTACGGCAGAGGCCGACGGGCGGGGGCCTGTTTCCTGAAGGGAAGCGGGGCCGCGCGCGGCTTTTTGTGTTTGACGACGACCCGGCGGGATGGGCCCGCCGGAGCAGTAAAGCGACCGGATGACCGACGAGAACGACAAGACCAAGGACGGCCAGAACGCCGGCGGCGCGACCCCCTCGACCACGGGTCCGCGCGCGCCGCTGAGCCTGAAGCCGCGCCAGACCGGATCGGTCCCGACCGGCACGGTGCGCCAGAGCTTCAGCCACGGTCGGTCCAAGACGGTCGTGGTGGAGACCAAGCGCCGTGTGGGCGCCCCGGCCGCCGGACACCAGCGGCCGCAGGGCTTCGACGTCGCCCGGCCGCGCCCGGAGAGCGCGCCGGCCGCCCCGGCCCGTCCGTCCGGCCCGCGTCCCGCCGGCGGCCTCTCCGCCGAAGAGCAGGAAGCCCGTCGTCGCGCCATTGAACTGGCCACCCGCCAGCAGGCCGAACGCGAGGCCCAGGCCGCCGAGGAGCGCACCCGCCGCGAGGCCGCCCAGCGCGAGCAGGCCGCCCGCGCCGCCGAAGCCGCCCGCGCCGCCGAGGCAGAGGCCGCCGCCGCCCGCGCCGCCGCCGCCGCCGCCCGCGAGCAGGCCGCCCAGATGGGCGCGGCTGCGGCTCCGGCGAAGGCCGCCGCCCCCGCCGAACCGGTGAAGGCCGAGCCGGTCAAGGCCGCCGCGCCGGTCGAAGCGCCTGCGCCCACCCCGACGCCTGCGCCGACGCCTGCTCCGGCCCGTCCGGCCGCGCCGGCCCGGCCCCAGGTCAACTTCGGCCAGCGCGCCCCGCGCCAGCCCTCCGGCCGCGCCCCGATCGAGCGCCCGGCCTTCGGCGGCCGCTCGGCCCGCGAACAGGCGCTTGAAGGCCCGACCCGCAGCGAGCGTCCGCAGGGCGACCGTCCTCACGGCGACCGCCCCATGGGCGCGCGTCCCCACGGCGACCGGCCGCAAGGCGACCGCCCGCGCACCCCCCGCGCCGGCGAGACCGTCCGCTATTCGGCCCTGGCCCCGCGTCCGGCCCCCGGCGCCGCCCGTCCCGGCGGCCCGCGCACCGGCCCCGGCGCCCGTCCGGCCCCGAACCAGCCCCCGGCCCAGCCCGAGGTGGCCCGTCCCGCGCGCGCCGGTTTCGGCCGTCCCGCCGGCAAGCCGGAGGACGATCGCGATCGCCGCTTCTCGGACGCCGGTCCGGGCAAGGCCGTCAGCCGCACCCGCGGCGAGCCCAAGCGGCGCGAAGGCCGCCTGACCATCCAGGCCGTCGCCGGCGGGGATGAGGACGCCGCCGAGCGGATGCGCTCGCTGGCCTCGGTGCGCCGGGCCCGCGAACGCGAGAAGGAAAAGCGCAAGGGCGGCTCGACCGAGACCCCCAACCGTCCGCGTGAAGTGGTCATCCCCGACGTCATCACCGTCGGCGAGCTGGCCAACCGCATGGCCGTGCGCGGCGTCGACATCATCAAGTTCCTGATGCGTCAGGGCCTGATGATGAAGATCAATGACGTGATCGATTCCGACACCGCCGAACTGGTCGCCGACGAGTACGGCATGACCGTCAAGCGCGTCTCGGAGTCGGACATCGAGGAGGGCTTCCTCGCCGAGGCCGACGACGCCGACGCCACCGCGACCCGTCCGCCGGTCGTGGCCGTCATGGGCCACGTCGACCACGGCAAGACCAGCCTGCTGGACGCCCTGCGCACCACCGACACCGCCTCGGGCGAGGCCGGCGGCATCACCCAGCACATCGGCGCCTACCAGGTCCGCCTCAAGGACGGCCAGCGCGTCACCTTCCTCGACACGCCGGGTCACGCGGCCTTCAGCGCCATGCGCGCCCGCGGCGCCAATGTCACCGACATCGTCATCCTGGTGGTGGCGGCGGACGACGGCGTCATGCCGCAGACGGTCGAGGCCATCCAGCACGCCAAGGCCGCCGGCGCGCCGCTGATCGTGGCCGTCAACAAGATCGACAAGCCCGACGCCAATCCGCAGAAGGTCGTCAACGAGCTGCTGCAGCACGAGGTCATCGCCGAGAGCCTCGGCGGCGAGACCCAGATCATCGAGGTCTCCGCCAAGGCGAAGACCAACCTCGACGGCCTGCTCGACGCCATCCTGCTGCAGGCCGAGGTCATGGACCTGCGCGCGAACCCCGACCGCACCGCCGAGGGCGTGGTGATCGAGGCCAAGCTCGACAAGGGCCGCGGCCCGGTCGGCACCGTGCTGGTCAAGCGCGGCACCCTGAAGCGCGGCGACATCGTCGTGGCCGGCTCGGCGTGGGGCCGCGTCCGCGCCCTGCTCGACGAGCGCAACGCCCAGCTGGCCGAGGCCGGTCCCTCCGCCCCGGTGGAGATCCTCGGCCTCGACGAGACGCCGTCGCCCGGCGACGTCTTCGCCGTGGTCGACAGCGAGGCCCGCGCCCGCGAGCTGACCGAGTACCGCCAGCGCGTGAAGCGCGAGAAGGCCCAGGCCTCGGGCGGCGCCGTGTCCCTGGCGGACATGATGGCCAAGCTGCAGAGCAAGAAGGTCAACGAACTGCCGGTGGTCATCAAGGCCGACGTGCAGGGCTCGGGCGAAGCCATCGCCACCTCGCTGGAGAAGATGGGCAACGAGGAGGTGCGCGCGCGCGTCGTCATGCAGGGCGCGGGCGGCATCACCGAGAGCGACGTCAACCTGGCCAAGTCGGCCGGGGCGCCGATCCTCGGCTTCAACGTCCGCGCCTCCAAACAGGCCCGCGACCTGGCCGAGCGCGAGGGCGTGGAGATCCGCTACTACTCGATCATCTACGACCTGCTGGACGACATGAAGGGCGTGCTCTCGGGCATGCTCGCCCCGATCCAGCGCGAGACCTTCCTCGGCAACGCCAAGGTCCTGCAGGTGTTCGACATCTCCAAGATCGGCAAGGTCGCCGGCTGCCGCGTCTCCGAAGGCGTGGTGCGCAAGGGCGCCCGGGTCCGTATCGTCCGCGACGATGTGGTGGTGCTGGAACTGGGCGTGCTCAACACGCTCAAGCGCTTCAAGGACGAGGTCAACGAGGTGCCCTCGGGCCAGGAATGCGGCATGCAGTTCCAGGGCTTCCAGGACATCAAGGAAGGCGACTACATCGAGTGCTTCACCGTCGAGGAGGTCAAGCGCACGCTCTGATGTGTGCGCTACCGCTCGGCGCGCGGCGCCTCGCTGCTTGAGCGCGGGGCGGGGGACAGCCCCTCCGTCTCGACGCTACCCGCGTCTCCCTTCCCCCTCGAGGGGGGAAGGGTCGGGGATGGGGGTGGGCTCGCAGTGTTTGACGGGGGAGGCTCCCGAGGCGGTCCCGCCCCCTGCGCCCTTCCCGACACCTTGCGGCCTTCACCCCGAACCTCCCTCTCCCCGTCATCCACGGGTCAGGCCCGAGGCTGACGGCGGGGGAGG
>CAZUXK010000151.1:0-2036 GCA_964624025.1 uncultured Brevundimonas sp.
GAGAGCGAGAAGATCCGCGCCTCCGCCCTCCGGAAGGCCGGCCAGGACGCGGCCTGACCTCCAGCGCCCGCCAGACAGCGAGGTAGGTCGCACCGGCGGCCGCGCCCCCGACCGCCACCATGGCGTTGACCGCCAGAAGTGCGCCGCCAAGGGCCACGGCTGAAACGGCGGCCGCGAGCAGGCCGCCCGCGAGCGCGGCCGGCAGCAGCCTCGCCCAGCCGAGCCGGAGCAACGCTTCGGCTGCGAGGGGCCCGATCAGCCACGCCCCCACCATGAAGACCGGGAAGGCGACGGCGAGGGCGAAGACGCCGACGCCGGCGGCCTGCAACAGGCCCGGCGTCTCCGCCAAAGCCCAACCGGCGTAGACCAACGCAAGGGCACTCGCCCCGGCGACACCCGCCAGCGACCCTGCCGACAGGTGGCGCAGGACTCGCCCGACCCGACCCGCCCTGAAGCTCATCGGCCCGCCACCCGCGCGAGGGCATCCTGCCGGTCGGCCATCGTCTCCGGGGTGCGTACGTCCCACGCCAGCCCCAGCCGCTCCAGCAGCTGGATGAACCGCCACCCCCAGTCGGCCTGTCCAGGATACAGGCCGATCCGGGCCGAGCCGGGAAAGGCATGGTGATTGTTATGCCAGGCCTCGCCCATCGTCGGGATGGCGGCCCAGGGCACGTCATGGGCCTGGACGCCTGATCCCTCGACGATCCAGGACTGCGGACCCCGCCGATGCGCCAGATGGCCCACGAACCAGTGGCCGACCACGCTGGCGGTCACCCGGGCGCAGACTCCCCAGACGACGAAACCCCATCCGCCGGCGAGATAGAGCACGGCGGCGATCGGCGCCTGCTGCAGCATCCATGTACGCTCCAGCGCGCGATAGACCGGGTCACGCCCCACCTCGCCGAGGTCGAACGCCGGCGGGCGGTCCAGCTCCAGCCGGCAGTGCATCTGCCAGATGGCGTCGATCAGCATTGGCCGCCGGTGCGCGAGATAGTCATGACAGTCGGGCTGGCGCTGCGCCCAGTCGCGCAGGTCATGGGTCCGGATCATCCAGAGGGGGCCGCTCATGCCCACGGCCGTGCCGATCCAGACCAGCCCCCGCTCAAGCCAGCGGGAGCATTTAAAGCTGCCGTGGATCAGGCGGCGATGGAATCCGACCGAATGGCCGAGCAGAAGTCCGGCCGCCGTGGTCAGCAGAAACACGGCAACCGCGCCCCAGCTGACCGTCAACGGGGCGAGGACGAGCGTCGCCAGCATCATGCCGCCGTTCCACAGGGAGTGGACAGGGTCCCACACCACCCGGCCCTCGACCGGGCTGCAGCCGGCCACCTCCACCACACTCTGGACGGCGCAGGGGTCATCGTGTGTCCGCATCGTTCAGCCCTTTGGTAATTAGGCAATCACTTAAACATGGCCCCGGCCATCTGGCAAGTGCTTCGCAAATCACTTAAATGTCGCGCATGCAGCGCGTGTTCGAAGCCCTCTCCAGTCCGGTCCGCCGCAAGATCCTCGCCTATCTGAGCCATGCGGACATGACCGCCGGCGAGATCGCCGCCCGCTTCGAGATCTCCAAGCCGGCCGTCTCCCAGCATCTCGGCGTGCTGGAGAACGCCGGCCTGATCACCGGCGAGAAGAAGGGCCAGTTCGTCCACTACAGCCTGACGCCGGACACGCTGGCCAACACCCTGAACGGCTTCGTCCAGGAGGTCTGCCCCGTGGCGCGCCCCCTGCGCAAGGAAAGCGCCGCCGCGGCCGCCAAAGGCCGCCGTCCCGACCCCGCGTAACCGGGTGTCGCACCCCTGCCGATTTCCCTTGTAAGCGTCGCCGCAGCACCGCACCGTCGCGGGCGAGGCGAGGGAGGCGGCGTGACGCGGGAACTGAAGGTCGGTCTGGGCATCGCCGCCGGCGTCGCCGGTCTGGTGATCGGTTTCCTGATCCTGTTCCGCGGCCTCGTGCCCATGATCCTGTCCGCGCGCATCAGCGGCAGCCTGCCGCTGGCCATAGCTGCCGGCGTGGCCGGGGCCCTGCTGCTCGCC
>CAZUXK010000151.1:2046-4644 GCA_964624025.1 uncultured Brevundimonas sp.
GCGGTGCTGTTGTGGAAATGGGCGGCGCGGGCCGCCCGGGGAGAAACGAAATGAACGGGTTCGGAAACCTGCAGACGCCGTTCGGCGGCGCGAGCGGCGGCGGCGGGGTGGGCCCGACCGAGGCGCGGCGCATCACCGCCGTGGCGGTGGCGGCCATCGCCGTCATGATCGTCGGCGGCCTCAGCGTGAACTCGTGCAGCGTCACGGTCGAGAGCGGCTACATGGGCATCAAGACCACCAAGTTCGGGGCCAACCCGGGCGTGCAGCCCGAGGAGCTCGGGCCGGGCTTCCACTGGGAAGGCATCGGCGAGAAGATCCGCACCTATCCGACCCTGCAGCGCACCTACAGCTACACCCGCGAGCCCAACGCCGACGGCGGCGAGAACGAGGAGATCGCCTTCTCCGACGTGCTGGGCCTGCCGATGACCGCCGACGTGGCCCTGACCTTCAAGGTGCGCGAGGACAAGGCCGCCGACCTGTTCGCCACCTGGCGGCAGGAGTTCGACGTCTTCATCGACGGGCCGCTGCGCACCTCGGTGCGCGCCGCCATCGCCCGCGAGACCGAGAAGCTGCCGGTCGCCTGCAACGCCGAGCAGGTCGAGGCGGCGGCCCCGGCAGCCCCGGCGGCGGCCGGCGCCCCCGTCCAGCCGGGCGTGCCGGACGCCGCCAACTGCCCCGGCCAGCTGATCGGCCCGGGCCGCCAGATCGTGCTGGCCCAGGCCATGCAGGCCCTGCAGCGCGAATGGGGCCCGCAGGGGCTCGACATCATCCGCATGGAGTGGGTCGGCTCGATCCGCTACCCGGAAGCCGTGGTGGCCGCCATCCAGTCGCGCACCACCGCCGAGCAGAACACCCGGGCGGCGCTGGAACGGGTCAATCTCGAGCGCGCCAACGCCGAGGCCCGCATCGCCCAGGCCCGCGGCGCGGCCGAGGCCAACCGCCTGCTGGCCGAGTCGATCCGCTCCAACCCGGAGGTCGTGCGCCTGCGCGAGGTCGAGCGCACCCTCGGCATCTGCCCGCTCGACGCCGAGACCTGCGTGGTCGGCTCCGACGTCAACATCTCGGCCCTGGTGGCCTCGCGCGACGGCGCGGCGAACTGAGCCGGCGGCGGGGTCGCGTAACGATTCGTCACAGACTGTGCCCGGGCCGCGCTTGCGGTTCCGGGCCGGAATGAGGCAAGCGTCAGGCTCTGGCCCCGCATCCCCGACGTTGTGATGGACCCCCTGTCGCTGCCCAGCCTGTCGTCTCCGGAAGTCCAGGCCTTCGCCGCGGGCTTCCCCACCACCCTGCTGCACGCGGCCGTGACCTCGGTCCTGCTGTTCGTGGGGGCGACGGTCTACGCCCTGCTGACGCCGTGGAAGGAGATCGAGCTGATCCGCCAGGGCAACTCGGCCGCGGCCGTGGCTTTCGGCGGGGTGCTGGTCGGGCTGGCGGTGCCGCTGGCCGTCTCCATGTCGGCCTCCACCTCCCTGCTGGAGATCACCCTGTGGGGCCTCGCCGCCCTGGTCATCCAGCTGCTGGTGTTCCGCATCGTCGACGCGGTGCTGAGCGGCCTGCCCCAGCGCATCCAGGAGGGCGAGGTGTCGGCCGCGGTGCTGCTGGTCGCCGCCAAGCTGGCCAGCGCCCTCATCCTCGCCGCCGCCTTCAGCGGCTGAGGCGCCGCGGTGCGCCTGCCCGACTGGCTGATCTACACCCTGGTCGCCCTGGCCGTGCTCGGGGCCTCGCTCAGCCGCGAGCGCGCCGCCGCCCCGCCCGCCCCGCCGCCGCCGGACGAGCTGGAAGGAGCGCTGCTCGGCCCCATCACCCCGTTCGACCCGACCGTCATCGTCGACGCCCCGGACACGCCGTTCCAGCCCTCCTCGGGCACCGCCTTCTCGATCGCCTCCGAGGGCCGCTGGCTGACCGCCCGCCATGTGGTCGAGGGCTGCCGCCAGCCGGCGCTGGTGGTCGGCGGCGGCCGCGCCATCGCCGCCGACGTGCGCCTCGCCCCGCGCGCCGACATCGCCCTGCTGATCACCCAGGGCGGCCCGCCCGCCGTGCCGGTGGCCGCCTCCATCCCCCTGCGCGAGGGCCAGCGCGGCTTCCACCCGGGCTATCCGCAGGGCCGTCCCGGCGAGGTGACCACCCGTCTGCTCGGCCGCGAGACGCTCAGGGTGCGCGGCCGCGGGGCGCGCGACGAGCCGGTGCTGGCCTGGGCCGAAGTCGGCCGTACGGAAGGCCTGCGCGGCACCCTCGGCGGCCTGTCCGGCGCGCCCACCCTGGACCGCCAGGGGCGGATGGTGGCCATCACCCTGGCCGAGGCCCCGCGCCGCGGCCGGGTCTACACCACCGCCCCGGACACCCTGGTCCCGGCCATCCGCGGCGAGCAGCGCCCGGACGAGCAGGTCACCGGCCGCGCCGTCACCATCGACAACTACGGCCTCGTCGCCGACGATCTGCGCCGCGACCTCCGCGTCGCCCAGGTGGTGTGCCTGTCCGCGTAGGCGGTAGGGGTAGGGGTAGGCGGTAGGGCCTCTCCTCCCCACGCAGTGGGGAGGGGGACCGCCGAAGGCGGTGGAGGGGTCCGGTCGCGAAGCGACCGGGGGGCGGTGGAGGGGC
>CAZUXK010000152.1:0-4600 GCA_964624025.1 uncultured Brevundimonas sp.
GAAACCCGTCGCGCCCGCTGTGATTCCCTGATCGGTCAGCCCCCTCCTCCCCCGCAGGCGGGGGAGGAGGGGCGCCCTCCCGATCACGCCTCTGTGACCGGGCGCGACGCCGCGGAACGGTGCGCGACGGCCTCCCGTTGATCATGCTAGGGTTCTGACGACAGGGGCCTTTCCAGGAGTCTTCGCATGCGTTCCCTCGCCCTGGCCGCCGTCGCCGCCGCCCTTGCGGTCGGCGCCTGCGCCACCCCGACCGCCTACGGCCCGGCCGACACCCGCGGGGCCGGCGGCTACAGCGAAACCCGGCTCGAGCGCGACCGCTACCGCGTCACCTTCGCCGGCAATTCCGTGACGTCGCGCGAACAGGTCGAGATGGCGCTGCTGCTGCGCGCCGCCGAGCTGACCGTCGCGGACGGCTACGACTGGTTCGCCACGGTCAACCGCGCCACCGACCGCGACAGCCGTCTGGTGGCGACGCCGGACCCGCTGTCCTCGCGCTACAGCCCGTTCTGGTCGCCCTACTGGCGCTACTGGGGCGGCGGCGCCTGGCGGCCGTTCGACCCGTGGGCGCGCGACGTCGACTATCGCCAGATCGACCGGTTCGAGGCCTCGGCCGAGATCCTGATGGGCCGCGGGCCCAAGCCGGCCGGCGATCCCAACGCCTTCGACGCCCGCGAGGTGGTGTCCAACCTGTCCGGCCAGGTGCCGCGCCGGCCGCAGTAACGGTGAGATCGGCCCGGGCTTCACGAGCGGACGTCACCCCATAACCCCCGTCACCCCCGGGCTTGTCCCGGGGGTCCATCGTCCCGTGAAGCGCGGTCCGTGGATGTCGCTGGCGGTACGTGAAAGCCGCCCGTGGCTGCGCGCGACCCCGCCATGGGCCCCCGGGACAAGCCCGGGGGTGACGACAAGCTGAAATCAAGCCCGGGCGTGCCCGGGGATCAGGACTTCGCGCCCTACAGCCCGACCCGCGGCGTCCGCAGGCGACGCTTGTTGACGTGGTCCTTGGGGGCCGGGCCGGTGTCTTCCGGCAGCTCCCCCTTGAAGTAGAAGCGCTGCCAGGCCTCGCGCGCCGCATCGGGATCGCCGCTGGCCAGCCGGGTATTGAAGTCGGTGCGCTGCCGGTTCCAGGCCTCGAACTGGCCCTTCATCACCGGATTGGACTCCAGCGCGCGGATCACAGGATCGACCTGGTCCATCTTGCGGTGCTCGACCAGGCTGATGAAGCAGAAGGGTTCGCCCTTGTCGAAGCGGATGCGCCCCGGCCGCGTGAACAGCCAGTTCATGGTGAAGGGGAAGGGCAGCCAGTCGGTCTCGATCAGGCCGGTCAGGGGCTGGATGCCGTCCTTGACGTGATTGGGCGCGCCCGAGCACATCATCCCCCAGCCCGGCGGGGTGCGGAACAGGTACTGCGGATGCAGGGTCAGCACCCCGCGCGAGAAGTGCGAGGTGACGAAGTGGTCCAGCTCCGGATTGGGCCGGTCCGGGGTGATGGTGATGTCCGCCTGCGACGGCCCGCCGGTCCAGGTCGCCGTGAAGCCGAACGGGCAGAGGATCTCCCAGCCCGTGGTGTTGGCCATGTTCAGCGGCAGGCAGCGGTAGGGGTGGCGCGCGGCGAAGGCGTCCATCCAGGCCCGCGACTGGCGCCCCGGCACCAGGTCCGGCGGCCGCTGGGTCATCGGGTAGCATTCCAGTTCCAAGACCTTGGCCCTTTCGCGCATGGCGTCTAGACCCGTTGCTGTAGCCGGGCCCGCCGCGGGCCGTAAAGCCGGACCCACCCGCGCATGAGCGCCGCCCCGCCCGAACAGGCCCCCGCGCCCGCCTTCGACCGCGCCCGGCTGCTGGCCTGGCTGGCGGATCGGGGCATCGCCCAGGTCACCCATGACCATCCGGCCGTGTTCCGGGTCGAGGAGGGTCTGGAGCTCAAGGCGGCGATGCCCGGGGCCCACACCAAGAACCTGTTTCTGAAGGACAAGAAGGGCCGGCTGTGGCTGGTTTCGGCGCGTCAGGACACGGAGATCGACCTCAAGGCCCTGCCCCGCGTCATCGGCGCGGACCGGCTGTCGTTCGGCAATGAAGCCCTGATGTGGGAGACGCTGGGGGTGCGCCCCGGCTCGGTCACGGCCCTGGGCCTGATCAACGACCCGGACCACCGCGTCACCTTCGTGCTGGACCGGGCCCTGTGGGAGGCGGACATCGTCAACTTCCACCCCCTGACCAACACCGCCACCACGGGCCTGCCGCAGGCCGCCTTCCGCGCCGTGCTCAAGGCGCTGGGCCGCAGCCCGATTGTCGTCGACTTCCCGCGCTTGTCTGTACTGACCGACGCGACCATCTGAGACCCCGAGCGTTCTGCTTCCGAGGATGACCATGAGCTTCGCCGATCCCGCCGCCCCCGAGGACCTGATCAAGGAGGGCTCCGACGCCTCCTTCATGACCGACGTGGTCGAGGCCTCGCGCCGCCAGCCGGTGATCGTCGACTTCTGGGCCCCCTGGTGCGGTCCCTGCCGAACCCTGGGCCCGGCGCTGGAGAAGGCCGTGCGCGCCGCCCGCGGGGCGGTGAAGATGGTCAAGATCGACGTCGACCGGAACCCGGCCTACGCCGGCCAGCTGCGGGTGCAGTCGATCCCCACGGTCTACGCCTTCGTCAACGGCCAGCCGGTCGACGGCTTCCAGGGCTCGATCCCGGAAAGCCAGATCAAGGCCTTCATCGACAAGCTGACCGGCGGGTCGTCGGCCGACGCCGACCTGGCCCAGCTGCTGGCGCTCGGCGCAGAGTCGCTGGGCCTGCAGGACTGGGGCGGGGCCGCCCAGGCCTATGCCGAGGTGCTGTCGATCGACCCGGAGAACGTCAGGGCCATCGCCGGCCTGTCCAAGGTCTATCTGGCGACCGGCGACGCCGACCAGGCGCGCCAGACCCTGGCCATGGCCGGGGACAGCCAGGACCCGGACGTGCAGAGCGCCCGCGCCCAGATCCGCCTGCTCGAGGCCGGGGCCGGCGCCGCCGGCGAGACCGCGGCCCTGCGGGCGAAGGTCGCTGCCGATCCGGCCGACCACGCCGCCCGCTTCGAGCTGGCCCGGGCCCTCGCCTCGACCGGCGAGCTGAAGGCGGCGGTGGACGAGCTGCTGACCATCGTCGCGGCCGACCGCGAGTGGAACGACCAGGCGGCGCGGCGCGAGCTGCTGACCATTTTCGAGGCCGCCGGCGGCGGCTCGGACATCGCCCGCGACGGTCGCCGTCGCCTGTCCTCCATCCTCTTCGCCTGACCCGGGAGCGCGGCATGGCCCACAGCTATCTGAAGGCGTCGGACCTGCCGCAGGCCCTTCCGGTGTTCCCGCTGGACGGGGCCCTGCTGCTGCCGCGCGGCCAGCTGCCGCTCAACATCTTCGAGCCGCGCTATCTCAACATGATCGATGACGCCATGGCCGGGGACCGGCTGATCGGCATGATCCAGACCACCGGCGGCCCGCGCGAGCGGCCGGCCCTGGCCCCGATCGGCTGCGCCGGGCGCATCACCCACTTCGCCGAGACCTCGGACGGCCGCTATCTGATCACCCTGACCGGCGTCGCCCGCTTCCGGCTGGCGACGGAGCTGCAGGCGGCCACCCCCTACCGCCAGGTGCGGGCCGAGTTCGCGCCGTTCGAGGCCGACCTGAGCCCGGCGGCGGAGCCGGTGGCCTTCGACCGCCCGGCCTTCTTCGACGCCCTGCGCCTGTACCTTGAGCGCCGCGGCCTCGATGTGGACTGGGAGACCGCCGAGTCCGCCCCGCCGGAAGCCCTGATCAACAGCCTGGCCATGGCCCTGCCGTTCGAGCCCGCCGAGAAGCAGGCCCTGCTGGAAGCCCCGGACCTCGAGGACCGCGCCGGCGCCCTGACCGCCCTGATGCGCATCGACGCCGCCGAGCCCGGTGACGGCGAGCCGCGCCTGCAATAGAGCCAGACCATGTCCGACGCCTTTCACACCCCGCCCTCGGTCGACCCCCGCCTGCTGGAGGTGCTGGTCTGCCCGGTCACCCGCGGCCGGCTGAGCTATGACCGCGAGCGCCACGAGCTGGTCTCCGAGGGCGCGAAGCTGGCCTATCCGATCCGCGACGGGGTGCCGATCCTGCTGCCCGAAGACGCCCGCCCGCTCGACTGACCCGCCTGCCACCCCCGGGAGATCGCCATGCGCGCCGCCACCGCCCTTCTCGCCGTCCTCGCCCTCGCCGCCGCCGCCGCGCCGACGGCAGCCCAGGACCCCGTGGCCGAGCTGCTGCGCGGCGAGGCGGAGGCGACCGACAAGGTGGTCGCCCCCGATCCCGAGGCCGAGCGGATCACCGCGGCGCTGAACGCCGAGATCCTGACCCAGAACACCCTGGCCGAACAGGCCGAGGCGGCCGAGCTGAAGGCGGTCGAGGCGGAGAACGCCGCTCGCGCCGAGGCCTACGCCCGCAGCCTGGCCGAGGCCGAGACCCGCCACCGGGCGCAGCTGGCGGCCCATGCCGAGGCGGTGGCGCGGCAGCAGGCCGAGTACGCGCGGCGCCTGGCCCTGTGGCGCGAGGTCAGCGAGGCCTGCCGCCGCGGCGAGACCGAGCGCTGCCGCGTCGGCCGTCTGGCGCTGGA
>CAZUXK010000153.1:0-4387 GCA_964624025.1 uncultured Brevundimonas sp.
GCTACGCCCCCGGCAGCTGCAGGATGTGCTTGGCGATGATGTTGAGCTGGACCTCGCTGGTCCCGCCCTCGATCGAATTGGCCTTGGTGCGCAGCCAGTCGCGGGCGGCCGAACCGTGGCGCGAGCGCTCGCTCTCCCACTCCAGAGCGTCCGACCCGCCGGCGGCCATCAGCAGCTCGTGGCGGCGCTTGTTCAGCTCCGAACCATAGTACTTGAGCATGGAGGCCATGGCCGGATGCGCCTGGCGGGCCCGGGTCTGGTCGCCGACCCGCTCCAGAGCCAGCCGGAACGCGGCGGCGTCGATGTCCAGCTCGGCGATGCGGCTGCGCAGCATCGGCTCGTCGAGCCGACCATCGGCGCTGACGCCGATCGAGTCGGCCGCGACCTGGCCCACGGGCCGGCCGCCCATGACCTCGCCGATCTCGCCGATCATGGTGCGCTCGTGGGCCAGCAGATACTTGGCCACGTCCCAGCCCCGGTTCAGCTCGCCGACCAGGTTCGCCTTCTCGACCCGGACATTGTCGAAGAAGGTCTCGCAGAACGGGCTCTTGCCCGAGATCAGGGTGATTGGCCGGGTCGTCACGCCGGGCGTGGCCATGTCGAACAGCACGAACGAGATGCCGAGGTGCTTGGGCGCCTCCGGATCGGTGCGCACCAGACAGAAGATCCAGTCGGCCTTGTCGGCGTAGGACGTCCAGACCTTCTGGCCGTTGACGATCCAGTGGTCGCCCTTGTCTTCCGCACGCGTCTGCAGGCCGGCGAGGTCAGAGCCGGCGCCCGGCTCGGAATAGCCTTGGCACCAGCGAATCTCGCCGCGCACGATCGGCGGCAGGAAGGTCTGCTTCTGCTCTTCGGTGCCGAACTTCAGCAGCGCCGGGCCCAGCATCCAGACGCCGAAGGACTGCAGCGGCGGCTGGGCCTGGAGGCGGCGCAGCTCCTTCGCCAGCACCTTGGCCTCCTCGCGGCTCAGACCGCCGCCGCCGTACGCGCGCGGCCACTCCGGCGCGGTCCAGCCGCGCTCGGCCATGCGCTCCAGCCACTGGCGGTGGGCCGGCGTCCTGAACACGGCGTTGCGGCCGCCCCAGATGACATCCGACTCGCTCTCGATCGGCCCGCGCACCTCGGCCGGGCAGTTGGCCTCCAGCCAGGCGCGGGTCTCGGCGCGAAAGGTCTCAAGGTCGCTCATGGTGTGCCTCGGCGTTCTTCCCTGCCGGGCACGCTAGAGCGTATTTTTTGAGGACGGAAGCGTGACGCGACGTCAGGTCGCCGACGCTCCATCTCAGGCGGCAACGGCCTCGCGGCGCAGGCGCCAGAAGCGGATGGTGCGCTGCGCGGTGTCGCGGCCCAGCGCCGCGTACATTTCGGCGTAGCTCCTCGCCTTGCCCATGGCGTCGCCGTCGTCGTTGAGCAGGACGAGCGCATAGGTCAGGAACAGGGCCCGATCGAGGTCGGCGGCCCGGCAGACCACCGCCAGGGCGTCCAGCTCACGCCGTTCGAAGATGTGACGCGCGGTGTGGAAGTCGAGGTCGGCCAGCTGCGCCAGGGCGATCAGGTAGGCAGTCTTGCTATTGCTGCGCAGGAAACCGGCAAGCACCGTCGGCGTCAGCTGTCCGGCCGCCTGAAGCTTCTCCACCCGGGCCAGGGTCTCGGCGTAGTCATCCGGCAGCAGACCGTCCTGGGCGGCGACCTCGGCGCGCCCATGGCGCAACGCACTTTCCAGAAGCGCGGGGTCCATCCTGGCATTCTGCTCGAGGATTCTCTGCCGTAGCCGGCTTTCGACGACAAAATACATATCGTTGAGCAGATCCGGCGGCAGGGTGGCGCGACTCACCGTCGCTTCATGCAGGGCCGGATTTCGCTTGGCGCGCTCGACCGCAACCTCGGAGGCTTCGCGGGAAAGGCATGCGCCCTCGTTGCGCAACAGCGTTCCGAGCGTCTCGTCATCGCCGCGGGCGACGATCACATCTGAAACTGCCTCGGAGACATGCGAGCGCGCCGATACCGCGCGGAGATGGTCCTGGCCATGCTGGCGCACCACCCGCAGCAGATCCTCATCCGTCAGCAGCGGCGAAGCGCGCAACACGGCGGAGGCAACCGCTGCTTCCGGGTCGTCGGCGAGGGTACACACCAGCCCCCGAGGGGCGTTTGGCGCGGGGCCGAAACGCTCGGCCAGCTGTGCCCGGACGGCCGCCTCCATGTCCTTAGCCACCTCGGCGAGGATGACGCCATAGGTTTCGGTCTCGACCTGGCCATGGCACGAGCCACCGAAGAAGCTCTCGGTGAGTTCGCGCAAGAGCGCGCGACGCCGCTCGCTCGAGAATTCACGCGCGAGCGTAATCAGCTGCGGAAGGCGGGAGTCAGGGGCATTCATGGCAGGGTCGATCCGTCCAGAACCTCGGCCGGCACCAGCCGGCCTCGGGCATCGCGCAAAACAAGCGGCGGTCCCTCGGGCTCCGCCAGATCAACAGGTGCCTCGTCCAGCATCACGGGCGCGGGCAGCGCGACGGGATCGGGCGTCCGCCCGGCGGCGCGGTGCACGGAATAGAACCGCGGCGACGCTCCGGCGACCGGCCCCTGCGGCGATGCCGGGGCCTGGGGCTGGGCCGGCGTCGCCAGCGTGGCCGCGGCGTCTTCCCGGGCGAGGCGGAAGATCGGGGCATCAGGCCGGGGCGTATCGTCGGCGTGCGCCGTCTGAAGCGGCGACGGGGCAGGCCCCTCGGGCGTCCTGACGACCGCCGACGCCACAACGGGGGCCACGACCGCGACAGCCACAGGGGCGGCGGGGGCGACGGGCGCCGCTGGCGGCGCGGGGGTTGGGAGCCAGGCCGAGGCCGGGGTCAGACCGTTGCCGGGACGCGCCGCCGGAACCGGCGGCCCGTAGATGATTGGGTCCGGCGGCGCCGGCGTCTCGCGCCGGGTCGCGGCGGCGGCAGGCGGCGGGGTCCGGACCGGATCCGGACGCTTGCCGCTCCAGCTCAGGTAGCGCAGGCCGCCGAGCTGTGCTGGCGTCGCCTGCGCCGCGCCGGGCGACGGAGTCTGCGCAGCCAAGGGCGAAACCAAAGCGGCTGTGAGGCCGATGGTCGCCAGAATGCGCGCAGGAAATGCCAAGACTGTCTCCGCCGAACTCACGGTAGGCCGCAGGGTAGCGAGACCTGCCTTAATCGGCCGCTAACGCCCGACAAGGTTCCGGCGCGCGGCGGCCACCAGCAGGCCTGCGCTGGCGTTCAGCACCGCGCCCATCAACGCCAGCCAGACCAGGGCGGCGAGCAGCTCGGCCGTGCGCAGCCGGTTGCCGGCCTCCAGCAGGCGCCAGGCCAGCCCCTGGGCGGCGCCCGAACCGGACACGAACTCGGCCACCACGGCCCCGATGATCGACAGGCCCGCCGCGACGCGGAACCCTTCAAGCGCATAGACCGCAGCCGAGGGCGTCCTCAGCCGCACCAGCCTCTGGCGGCGGCTCGCGCCGTAGAGGTCGAACAGCCTCTCGAGGTCGGGATCGGCCGACCGCAACCCGGTCAGAACCCCGGAAAAGATCGGGAAAAAGGCGACCAGCGCCGCGAGGGTCACCACCGCGGCCCCGGCGTTGTCGAGGCCGTACCAGATCAGCACCAGCGGGGCGATGGCGACCACCGGCGTGACCTGCAGCGCGGTGGCCAGCGGACGCGCCGCCCGCTCCGCCGCCGGACTGAGCGAGACCAGCACGGCCAGGCCGCCGCCGACGACGGTCGCCACCGCCAGCGCCTGCAAGGCCATGACGAAGGTGCGGCCGGCCGAGGGCGCGAGCCGCGGGGCCGCCTCCACCAACGCTGCGGCGACCGCGCTGGGCGGCGGCAGGAAGTAGGCGGGCACCTCGAACAGCCGGCAGCCGGCCTCCCAGGCCAGCAGCAGCACCGCCGCCAGCGCCAGCGGCGGCCAGAGGCGCGCGACGAGGCTCACGACGTCGCCTCCATGGCGAGGGCGAGCGCTTCGGACAGCCGGGTCGCCGCCGACCGCGCCTCGACGCTTTCGCGGAAGCCGGCCGGGCGCGGCAGTACAGGCGGAAGCGCCACCTCGGCGCTGACGGCGCCGTCGCGCCCCAGCGCCAGCGCCCGCCCGGCGAGATAGACGGCGTCTTCCACGTCATGGGTGACAAGTACGATGGTCGGCCGCGACGCCTGCCACAGCCGGTGCAGATCCTCCGCAAGCCGACGCCGGGTGATGGTGTCGAGAGCCGCGAAGGGCTCGTCCAGCAGAAGCAGCTGCGGCTCGGCCACCAGCGCCCGGGCCAGCGCCGCGCGCATGGCCATCCCGCCGGACAGGACCGCCGGCCGCGCCGTCAGCCGCTCGCCAAGTCCGACCGCCGCCAGCGCCGCCGTGGCGCGAGCGGCGCCCTCGGCGCGGGGCACGC
>CAZUXK010000154.1:0-4345 GCA_964624025.1 uncultured Brevundimonas sp.
CACGAGATCATCGCCCACACCGCCGGCAAGATGCGCAAGAACCGCATCCGCGTGCTGGCCGGGGACAAGGTCCTGGTCGAGATGACGCCCTACGACCTGACCAAGGGTCGCATCACCTATCGCTTCAAGTAAGGGCGGGCCGCCCATGTCGGGCGACCGCCCCGCTTCCCGGCCGGAGCTGATTCTCGCTTCGGCCAGCCCGCGCCGGCGCGAACTGCTGGCCCAGGTCGGCATCACGCCCGACCGCATTCTCCCTGCCGACATCGACGAGACGCCGACGGCCGCCGAGCCGCCGGCCCGTCTGGCCGCGCGCCTCGCCTCGACCAAGGCGGCGGCGCTGGCCGTACAGCATCCGGACGCCGTCATCCTCGCCGCCGACACCGTGGTGTCCCTGGGCCGTCGCCTGCTGGAGAAGCCTGCCGACGCTGACGAGGCGGCTGCCTTCCTGCGCCTGCTGTCGGGGCGGAATCACCGGGTGCATACGGCGGTGGCCGTGGCCCGCGGCGACCGCCGGGCCGGCCGCACGGTCGAGACCCGGGTCAGCTTCAAGGTCCTGTCGCCCGACGAGATCGCCGCGTACGTCGCCGGCGGCGACTGGCGGGGCAAGGCCGGGGGCTATGGCATCCAGGGGCCGGCCGGGGCGTTCGTGCGCCGAATCGTCGGCAGCCATCCGGCGGTGATGGGCCTGCCGCTCTACGAGACCCTGGCGCTGCTGCGGGGCGTGGGCTGGCGGCCGTGAGCCGGGTCGAGCTGTTCCTGGACGACACGCCGGGCGAGACGCGCGGGATTCTGGTGCGAGACGGGCGGTTCGAGCGCCTGGTGATCCGGCGGGAGGACGATCCGCCGCACCTGCGGCTGGGCGCCGTCAGCGTCGGCCGGGTCAGCGAGGTCAGCGCCGGCTTGCGCGGGGCCTTTGTCGAACTGCCGGACGGGGCCGCCGGCTTCTTGCCCCGGGGCGGCGGAGCCCCGGCCCGGGTCGGGGACCGGATCGAGGTCGAGGTGCTGGCCGAGCCGCGGCGCGGCAAGGGCGCGACTCTGCGGGCCCGCGGGCCGGGGGATGGGACGCCCCGTCTGCTCGCGCCCGGGCCGGACGTGGCGGCCGTCCTCGCGGGCTGGGCCCCGGGGATCGATATCCAGACGGGGAGCGCGGCTATCGAGGCCGGGGAGGCGGCGCTGGACGAGGCGCTGGCGGACACGGTCCGGCGACCCGAGCTCGGACTGGATGTTGCGGTGCAGCGCACCCGCGCCCTCATCTCCGTCGATATCGATCACTCGCCGCCGCCCGGGCGTGATCCCCGCGCTGCCCGCGAGCGCGCCAATCGCGACGGCCTCGTCGAGGCGGCGCGGCTGATCCGGCTGAAGAGCTGGGGCGGCCTGGTGGTCATCGATCTGGTGGGCGGGCGGCTCAATCCTTCAGCTGTGGAGACCGCGGCGCGGGCGGCGTTTGACGGGGACGGCGCTGTACCCGGCCCGCTCAGCCGGTTCGGCCTGCTGCAGCTGAGCCTGCCGTGGGGGCGGACCCCGGTGGAGGAGCGTGTCCTGCCGGACCTGGTCGGCCGGGCGCTGACGATCGTGCGTCGGCTGCGTCACCGCCTGCTCGAGGATACGGCCACGCCGGTGCACGTCATGATCTGTGCGCCGGACGAGGCCGCCGCCGCGGCGGCCGGGGTGGCGCGCCTCGGCCCTCGGGCGGCCCTGAGGGCGGATCCGTCGGTTCTCCCGGGCCGCGCCCGTCTTGAGGAGGCCTGAGCATGGCGACCTGCCCGATCTGTACGAAGGCCCCCGCCAGTCCCGACTATCGGCCCTTCTGCTCGCGACGCTGCGCCGATCTGGACCTGCAGCGCTGGTTTACTGGCGCCTATCGCATCCCTGTGCCCGAGGACGAGACGCCCCCCGCCACCGAAGACCGCTGACGTGAAAGGAACGACCCGGCGGCCCCCGCAACAGATCAGGCGCTAAGCGCTGGACAGGCGTTTTGCCCTCGCCTATAGACCCCGCTCCCGATCGATCGGGCCCGAGCCTGGGTAGCTCAGTTGGTAGAGCAGCGGATTGAAAATCCGCGTGTCGGTGGTTCGAATCCGCCCCCAGGCACCATCTCCCCTCACATCGCTGGGACATGTCGCCCGCCTCCGCCCGGCGGCGGCCTGCCGCGCATCGTTTTTGCGCTGCAATGCGTCGTTTTTCGACATCCGGACACGACTTTCGGTCGGGCCTTCGCGCAGCGGGCGAAAAGCGCCTCAACGCCCTTGACGCTCTGTTATGGGTTCGCCAAAGGAGCTTGACCGCCAAAGCCCGAAAGGGTGGACGCGCGGCGCCAGGGGGCCCGTCCCCGCGCCGCAGTCCGGTTGATCCGGTTCCGCCTCGGCGGGCAACCGGTGTTGAGCTTGGGCGTTTGGTCGTTGGAATCTCCGGGTTCTGGCGGCAGGTTTTCAACAGAGGCCCGAGCCGAATGGCGGAGGTCTCGGGTCCCACGAGTCAGACCAAAGCAGGAACTGGCGACACATGCTGAACAGCAAAAAGACGAACCTCCTCCTCGCCATGGCCGGCGCCGCCGTGCTGATGGCGGGCTCGCCGGTCCTGGCGCAAGACGCCGCCCCGGCTCCGGCTGCGGCCGAAGCGACCCAGGCCGCTCCGGCCGAAGCCGCTCCCGCTGCTCAAGACCCGGCCTCGCTGAACGAAGCCGTCGGCGGCGGCCACGGCGGTCAGAGCCTGACCCCGATCACCATGTTCATGATCGCCCACCCGGTCGTGAAGGTCGTCATGATCGGCCTGGTGCTGGCCTCGGTCTTCTCCTGGACCCTGCTGCTGATCAAGATCCTCGAGTTCGGGGCTCTCAACCGCAAGACCGACCGCTTCCTGGAAGCCTTCCGCGGCGCCCGCACCATCGCGGACATGCGGCGCGTGTCGACCTCGGAAGAGTTCGACGGCAACCCGCTGGCCGACATGGCCGCCGCCGCCACCGAGGAAATCGAGCTTTCGCGCCAGGCCGGCCTTTCGGTCACCGGTGAGCATCGCGACGCCTCGATCTTCCGCGCCCAGACCGCCGTCGCCGCCGTGCAATCGTCGGTGGCCCTTCGCCTCTCGGGCGGCCAGCAGTTCCTGGCCTCGGTCGGTTCGGGCGGTCCGTTCATCGGCCTGTTCGGGACCGTGTACGGGATCATGAACTCGTTCATCGGCATCGCCGAGTCGAACACCACCAACCTGGCCGTCGTCGCCCCGGGTATCGCCGAGGCCCTGCTGGCCACCGGTATCGGCCTGTTCGCGGCCATCCCCTCGGTTATCTTCTACAACTACTTCAACACCCGCATCGCGGCGTACGGCGTGCGTTCGGACGGCTTCAACGCCGAACTGATGAACGGCATCTCGCGCCAGCTCGACAAGGGGGCGTAACCTAGATGGGCGCCAAACTCTCCGGTTCGGGGGGTGGCAAGTACGCCATCGAGCAGAACAGCGAGATCAACGTCACGCCCTTCGTGGACGTCATGCTCGTCCTGCTCATCATCTTCATGGTGGCGGCTCCGCTCGCCACCGTGTCGGTGCCCATCGAACTCCCGCGGGCGGTCGCGCCGCCCGCACAGAATCCGCCGAAGCCTGTCTTCATCTCGATCCAGAACGATGGCGACGTTTACGTCGGCGACTTCCGGACCGACGTGTCGACCCTGGGTCAGGACCTGACGGATCAGATTGGTACGCGTAACCCGGAGGAAGAGCGCATCTTCATCCGTGCGGACCGGACGACCCGTTATGGCGACTTCATGCAGGTCATGAACGCGCTGCAGGATAACGGCTTCTATTCGGTCGCCCTGGTGGGCGAAGACCAGTCGTCGTAAGGGGGCAGGTGAGAAAGCATGACTGCTGAAACACACGCCCGCGATCCGATCCTGGATCCGCCCCGGAAGAAAAAGAAGGGGCTGTCGACGAGCGCCCTCGTGGCGATCACGGTTTCCGCTCTGGTGCACGTCGCCGCCGGGGTCTGGCTGTACAAGTCGAAGTTCGAGCTCAAGCCGTTCGAATACACTGACGACGCGGTCGACGTTGAGCTGATCGAGCCGGCGCCTCCGCCGCCTCCGCCGCCCCCGCCGCCGCCGCCGCCGGACCAGCCGCCGCCGCCGAAGCTTCAGGTGCGCGAGCCGGTGATCAACACGACGGCTCCGCCGCCGCCGGTGACCCTCAACGTCGAACCGACGAAGAAGGAAGACCGGGTGGAGTACGCGGGTCCTCCGGTGATCGTCCCCGGCCCGCCGCCGCCGCCGGCTCCGCCGGCTCCGGTTCGGCCGTCGGTGATCACCAACCCGGACTGGGTCCGTCGTCCGAGCGGCGCCGACCTGGCCCGCTTCTACCCGGA
>CAZUXK010000155.1:0-4317 GCA_964624025.1 uncultured Brevundimonas sp.
ATGACGGGCGCGCTGGTGCCGGTCACCGGCCGGGTCTGAGCCCCGCGTGCGCCGCCCCTGCCGCACCGTCCTGTACCTGCCCGCCGCCCATCCGCGCGCGGTGGAGAAGGCGCGCGGCCTCGACGTCGACGCGGTCATTCTCGACCTGGAGGACGCGGTCGCCCCGGAGCTCAAGCCCGAGGCGCGCGCCGCCGCGGTCGCGGCCGCCGAGGCTGGCGGTTTCCGGGGCCGCCTCGGCGTGCGGGTGAACGGCGCCGACACCCCCTGGGGCGCCGACGATCTCGCCGCCGTCGCCGCGGCGCCGGTCGCCTTTGTGGTCGCCCCCAAGATCTCTGGCCCGGCCGACATCGCCCCCATCGCCGCCCGCCTCGGCGCTGATCAGGCCCTGTGGGCCATGATCGAGACGCCCGCCGCCCTGCTGGCCCTGCCGCAGATCGCCGCCGCCGGCATGCCCCTTGAAGCCCTGATGCTGGGGACCAACGATCTGGCCCTGGCGCTGGGCGCGGGCCCCTCGCCGGACCGCGAGCCGTTCAAGCCCTGGCTGGCCGCCCTCGTGGCCGCGTCCCGGGCCCACGGCCTGCTGGCCATCGACGGGGTGTTCAACCGCCTCGACGACGCCGACGGCCTTGCCGCCGAGGCCCGGCAGGGCCGGCTCCATGGCTTCGACGGCAAGAGCCTGATCCATCCGTCCCAGATCGCCCCTGTCCGCGCCGCCTTCGCCCCGACCGCCGCCGAGCTGGCCTGGGCCGGGGCGGTGGTCGCCGCTTTCGCCGCGCCGGAGGCCGCCGGGCGCGGGGCCGTGCGCGCCGCCGGCGGCATGGTCGAACGCCTGCACCTGGCCCAGGCCGAGGCCCTGCTGGCTGAAGCCGCACGCGCCGGCGCCGCATGACCCCGGCGAGCTCCGGCCCGATCCCCGCCTGGGTCTGCGCCCCCGGCTTGTGGCGAGTCCCGTTCCTGTCGACCTTCCTGCCCGAGTACGCCCTGCGCGCCACGCCCGGTCCGGACGTGCGCGCCGTCATCGGCTGGGGCCTCAAGCCCAGCACCCGCGCCGGCCGCGCCTGGGCCGCCGCCCGCGGCCTGCCCTATGTGGCGCTGGAGGACGGCTTCCTGCGCTCGATCGGCCTGGGCGAGGCCGGCGCCGCCAGCCTCAGCCTGATCGCCGACGACCTCGGGGTCTATTACGACGCCCGCGGCCCCTCGCGGCTGGAGCAGCACCTGCTGGCCGCCGACGCCTGGCTGGACGCCGCCCTCGCCGACCGCACCCGGACCCTGATCGCCCGGCTGCTGGAGACCGGCCTGTCCAAGACCAACCTCGGCGAGCCGCTGGACCGCGCCGTGCTCGACCGCGGCCGACCGCGGGTGCTGGTGGTCGACCAGACCTTCGGCGACGCCGCCATCGAGACCGGGCTCGCCGGCCCCGACAGCTTCGCCCGCATGATGGCGGCGGCGCGCGCCGCCCATCCGGGCGCCCAGCTGATCGTCAAGCGTCATCCGGCGGTGGCCGCCGGCCGCAAGCGCGGCTGCATCCCCGACGCCCTGCTCGCCGACGTCACCCTGATCGACCGCAACGTCCGCCCCGCCGACCTGCTGGCCGAGGTCGAGGCCGTGCACGTCGTCACCTCCGGCCTCGGCTTCGAGGCCCTGCTGCGCGGCCTGCCGGTGACCTGCCACGGGGCCCCCTTCTACGCCGGCTGGGGCCTGACCACTGACCATCTGACGATCCCCCGCCGCGGCGCGGCCCGGCCGCTGGAGGCGGTGGCCGCCGCCGCCCTGATCCGCGCGCCCCGCTACGTCGACCCGGTGACAGGGGCCCGCTGCGAGGCCGAGGCGGCGGTCGACCGCCTGCTCCGCTTCCGCGCCCGCGCCGAACGTCTGGCCGGGGTCTGGTGCGGCGCCGGCTTCGCCCCGGCCAAGCGCCCGCAGGTGCGCCGCCTGCTGAACGCCCCCACCGCGCGGGTGCGCATCCACAACTTCGCCCGCCACGCCGCCCGTCAGGCCGAGGCCGAGGGCGGCCGGCTGGTCTACTGGGCCGGCAAGGAGACCCCGGCCATTCGCCGCGCCGTCGCCGCCACCTCGGCTCCCGTCATGCGCATGGAGGACGGCTTCGTCCGCTCCCGCGGGCTCGGCTCGGACTTCGTCGGCGCCCTGTCGGTGGCGCTGGATGATCTCGGCGTCTACTACGACCCGACCGGTCCCTCGCGACTGGAGGCGCGGATCGAGGCCGGCGGCTTCACCCCGGCCGAGGTGGCCCGCGCCGCGGCCCTGCGCCGTCGCGTCGTCGAGGCCGGCCTCAGCAAGTACAACCTCGCCGCCCCGGTCGCCGGACCGGAGGCCTGGCCGCGCGACCGCGAGCGGGTGCTGGTCGTCGGCCAGGTCGAGAACGACCGCTCGATCCTGACCGGCTGCGGCCCCCTGCGCACCAATTCCGGCCTGGTGCAGGCGGTGCGCGCGGCGCGCCCCGACGCCTTCCTCGTCTACCGCAACCATCCGGACGTGCTGGCCGGCAACCGTCCCGGCCGGCTCGACGTCTCGGCCCTCGTCGAGGTCGACGCCACCGCCGACGGCCTCGACATCAGCGCCTGCCTCGACGCCTGCGACCGGCTGGCCACCCTGACCTCGCTGGCCGGCTTCGAGGCCCTGCTGCGCGGCAAGGCCGTCTCGACCTGGGGCCGCCCCTTCTACGCCGGCTGGGGCCTGACCGAGGACGCCCTGACCTTCGAGCGCCGCACCCGCCGCGCCACCCTCGACGAACTGGTCCACGCCGCCCTCATCGACTACCCGCTCTACATCACCCCCGAGGGCTGGCCGTGCGAGGCCGAAGATCTCGTCGAGGCCCTGATCGCCGCCCGCGATCACCCCGCCGGCGCCGCCCCGCGCGGCCGCCTGCGGCGCTGGTGGACCGGCCTCATGGCCAGCCTCGACCGGACGCCGCCGCCGTCCTATTGAGACTTCCCGCCCAAGGGCTATCGTCCGTTCGCGCGGGCTCGTCCGGCGCTTCAGGAACACCGACCTTGCCCTCTGCCGTCATTGCCGCCACCGGCCTGTTCACGCCGGACCAGTCGATCACCAATGCCGAGCTGGTGGCCGCCTACAATGCCTACGCCGACCGCTTCAACCAGGAGCACGCCGCCGCCATCGCCGCCGGCGAGGTCCAGGCCCTGACCCCCTCCTCGGTCGAGTTCATCGAGAAGGCCTCGGGCATCAAGCGCCGCTTCGTGCTCGACAAGGCCGGCGTGCTGGACCCGGCCCGGATGGCCCCCAACATCCCCGAGCGCCCGGACGACCAGCTGTCGGTCATGGCCGAGATGGCCGTCGCCGCCGCCCGCGAGGCGATCGCCGCCTGGGGCAAGCCGGTCAGCGAGATCGGCGCGGTGCTGTGCGCCGCCTCCAACATGCCGCGGCCCTATCCGGCCCTCGCCATCGAGGTGCAGCAGGCGCTCGGAATCGAGTGAGTCGCCTTCGACATGAATGTGGCCTGCTCCTCCTCCACCTTCGGCCTCAAGACCGCCGCCGACTACATCCAGTCCGGCTCGGTCAAGGCGGTGCTGATGGTCAATCCCGAGGTCTGCTCGGCCCATCTCAACTTCCGCGACCGGGACAGCCACTTCATCTTCGGCGACGTGGCCACGGCGGTGATCGTCGAGGCCGACGACCAGGCCGGACCTGGCGGATGGGAGATCCTCGGCTCGCGGCTGAAAACGGTGTTCTCCAACAACATCCGCAACAACTTCGGCTTTCTGAACAACGCCGCGCCGGAAGGCATCGGCAAGCCGGACAAGCTGTTCATCCAGCAAGGCCGCAAGGTGTTCAAGGACGTGGTGCCCATGGTCGCCGAGATGATCGTCGACCACGCCGGCGATCTCGGCCTCGACCCGACCGCCCTGAAGCGGCTGTGGCTGCACCAGGCCAACATCAACATGAACGAGCTGATCGGCAAGCGGGTGCTGGGTCGCGACCCCTCGCCGGAAGAGAACGTCATCATCCTCGATGACTACGCCAACACCTCCTCGGCAGGTTCCATCATCGCCTTCCACCTGCACCACGACGGTTTCGTGCCCGGCGAGATCGGCCTGATCTGCAGCTTCGGGGCGGGTTACTCGGCGGGAACGGTGTTCGTCCGCAAACGCGGCTAAGGTTTTCTCAATGGCGGCGCTTACGTCCTTGCCGGAGGTCTGCGAACCCTGTGGCTGTCTCCAGCACGCAGGATATCCGCATGACCGGGACCGCCCCTTCGACGCCCCCCGCCGCCGCGCCCTTCCTCGACGCCCTCGCCCGCGACGTGGCCATGGTGCTCAGACGGATGGGCGGATCGGCGCA
>CAZUXK010000156.1:0-4260 GCA_964624025.1 uncultured Brevundimonas sp.
CCGGTGCGGTCGTCGGTCTCGACGAACACGCCGCAGACGGTGGCCGGGCCGCTGGCCGGCTGGTAGCGGCCGCCGCTGATGCGGGTGGTGAAGCGGCGGAGCGGCTCGTCCTTGTCGTTGCCGATCACCGAGTCGTAGTCGCAGCAGCCCCCGGCGTCGGTCTGGTAGGCGGTGCCCCCGGGCAGGATCTGGGCGTCGGCCGTCGGCACATGGGTGTGGGTGCCGACCACCAGCGAGGCCCGCCCGTCGCAGAAGTGGCCCATGGCCATCTTCTCGCTGGTCGCCTCGCAGTGCATGTCGACAATGATGGCGTCGGCGGCGAGCCCGAGCGGGCAGGCGGCCAGCTCCTTCTCGACCGCGCCGAAGGGGTCGTCCATCGGGTCCATATGCACCCGGCCGAGCACATTCATGACCAGGACCGTGCGCCCCGAGGGCGTCTCGAACAGATTGGCTCCGGCGCCCGGCGCGTCCATCAGGCGCGGATAGTTGAGCGGTCGCAGCAGGCGCGGCTCGCGCACGATGTAGGTCAGGGCCTCGCGCTGGTCCCAGCTGTGATTGCCCAGCGTCAGGCAGTCGGCGCCGGCCATGAACAGCTCGTTCGCCGTATGCTCGGTGATGCCGAAGCCGCCCGCGGCGTTCTCGGCGTTGACCACGACGAAATCGAGCTGCAGGTCGCGCTTCAGGCGGGGAAGATGATCGCTCACGCCGTCGCGGCCCGACTTGCCGATGACGTCGCCGAAAAAGGCCAGTCTCATGGGAAGGCTCTATAGCCGCTCTCGGTGAGAACGCCATGCAGCCGAATGTCATGGGGTTCGAGCGGCAGGGCCGCCACCTCCTGACCGGCGAAGGCGAGGCCGATGCGGCGGGCCTCAGGAAGCTTGGCGAAGGTACGATCGTAATGGCCTCCGCCCTGGCCCAGCCGCCCGCCGGCGGCGTCAAAGGCCAGCAGGGGGGTGAGGATCAGGTCAGGGGTCACCACGGGGGCCGCCGTCGTCGGGGCAGGACAGCCTGCAGCGTCGGGCGCCAGCGGCTCGCCGGGGCTCCAGCGTCGGAAGACCAGCGGGGCGTCCCGCGCCACGACCACCGGCAGGCACAACGCCTGACCCTGGTCGATCAGGGCGAGGGCGAGGGGCGACGGATCCAGCTCGGAGCCCATGGCGTGATACACGGCCACGACGCGACCGGGCGGCAGGGCAGGGGCGTGATCCGCCACCAGGGTGGCTGCTGCCGGGCAGCGGGCGGCCAGCTCGCGCCGGAGAGCGCGGGCTCGCGCGCGCAGGGCGGGCTTCATGGGAACAGTCGCCTGTCCCAGTAGACCGGGACGTCGAGGCCAGGCTTGATCCGGGCGAAGTCGGGGTGCGCCGGATTGATCAGCACGTTGGTTTCAACCGGCGCGATGACGGACGGGACGAACAGCACCGCGGAGCGTCGCTCGGCCTGCCAGCGACAGCCGAATGCCTTGCTGACGGCGGCGTTGGCGAGGTCCCAGCCCGGATGCGACGCCGGCTGCAGCACCTCGTAGGTGACGCCGGCGGGGATTGTGATCGTGACGTAGTGCTGATTGGGCGGCAGGGCCCCGGACCCGTGAACCAGCTTTTCGAGCAGGGCCGTGGCGAAGCACTCGGCCGCGTAAATGACCGGATGGCTTCGGTCATTCCATCGCCCCGGAGCGATGGTCGATCCGGTCGCGTCGAAGATGGGGTGCAGGCCCGCCGGGTCGCCGATCCGGTAGGCTGTCCGGGAGTCGGGCAGGACCCTGTGGCTCAAGCGGCGGAGCCATAGCGCAGACGGCCAAGCACCTCGCTGACCAGTTCAGCCCCGACCTCGCTCCTGAGAGCAACCGTCATGGGCGTCTCGTCCTCAAGCATGGCGTGGGGACGGAACAGAAAGGCGCGGGCGGCATCCTCGCCCCCCCAGACCGACACGGCCTCGGCCCATATGCGGGCGATGCGGGCCACCTTTTCACTATGGGCCGGCGACAGGGCCCCGGACTTTCGCCGGGCCGAGGTCGCGCGCGGGACGACGCTGTGCGGGAAGGTGGCGTCGTCCGGCCGGATCGCTTCAGCCACCCGCGTCAGCGCCCTCGCCGGAAGGCCCGCGCTGACCGATCGGGCAAAGCCCATCGGGGTGATGACGGCCGCATCCTTGATGCCCAGGACTTCCGCGACCGCAGCATAGTTCGGCATGGCGACTTCTCTCACTTGCGACACAAGATCGTCTCGCTTGAGACAATCGTCAAGGCGCTCTGTGAGTAGGGTGGCGGCGCCATGAGAGCCGTGAAGGACGGTTTAAATCCTCTCGAGCCTGGATAACCAGGTGGGCTCCGTATACCCGGCCCCACGGGGCCAGACAGGGACAGATCCCTTCGAGTGAATTAAGGCCGCGAGGATATGTTGCCTTCGACGTGAGCCACAGCTGACCCGCCGGTCGCCAAGATAGGCGGAGGCCGGCGGCGGAACAATGGCGATGGGCTCAGAGCCCGGCGGCGATCTTCTCGATGCGGGCGGCTACCGCGTTCAGCACCTCGGCGAGGCCAGCGTCGGGGTCGGCCGGGGACGCGCCCTCCCGCCCTCCGGTCGAGAGGGCGGCGCGGGCTTCGTGCAGTTCGTCGGCCAGCAGCAGGGCCGCCATCAGGAAAAGGCGCAGGTCGCCGACGTGGCCGACACTGCCGGCCACCTCCCGAACGTGCTGGTCGAACTGGCGGGCCAGCGCCACAACCCGGTCCTCCTGACCATCGGCGCAGCCGACGGCGTAGGGGCGACCATTGACCTCGACCGTGACCGTGGCCATCAGCCCTCCGCCTCAAGCACGGCGCGGATGTCATCCGCGGCGACCGCCAGCGTCGCCAGCGCCTCTTCGGCGGCGGCGCGCAGCTCCGCATCCCCGCTCGTGTGGCGGGCGGCGAAGAGGTCGTCCTCGGGCACGGCGGCGCGCGCCTTCAGCTCGCGGGTCTTGCGCTCAAGCTCGGCGAGCGCGCGGTCCAGTCTATGCCTTGCAGCGTCGGCGGCGTCGGCCATGGGCGTCGCGTCCTCCAGATTCCGTATAGAACCCGACGCGCGGTCGCGGTAAAGCGCGCGCTTCCGCAAAAAACTCCGCCGACCGACTGGGGAACCGCCGTGTCCGATCGCTCCAAGCCCGCCAAAGCCACCCCGAAGCAGATGGCCGACGCCATCCGCGTCCTCGCCATGGACGGCGTCGAGGCGGCGAAGAGCGGCCACCCCGGCATGCCGATGGGCATGGCCGATGTCGCCACGGTGCTGTTCTCGAAGTTCCTCAAGTTCGACGCCTCGCGCCCCGACTGGGCCGACCGGGACCGCTTCATCCTGTCGGCCGGTCACGGCTCCATGCTGACCTACGCCCTGCTTCACCTGACCGGGTACAAGGCGGCCACCCGCGAGGAGCTGGCCAACTTCCGCCAGTGGGGCGCGCGCACGGCGGGTCATCCCGAGTTCGGCCACATGCCCGGGGTCGAGACGACCACCGGGCCGCTGGGGCAGGGGCTGGCCAACGCCGTCGGTTTCGCCATGGCCGAGCGGCACCTGGCGGCCCACTTCGGGGAGGATCTGGTGGATCACCGCACCTGGGTGATCGCCGGCGACGGCTGCCTGATGGAGGGTATCAGCCAGGAGGCCATCGCTCTGGCCGGGCGCTATCGGCTGAACAAACTGACGGTGCTGTGGGACGACAACGCCATCACCATCGACGGCGCCGTGTCCCTGTCGGACGCCACGGATCAGAAGGGGCGCTTCAAGGCCGCCGGCTGGGCCTACAAGGCCATCGACGGCCACGACATGGCGCAGATCAAGGCCGCCCTGAATTGGGCCACGAAGCAGGACCGGCCGACCCTGATCGCCTGCAAGACCCGCATCGGCAAGGGCGCGGCGACCATGGAGGGCAGCCACAAGACCCACGGCGCGGCGCTGGGCGCGGCGGAGGTCGCGGCGACCCGGGCGGCGCTGGACTGGACCCATGCCCCGTTCGACGTGCCGGCCGAGATCGAGACCGCCTGGCGCAAGGCCGGCCGGCGCGGCGCCAAGGATCGCAAGGGCTGGGAGGCGCGGCTCAAGACCTCGCCGCTGGCCGCCGACTTCACCCGCGCCATGGCCGGCGACCTGCCGGCCGACGCCTTCGAGAAGTGGGAGGCCGGCCTCAAGGCGCTGATCGCGTCGCCGCCGGCCCAGGCTACCCGCGCCGCCTCGGGGGCCGCCCTGGCGGAACTGTTCGAGCCCATCCCCGAGCTGATCGGCGGCTCGGCCGACC
>CAZUXK010000157.1:0-1334 GCA_964624025.1 uncultured Brevundimonas sp.
TCACCGAGGCGGACGGCGAGAAGCAGGCGGCGATCGCCCGGGCCGAGGGCGCCAAGCAGTCGGCCATCCTCGAGGCCGAGGGCCGCAAGGAAGCCGCCTTCCGCGACGCCGAGGCCCGCGAGCGCGAGGCCGAGGCCGAGGCCCGCGCCACGGCCATGGTGTCCGAGGCCATCGCCCGCGGCGACGTCAATGCGATCAACTACTTCGTCGCCCAGAAGTATGTGGAGGCCTTCGCCGAACTGGCCCGCAGCCCGCAGCAGAAGACGGTCATCGTGCCGTCGGAGATGGGGGCCCTGGTCGGCTCGATCGCCGGGATCGGCGAACTGGTCGGGCTTGCGCGCGCGCAGCAGGAGACGCCCCGGCCGGCCAGCCCCCCGCCGGCGGCCCCGTCCGCGGCCGCGCCGGCAGCCCCGCGCCGTCCCCGCGGCGGCGTGCCCCTGACTGAGTGACCTGACCATGCAGACGCTCGCCGACATCTATGCCGCCCAGCCGTTCTGGATCTGGCTGGCGCTCGCCGTGACCCTGCTGGCGGTGGAGGCGGCCTTCACCACCGAATGGCTGCTCTGGCCGGCCGCCGCCGCGGGCCTGGTCGCGCTGATCACGGCGCTCGGACTCGACTTCGGCCCGGCCTTCGAGGTGGCGGTCTTCTCGGTCGTGACGGTCATCCTGACCCTGTTCGCCCGCCGCTTCGTGCAGAAGGTGAACCCGGCGGCCGAGCCGGACATCAACGCCCGGGACGTCCGCTTCGTCGGGCAGCAGGCGCGGGTGGTCGAGCCTTTCGTCAACGGCCAGGGCCGGGTGTTCATCTCCGGCGCCGAGTGGCAGGCGGAGATCGCCGCCGGCGAGCCGCCGGTCGGGGCCTTCGTGACGGTGACGGCCGCCGAGGGCTCGGTGCTGAAGGTGGTCTCGGGCTAGGCGAGGTCCTCGATCCCCCGGTTGGCCAGGGCGTCGGCCCGTTCGTTTAGGACGTGGCCGGCGTGGCCCTTGACCCAGTGCCACTTGACCTCGTGGCGGGCGCCGGCGGCGTCGAGCCGACGCCACAGGTCCTCGTTCTTGACCGGCTTCTTGTCCGCCGTCTGCCAGCCGCGCGCCTTCCAGCCGCGGATCCATTCGGTGATGCCCTGCATCACGTACCTGCTGTCGGTGTGCAGGTCGACGCGGCAGGGCCGGTTCAGCGTCTCCAGCGCCTGGATCGCCGCCATCAGCTCCATGCGATTGTTGGTGGTGAGGGGCTCGCCGCCCCAGAGCTCCTTCTCGCGTCCGGCGCCCGCCTGCAGGATCGCGCCCCAGCCGCCGGGGCCGGGGTTGCCCTTGCAGGCGCCGTCGGTGTGGAT
>CAZUXK010000157.1:1434-4158 GCA_964624025.1 uncultured Brevundimonas sp.
ATGCAGCCCGGCATCTGGCAAATTCTCATCATCGCCGTCCTCGCCCTCCTGCTGTTCGGCGGTCGCGGCAAGATTTCCGGCCTGATGGGCGATGCGGCCAAGGGCATCCGCGCGTTCCGCGACGGCCTGAAGGGCGACGAGGACAAGGGCGAGCAGACCCGCGCCGGCGCCCTGCCGCGCACCGAGTCGGAAAAAGAAGACCGCAAGTCCTGACCCGCCTGGCCGTCGGAGATTGACGAATGGGCGGTCTCGGACCCGGCATCGGCGGGCTGGAAATCCTTGTCATCGCCCTTCTGGCGCTCATCGTGGTGGGGCCGAAAGACCTGCCGCTGATGCTCAACAAGCTCGGCCGCGCCATGGCGCGCGCGCGGGCCATGGCCAGCGAGTTCCGCGCCAGTTTCGACGAGATGGCGCGGCAGTCCGAACTCGATGAGCTCCGCAAGGAAGTCGAGGCGCTGCGTCGGGGGCAGGGGATGGTCCCGCTCGGCGCCGAGGCCGAGGCGGCCTTTCGTGACATCCAGACCGATCTCAACGCCCCGCTGAGCCCTGCGCCGACGACCTTGCCGACGCCGGCCGCCCCCGAGGCGCTGCCGGCGCCCGAACCTGCCGCCGCCGCCACGCCGGCGACTCCCGCGGACAGCGCCCCGGTTACGGCCCCCGCGAAGCCGCGCGCGCCGCGCAAGGCCCCGGTCGCCGCCGACGGCGCCCCGGCGGCCGTGCGCAAGGCGCGCCGCAAGGCGGCCCCCGCGACGCCCGGAGCTGACGCGTGAGCGCCACAGATCGCGACGAGGCCGAGATCGAGGCGTCGCGCGCGCCGCTGATGGACCACCTGGTCGAGCTGCGGGGGCGGCTGATCGTCTGCGTGGTCGCCTTCGTCGTCGGCTTCATCGGCTGTTTCATCTTCGCCGACCCGATCTACGCCTTCCTGGTGCGCCCCTTCGCCGTGGCCGCGGTTTTCCACGAGGCGGCCGGCCCCAAAGGCGGGGTTTCGCCGCTGGATCTGATCCTCGGCACCGCCGGCCTTCTGCGCTTGCCGCCGTCGGAGGGCGAGACGGTCAACCTGATCTTCACGGCGCCGCTCGAGTTCCTCATCACCAAGATGAAGCTGGCGGCCTTCGGCGCTCTGATCGTGGCGTTTCCGGTGCTGGCTTACCAGCTGTGGCGGTTCGTGGCGCCGGGCCTGTACCGCAACGAGCGCGGGGCCTTCCTGCCCTTCCTGATCGCCGCCCCGACCCTGTTCACCATCGGCGCCGCGATGGTCTATTTCGTCATGTTGCCGTTTGTGATGCTGTTCTCGCTGGACCAGCAGATCACCGGCGGCGGCATCTCGGCCGAGCTGCTGCCCAAGGTGTCGGATTATCTGAACCTGGTGATGGCGCTGGTGCTGGCCTTCGGCCTCTGCTTCCAGCTGCCCGTGGTGATGACCCTGCTGGGCCTCGCCGGCATCATCTCGTCGAAGGCTCTGGCGTCCGGTCGCCGGTTCGCGATTGTCGCGATTGCCGTGGTGGCCGCCTTCGTCACTCCGCCGGACCCGATCAGCCAGATCATGCTGGGGATTCCGCTGGTGCTGCTCTACGAGGTCTCGATCTGGTGCGTCCGGCTGATCGAGCTGCGGCGTCGGCGCGAGGACGAGGAGGCCGAGGGGCGCGCCGTCTAGGACGTCTTCACCTCGGAAGAGTCGGCCAGTATGGACCTCTCACTCCTGATCGACCTCCATAAGGATGCGGACCGTCAGGGACCCGGCGGCATGGAGCAAACCCTGCTCGCCATGCGCCTCGCCGGAATTCTGGGGGTTGAAGGCCTTACGATTGCGGATCTGGGTTGCGGAACAGGCGCCTCGACCCGCGTGCTCGCAGGGGCCTGCGACGCGCGGATCGTCGCCGTCGACATGATCCCGGCCTTCCTGCAGCGTCTGCAGGGCTGGGCGGAGGCGACAGGTCTGCAGGACAGGATCAAGACTTGTGCAGCGACCTTCGAGGCGCTTCCGCTGGCGCCGGAGAGCTTCGATGTGGTCTGGTCCGAGGGCGCGATCTACAATCTCGGCTTCGAGGCTGGCTTGAGGTCATGGCGTCCGCTGCTCAGGCCGGGCGGCGTTCTGGTGGTCTCGGACCTGACCTGGCTGACCGGAAGCCGGCCCGAGCCGCTTGAGACGCACTGGGCCCGCGAGTATCCCGAGGTCGCGACGGCTGCCGACAAGATGGAGCGGCTTGAGGTCTGTGGCTACAGCCCGCTCGGCTATTTCCCGCTGCCGCCGGCCTGTTGGCTCGACAACTATTACGATCCTCTGGAGCAGCGCCTCGATGCCTTTCTTGCCCGGCATGACCACTCGGCGGAGGCTCATGCCTTGGCGGCGGCGGAACGGGTGGAGATAGACCTCTATCGCCAGTATCAGGCCTATGTGAGCTACGGGGTTTTCATCGCGCGCAGGACGGCTGACTGAGGCGGGCGGTGTGGCTGCACTAAAAAAGGGCCGGGGGATCGTTCCCCCGGCCCTTCTGTTTCGCGGCGGATCTGACCGATCAGCAGCTGTAGTACATGTCGAACTCGACCGGGTGCGGGTGCAGCTGCAGCCGCGCCACCTCTTCCATCTTCAGCTCGATGTAGCTGTCGATGAAGTCGTCATCCATGACGCCGCCCTTCTTGAGGAAGGCGCGGTCCTTGTCGAGGTTCTCCAGGGCCTCGCGCAGCGAGCCGCAGACCTCGGGGATCGAGCCGCGCTCTTCC
>CAZUXK010000158.1:0-4149 GCA_964624025.1 uncultured Brevundimonas sp.
CCCAGCGGCATCTGCAGCACCCGGCCGACATCGCGCAGTACGGCGCGCGCCTGCAGGGTGCCGAAGGTGATGATCTGCGCCACCCGGTCCCGGCCGTAGCGCTGCTGCACATAGGCGATCACCTCCTCGCGCCGCTCCTGGCAGAAGTCGACGTCGAAGTCGGGCATCGACACCCGCTCCGGATTGAGGAAGCGCTCGAACAGCAGACCGAAGCGCAGCGGGTCGAGGTCGGTGATGGTCAGGGCCCATGCCACCAGCGAGCCGGCCCCCGAGCCCCGCCCTGGCCCCACCGGGATGCCGTTCAGCTTGGCCCGTTTGATGAAGTCCGACACGATCAGGAAGTAGCCCGGGAACCCCATCTGCTGGATGATCCCGACCTCCCATTCGAGGCGTTCGAAATAGGTCTCGGCCGGGGCCACCGGCTCGACCTGGGTCAGGCGCGCCTTCAGCCCCTCGCGGGCCTGGTGCAGCAGCTCCTCGCCCTCGGTCCGCCCCGCCCCGGTATCGAAGCGCGGCAGGATCGGCTTGCGCGTCTCCACCATGAAGGCGGTGCGGCGGGCGATCTCCAGGGTCGAGTCGCAGGCCTCGGGCAAATCCGCGAACAGCCGGCGCATGGCGGCGGCGTCCTTGAACCAGTGCTGGTCGGTGATGCGCCGGCGGTCGTCCTGGCCGGTGAAGGCGCCGTCGGCGATGCAGAGCAGAGCGTCGTGGCTCTTGGCCTGCTCCGGCTTGGCATAGTGGACGTCATTGGTGGCCACCAGCGGCGCGTCGCGCTCATAGGCGAAGGCCACCAGCCCGGCCTCGGCGGCGGCCTCCTCGGGCCGGCCGTGGCGCTGCAGCTCGACATAGAAGCGGTCGCCGAAGGCCGCCTGCATGGCCTCCAGCGCCGCCCGGGCCTCGTCGCCACGCCCTTGCGCGAATAGCGGATCGATCGGGCCGTCGGGCCCGCCGGACAGCAGGATCAGCCCCTCGGCGTGGGCCGCGACCTGCTCCCAGGCCACGCCGGGCTCGCCGGTCTCGTCGGCGGCCATATAGGCGGCGGTCGACAGGGCCGAGAGGTTGAGCCAGCCGGTCTCGTCCTGCACCACCAGGCAGACGGTGGGGATGCGCGCCCAGCGCGCCTCGATGCGCCCGCCGATGCCGGTCACCGGCAGGGCGCAGGCGATCACCGGCTGCACCCCGGCGTCGCGCGCCGCCTGGCTGAACTCCAGCGCCCCGCACAGATTGGCCCGGTCGGCCACGCCCACCGCCGGCATGCCGTGGTCGGCCGCCAGCTTGCCGATCTTGCCGGCCTTGATCGCGCCTTCCAGCAGCGAATAGGCGCTGCGCACCCGTAAGTGGACGAAACCCTCGGCCATGCTGGTCTTCATTCCCGTCCGGCGACAGGCCGGGCGCTCACCCTATCGCGCGCCGCCGATTCGCGGGCCAGCGGCGGGAGGCACGGAGCTGTGGACAGGGGGGGGAGTCGTTAGGCGGTAGGGGTAGGCTGTAGGGAGCGGATGCGCTGCCCCCCTACTGACTACCCCTAACGCCTACCCCTGAGCGGAGCTCGCCAGCAGGGCCGCGTGCCACACCATCCAGACGAAGCCCCCGCAGGAGGCCAGCGACATCAGATCCCGAGCCCAGCGACGCATGTTGACCCTCCCGGCGCTTGTTCCGGGAATGTTCTATGTTCCGCTTTAGTTCTCGTCAAGCCTCGCCGCTGTCAGTACGCCCGCCCCTCCGCCGGACGTTCCTCCAGATGGCCGTCGCGCAGGGCGAACACCCGGTCCATGTGGCCGGCCAGCTCCATGTTGTGGGTGGCGATCAGGGCGGCGACGCCGGTCTCGCGCACGGCGGCCTGCAAGGCCTCGAACACCGTCTGGCTGGTGGCCGGGTCGAGGTTGCCGGTCGGCTCGTCGGCCAGCAGCAGGCGCGGCCGGTTGGCCAGGGCGCGGGCCAGGGCGACGCGCTGCTGCTCGCCGCCGGACATCTGGGCCGGCTGGTGCAGGGCCCGGTCCTTCAGCCCCAGCGTCTCCAGCAGGGCCTCGGCGCGCGCCTGCGCCTCGCGCGCGGAGACGCCGCCGATACGCATCGGCAGGGCCACGTTATCGCGGGCGTCGAACTCGGGCAGCAGGTGGTGGAACTGGTAGACGAAGCCGATCTTGCCCAGCCGCAGCCGGGTGCGGGCGCGCTCGTCGAGGCTCCCGACCGCCTCGCCCTCGATCAGGATCTCGCCCGAGGTCGGCCGCTCCAGCAGGCCGGCGGCGTGCAGCAGCGACGACTTGCCCGAGCCCGAGGGGCCGATCAGGCCGACGATCTCGCCGGGAAAGATGTCTAGGTCGACGCCCTTCAGCACCGTCAGCCCGCCGCGGGCGGTCGGATAGGTGCGGGTGACGCCGCGCAGCGACAGGACGGGGGCCACATCCCCCGTCGTCACCCTCGGGCTTGACCCGAGGGTCGGGTTCGCCGTCGCACGACGGCGGGACGCAGGCGCCTTCATGCCGGTTCTCCCGGGAGGGCCGCCGTGGGGGAGCCGCAGGGCTCGATCCTCGGGTCAAGCCCAAGGATGACGAAAATCCCTGTCCTATTCATAGCGAAGGGCCTCCACCGGATCGAGGCGGCTGGCCCGCCAGGACGGCGGCAGGCTGGCGACGCAGGACATCAGCAGCGACCAGAACACCACCCAGGCCACGTCGATGGGATCGACCAGGGCCGGCACGCGCGGCAGGAGATAGACCTCGGAGTTGAACACGCTGGCCCCGGTCAGGGCCTCGATGGCGGCCTGGATCGAGCCGACGTTCCAGCAGAACAGCAGGCCGAGGATGACCCCCGCGATCGTGCCGCCGATGCCGATGGCCGCGCCGGCGAGGAAGAAGACCCTGAGGATGGCCGAGGGGCTGGCCCCGATGGTGCGCAGGATGGCGATGTCGCGGCCCTTGTTCTTCACCAGCATGACGATGCCGCTGATGATGTTCATGGCGGCGATGGCGACCACGAGGCTGAGGATGATGCTCATGGCCACGCGCTCGACCTTCAGCGCCTCCCAGAAGGCCGCCGAGCGGTCACGCCAGTCGGTGACCACGGCGCGCGGGCCGGCCGCCTGACGCACCGGCGCGATCAGCTCGCCGACCCGGTCGGCGTCATCGACCTTGATCTCGACCACGTCCCACAGGCCGTCCTTGCCGAAGAAGATCTGCGCCTGCTCCATCGGCATGAAGATGAAGGCGCGGTCGTAGTCGGCCATGCCGGCGGTGAAGGTGGCGCTGACCACATAGGTCTTCTCCACCGGGCCCAGCGAGCCCAGCGCCGAGCCGCCGCCGGTCAGGGAGTAGATGGTCAGGGGATCGCCCGGCCGGAGACCAAGGCTGTCCGCCAGCGCCTGGCCGATGATCACCCCGTCGCCGCCGAAGCGACCGGCGCCGAAGGCCGCCAGGGCCTCGGCCGGCACGCTCTCCTGCAGGAAGGGCTGGGCCCGCACGTCCTCGGGCGTCATGCCGCGCACGATCGCGCCCAGCACCTGGCCGCGGGCGCGGATGGCGGTCTGGTTCTCGATCATCGGCGTGGCCGAGGCGACGCCGGGCGTATCGCGGATCCGCGCCAGCACCTCGGCCCGGTCCGGCCCGTTGATGGCCTCGCCCTGCACATACATGTGCCCGTTGAAGTCGAGGATCCGGCCCATCAGCTCGGCGCGGAAGCCGCCCATGATGCTCATCACGCTGATCAGCACCGCCACCGCCAGCATGATGCCGACGAAGCTGATGATGGCGATCAGGGCGACCCCGCCCTCGCGCCGCTTGGCCCTGAGGTAGCGCAGGGCCAGCCCCAGCTCCCAGGCCGAGAACGGACCGGCGGGGGTCATGCGGCATATCCCTCAAGAGGTCCGGCGGAGGCGCCCCTCCACCGCTTCGCGGTCCCCCTCCCCATTTCATGGGGAGGAGAGGCGATCTCCTCCCCATGAAATGGGGAGGTGGCTCGCCGGCAAGGCCGGCGAGACGGAGGGGCAAGCATCAGCGCGACGTCCGCGCTCATGCCGTCAGCTTCCCGAGCGCCTCGGCCAGCGGCAGGGAGGTCTTCTCGCCGGTCGCCCGGCGCTTCAGCTCGACCACGCCGTCGGCCAGGCCCTTGGGCCCGATCACCAGCTGCCACGGGGTGCCGATCAGGTCGGCG
>CAZUXK010000159.1:0-4071 GCA_964624025.1 uncultured Brevundimonas sp.
ACTCTGGCGGCTCGCAGGAGTCGGTCGGCTGCCACGGCTCGCTCCGGGCCCGGCGACAACGCCGAGCTGGAAGTCGAGCTGATCACCCCGATCGCCATGGAAGAGAAGCTCCGCTTCGCCATCCGTGAAGGCGGCCGTACGGTCGGCGCCGGCGTCGTCTCCAAGATTATCGCCTGAGCGCGCTGATCTGATCCCAAATGATCAGGGCCTCCCGGGACACCCCGGGAGGCCCTTTTCATGTCCAGCCGCCAGACCCGCCTCAGCGCAGCGCTGAAGCCAGACCTGTCCTAGCTGAGCAGCTCGCGGGCGGCGGCGCGGGCGGCGTCGGTGATCTCGGCCCCGGCCAGCATGCGGGCCACCTCCTCCAGCCGCCGCCGCTCGTCGAGGGCGTCCACCGTGGTGATGGTCAGGCCGTCGCGATCGCCCTTGCGCACCTTCCAGTGCATATGCCCGCGCGCGGCGACCTGAGGGCTGTGGGTCACGACCAGCACCTGGGCCCCCGAGGCCAGCCGGCGCAGGCGCAGGCCCACCGCCTCGGCCACGGCCCCGCCGACCCCCTGGTCGACCTCGTCGAAGATCATCACCGGCTGGCGCTGGTGCTCGCGGCTGGCCAACGCCGCCTTCATGGCCAGGGCGAAGCGGGCCAGTTCGCCACCCGAGGCGATGGCGTCCAGCGGGCCGAACACGGCCCCGGCGTTGGTGGCCACCTCGAACCGCACGGTCTCGCGCCCCAGCGGTCCGCGCCGGTCCTCGGGCTGGCCTTCCAGCCGCACCCGGAAACGGGCCTTCTCCAGCCGCAGCGGGCCCAGCTCGGTCAGCACAGCCTCGGTCAACCGCGCCGCGGCGCCCTCACGCGCGCCCGTCAGCAACAGGGCCACGGCGTCGTAGCTCTCGCGCGCCTGGGCCACCTCGCGCTCGGCGGCGACGAGGGCGTCGGCCCCGTCCTCGATCAGACGCAGCTGGTCGCGCAGGCGGATGCGCAGCACCGGCAGGTGATCCACCGTCGTCTGCAGCTTGCGGGCGGCGGCGCGCAGGGCGAACAGCCGCTCCTCGGCCTTCTCGAGTCGGCCGGACTCGAAGTCGAACGCCTCGGCGGCGACATCCACCGCCGCCACCGCCTCGATCGCTTCGACAAGGGTCCGGTCGATCGCCTCCGCCGCCACATCCAGACGGGAGAAGACCGGGTGCCCGGCCTCGACCCCGGCCTGGGCCGCCCGCTGCCGGGCGTGCTCGACCGCTCGCAGGGCCGCCGCGAGTCGCTGGCTCAGCTTGTCCCCGCCAAGGCTCTCGCGCGCCGCGGCCAGATCCCCCAGCGCCTTCTCCGCCGCGCCCAGCATGGCCCGCTCGCCGGCCAGGGCGGTCTCTTCCTCGGGCCGGGGATCGAGGGCGTCGAGGTCCGCCAGCGCCTCGCGCAGCTCCTCGGCCCGGGCGGCGGCGTCCCGCGCCTCGGCCCGCAGGGCCTCCAGCCGGGCCTCGGCCGCCTTCAGCCCCTCGGCATGGGCGGCGACCGCCGTGAGATGGGGCCCGTGACCGCCATAGGCGTCCAGCAGGGCGCGGTGCGTGCGCCAGTCCAGCAGGCCGACGGTCTCATGCTGGCCGTGCACTTCCACAAGGCGCGCGCCGATCTCGCGCAGCACCCCCACACCGGTCGGCTGGTCGTTGACGAAGGCGCGGCTGCGGCCGTCGCTGCCCAGCACCCGGCGCAGGATCAGGGGTTCGCCGCGCTCGACCTCCAGACCGCGCTCGGCGAGAAGGTCGAGCAGGTCCGGGTCATCCGGCGGCGTGAACTCGGCGGCGGCCACGGCCTGCCGGGCCCCGTGCCGCACGAGGCCGGCCTCGGCGCGACCGCCCAGAGCCAGCCCGAGGGCGTCCAGAATGATCGACTTCCCGGCGCCGGTCTCGCCGGTGAGCACGGTCAGCCCCTCCCCCACCTCGAGGTCCAGGGCGTCGACCAGCACGACGTCGCGGATGGACAGGCTCGTCAGCATCATCGGGCTCTAGCCGGATTCGCATCCGGCGGTGACGGTCAGCCGGGAATCAGACGCCGCAGCCAGCCCTCGCGCGGGCCTTCCGGCTCGACTTCGGGGCGGGCCCCCTCATTGGTGAGCAGGACATAGGCGTCCTGGTACCAGCGGCTGCCCGGGTAGTTATAGCCCAGCACGGCGCCGTTGCGGATCGCCTCGTCGCGCAGGCCGAGCTGCAGATAGACCTCGACGAGGCGGTAGAGGGCCTCGGGAGCATGCGAGGTGCGCTGGAAATCGGGATTGTCGATCACCGCCTTGTAGCGATTGATCGCCGCCAGCGGCTGGCTGGCGCGCTGGTAGTAGCGGCCGATCTCCATTTCCTTGCCGGCCAGCTGGTCGTTGACCATGTCGATCTTGACCAGGGCGTCGCGGGCGTAGGGCGAGCCCGGGTAGCGGCGCGCCACATCGCGCAGGCCGGTAAGGGCATTCTGGGCATAGGCCTGGTCGCGGCCCACGTCGACGATCTGCTCGAAGTTGCAGACGGCGCGCATGTAGAAGGCGTAGGCGGCCGACGGGTTGCCGGGGAACAGCTGGATGAAGCGGTCGGCGGCGGCGATGGCGTCGGTGTAGTCGCCCGCCTCGTAATAGGCGTGCACCTGCATCAGAATCGCCCGGCGCGCCCATTCCGAATAGGGGTGCTGACGCTCGACCTCCTGGAAATAATCCACCGCATCGCGCCAGCGGCGTTGCTCAAGCCGCTCGTAGCCGGTGTTGTAGAGCGCCTCGACCGGCCGCTCCTCATAGGCCAGCCGCGGGCGGTCGGGCCGGCCGGCGCAGGCGGACAGGGCGAGCACGGCGACCGCGCAGACCGCCGCGATCCGGGCGGGAACGGCGAACGCGGTCAGGACGGAGGACTTCGACTGCACGGACAAGGCGACCTCTTCGAGGGGAGCTGCATCACTGTCTAGCACCGGCCCGCGGGCTGCGCCAACGCCGGCGACGCCGTCGCGCCCTTGATGGACGCCTCCGCGCTGCGGTAAGGCGCGCCTGCCAGTGACGGCCCGATGAGGGCGAAAGGATGACGCGGCCATGAAGCTGATCTCGGGCAACGCCAACCGCTCCCTCGCCGCCGCCATCGCCGGACACCTCGACCTGCCGCTGACACGCGCCCAGGTGAAGCGCTTCGCCGACAACGAGGTGTTCGCCGTGATCGAGGAAAACGTCCGCGGCGAGGATGTCTTCGTCATCCAGTCGACCAGCTATCCGGCCAACGACAACCTGATGGAGCTGCTGATCCTGACCGACGCCCTGGTGCGGGCCTCGGCGCGCCGGATCACGGCGGTCATGCCCTACTTCGGCTACGCGCGGCAGGACCGGAAGACCGGCGGCCGCACGCCGATCTCGGCCAAGCTGGTGGCCAATCTGATTACCCGCGCCGGGGCCGACCGGGTGCTGACGATGGATCTGCACGCCGGCCAGATCCAGGGCTTCTTCGACATTCCGACCGACAATCTCGTCGCCATCCCCGTGCTGGCCCAGGACGTGCGTGATCGCTACGCGGGCGGCGACGACCTGATGATCATCTCGCCGGACGTCGGCGGGGTGGTGCGGGCCCGGTCGCTGGCCAGCCGCCTCGATGTCGATCTCGCCATCGTCGACAAGCGCCGCCCCAAGGCCGGCGAGAGCGAGGTCATGAACATCATCGGCGACGTCGCCGGCCGGCGCTGCATCCTGTTCGACGACATCGTCGATTCGGGCGGCACCCTGGTCAATGCGGCCAGGGCCCTGATCGACCAGGGCGCAACCGGGGTGTCGGCCTACATCAGCCACGGCGTGCTGTCCGGTCCGGCGGTCCAGCGCATCACCGACGGCCCCCTGCGCGAGCTGGTCATCACCGACTCCATCGAGCAGCCGCACGAGGTCACCAGCTGCGGCAAGATCCGCTCGGTGTCGGTGGCGCCGCTGATCGGCGAGGCCATCCGCCGCATCGCCAATGAGGAATCCGTCTCCAAGCTGTTCGATTAACGGTCGGAAAAGCCGATCCATGTCGGTATAAGCCAAGCCGAGGACCGGGCAGGCCGGTCCGGCGTCTAGCTTGGCGGGACAT
>CAZUXK010000160.1:0-4034 GCA_964624025.1 uncultured Brevundimonas sp.
GCCGCTTCGCGCCGTACAGCGACCGGCGCTGGCGACGCTTGGCGATGCCCTGGGTATCGAGCACGCCGCGCAGGATGTGGTAGCGAACGCCCGGAAGGTCCTTCACGCGGCCGCCGCGGATCAGGACCACCGAGTGCTCCTGCAGGTTGTGACCTTCACCGGGGATGTAGCACACCGCCTCATAGCCGTTCTTGGCGAGACGGACCTTGGCCACCTTACGAAGCGCCGAGTTCGGCTTCTTCGGGGTCGTGGTGTAGACCCGGGTGCAGACGCCGCGACGCTGGGGCGAGCCTTCGAGCGCCGGCACCTTGTTGCGGGTCGGCTTGGGCTTGCGAGGCTTGCGCATCAGCTGGTTGATCGTGGGCATTCGAACGCGTCTCTTTCTTCGATCGGGGAGGCGTGTGCCTTTCGGCCGGAGCGCCTCGTGGGCCTTCTTTTCGGACGGCGGACCGTCCCGGGTGGATTTCGAGGCCGGCGCGACAAACGAAAAAGCCTGAACGCGCGCTTCGGGCGTTCAGCCCCCGCCTCGCGGGAGCGAGGCGGCCGGACAATGCCAATCGCCTGAACGCGCGCTTCGGGCGTTCAGGCGGGACACAGCCCGGCGTCGGTTGTCACCCCGGCAGGACGCGAACGCCCCGCTCGAAAGTGCGCGGTCTCTACGCGCGAAGCCCCTCCGGGTCAAGGGCGGGCCGCGGCCCGAAAGTCGCCGCCTTTTGCCGTTCGACTGGCGTCGATCGGGAGGGACGATGGCGGCAGGGCTCAAGGAGCAGGCGGCGCGACGGCGCGCCGGGGCGCTGCTGGCGGCATCCGTGCTGCTGCACCTGGCGGTGCTGGGGCCGCTCAGCCTGCGCTGGCTCGGCGGCCCGCCGCCGGTCGTGGCGCGGGACCAGCCCGTCATTCTGCTCGACATCGCGCCGCGCCCCCTGCTGCCCGACGAGCGGCCGCGCCCCCCGGCCGCCGCCGCGGTTCCCCTGCCCGCCCCCGCCGCCGGCCGCCCTGTTGCCAGTCGTCCCGAAGCGCCCCGGGTGCGCCTGCGCCCGGACGACGAAACCGACCGCGCCCTTCAGGGGCCCGAGGCGCCCGCCGGCGTCGCCGTGCCGCGCGACTGGACCGTCCAGCCGGAGGCCACGGGCGACCGTATGGCCCGCGCCCTGCGCAACAGCGGCGTCGGCTGCCGCCTGCGCCGCGAGACCCTGACCGCCGCCGAGCGCGCGGCCTGCGACGAGGCGTTCGGTCAGGCCGCCGCCCGCGCCGCCCCGATCACCGGCAGCGGCGACGCCCGCCGCGACGCCCGCTTCGCCGCGGAGGGGGCCGCGGCCCTCGCACAGTACGAGGCGCGGCGGCGGCCGTTGTCGGGGGGCGTGGGCGTCAGCGGCGCCTCTGCTGACTGTGTCGGCAGCAACCTCCGCGGCACCTGCGCCGGCGCGCACCTGCCGGACGTGCCCGGCGTCGACATGCGCCAGGGCGCGACCACCGTCCTGCGCCAGCCGTCCAACAAGCTGGACTGACACCCACGAAAAAGGGCGGGACCGTCACCGGTCCCGCCCCTGTCATCTTTCTCCTCCCCATCCCTGATGGGGAGGTGGCCCGGCGCGGCGCGCCGGGACGGAGGGGCCCTCCGGCAGAGGCGTGACGTCGCCCCTCCACCGGCCTGCGGCCGGTCCCCCTCCCCACTCGCGTGGGGAGGACAGGGTCAGCCCTCCGAGTGCTCCAGCTCGGCCGCCAGGTCGGCGGGCAGCGGCTCGACCGCGGCCTCGCGGGCCTGGGTCAGTTCCGCATCGCGCGAGTTGGCGATCTTCTGCAGCGCGCGCAGGTAGGCGCCGGTGCCGGCCGGGATCAGGCGGCCGACGATGACGTTTTCCTTCAGCCCCTCAAGAGTGTCGATCTTGCCGTTGACCGAGGCGTCGGTGAGGACGCGGGTGGTCTCCTGGAACGACGCCGCCGAGATGAAGCTGCGGGTCTGCAGCGACGCCTTGGTGATGCCCAGCAGGACCGGCTGCATCGTCGCCGGACGCCCGCCGCGCTTCTCGACCTTGGCGTTCTCGAGCTCGGCCTCGGCCTTGTCGACGTGATCGCCCTTGATGAGGGTGGTCTCGCCGGAGTCGAGGATCTCGACCTTCTGCAGCATCTGGCGAACGATCACCTCGATGTGCTTGTCGTTGATCGGCACGCCCTGCAGTCGATAGACCTCCTGCACCTCGTTGACGAGGTACTCGGCCAGGGCCTCCACGCCCTGGATGCGCAGCAGGTCGTGCGGATCCGGGTTGCCGTCGATGATGTAGTCGCCCTTCTGGATCAGGTCGCCGTCGTGGACGGAGATGTGCTTGCCCTTGGGGATCAGGAACTCGACCGCCTCGCCCTGCACGCCGTCGGCATTGACCTCGGGCGTGATCTTGATGCGGCGCTTGTTCTTGTAGTCGCGGCCGAACTCGACCCGACCGTCCATCTCGGCGATGACGGCGCAGTCCTTCGGACGGCGGGCTTCGAACAGCTCGGCCACCCGCGGCAGACCGCCGGTGATGTCGCGCGTCTTGGCGCCCTCGGTGGGCAGACGGGCCAGCACGTCGCCGGGCTTCACCTCATCGCCGTTCGAGACCGACAGGATGGCGCCGACCGGCAGCAGGTAGCGGGCGTCCGCCCCCGAGGCCAGACGGGCGTAGCTGTCGCCGGCGATGACGCCCACGGCCGGACGCAGGTCCGAGCCGCGCGGGCTGGCGCGCCAGTCGGAGACGACGCGCTGGGCGATGCCGGTGGCCTCGTCCGTCTCTTCCTTGACCGACAGGCCGTCCACCAGGTCCTCGAAGCGGACCGGACCGCCGACCTCGGTGAGGATCGGGGTGGTGTAGGGGTCCCACTCGGCCAGACGCTGGCCCTTCTTGACCTCGTCGCCGTCCTTGACGCGCAGGCGCGCGCCGTAGGGGGCCTTGTGGGTCTCGCGGTCCTTGCCGTCGACCACCACGGTGACCACGACGTTGCGGCTCATGGCCACGAGGTCGCCGTGGGCGGCCAGAACGGTCGGGCCGGTGACCTTGGCCACGCCGCTGTTGGTCGCCTCGAAGAACGAAGTCTCGGCCACCTGGGCGGTGCCGCCGATGTGGAAGGTCCGCATCGTCAGCTGGGTGCCCGGCTCGCCGATCGACTGGGCGGCGATGACGCCAACAGCCTCGCCGATGTTGACGTTGGTGCCGCGCGCCAGGTCACGGCCGTAGCACATGCCGCAGATGCCGGCCTCGGCCTCGCAGGTCAGGGCCGAACGGACCTTGACGGCCTGGACGCCGGCCGCCTCGAGCACCTCGATCTCCTCTTCCTGGAGATAGGTGTCAGCCGGGAACAGCACGTTTTCCGTGCCGGGCTCCTTGACCTCCTCGGCGGTGTAGCGGCCCAGCACGCGCTGGCCCAGCGACACGAGAACGTCGCCGCCCTCGACCACCGCCCGCAGGGTGATGCCGCGGGTCGAGCCGCAGTCTTCCTCGGTGACGATCGAGTCCTGGGCCACGTCCACCAGACGGCGGGTCAGATAGCCCGAGTTGGCGGTCTTCAGCGCGGTGTCGGCCAGGCCCTTGCGGGCGCCGTGGGTCGAGTTGAAGTACTCGAGAACGGTCAGGCCTTCCTTGAAGTTCGAGACGATCGGGGTCTCGATGATCTCGCCCGACGGCTTGGCCATCAGGCCGCGCATGCCGCCCAGCTGCTTCATCTGGGCCTGCGAACCCCGGGCGCCGGAGTTGGCCATCATGAACACCGAGTTGATCTCGGGGGTCCGGCCCTCACGCAGCACGCGCGGCTGGGCGATCTCGCCCATCATCGCGTCGGCGATCCGGTCGGTGGCCTTGGCCCAGGCGTCGACGACCTTGTTGTACTTCTCGCCCTTGGTGATGAGGCCGTCAGCGTACTGCTGCTCGTACTCCTCGACCTGGGTGCGGGTCTCCTCGACGATGTCCAGCTTCTTGGCCGGGATGACGATGTCGTCCTTGCCGAAGCTGATGCCGGCCTTGGCCGCCTCGCGGAAGCCCAGGCCCATCATCTGGTCGGCGAAG
>CAZUXK010000161.1:0-3990 GCA_964624025.1 uncultured Brevundimonas sp.
CCCAGCTGGATCGCTGGAACATCGTCACGACGCTGAACTACCTGGACCACGACGTCGAGGCCGAGATCGTCGTGGCCAAGGCCCCGGAGTACGCCACGGCCGAGGGCCGTCGGCAGGTCGCCGCCATGGTCCGCGTCGCCGACATGACCCGCAACGCCTTCATGAACGGGGACATTTCCACCGTCATGAGTCCCCGGACGGTGATCACCTGGGCCCAGAACGCCCTGATCTTCGGCAGCGACCTGGGCCTCGCCTTCCGGCTGACCTTCCTCAACAAATGCGACGAGCTGGAGCGCCCCCAGATCGCCGAGTTCTATCAGCGGGCGTTCGGCGAGGACCTGCCGGAGGCGGCCACGCGGGTGAAGGTGGGCTGAGCGCCCCTCCGGGACGGAGGCCGCCGCCGATCGGGAAAGACTGCCTCGCGACTGCGTGAGCCAGCTCATCCCTCGCGAGCAATCCTCTGTTGTCTGGTGACTGCTCCGCAACAGCATGGGCCAATAGGCCATCCGCCTATGGCGCTCTCCCGCGGGACAACCTAACGTCGGATACCGAGGTTCCACGAGGTAGCGACATGGACGGCTTGTTGCGAGGCGTGTTGCAACTCAAGGTCTTTCGCGACGGGCCTCTGTTCGATGGCACCATATCGGACCTGGCGAACGCCCTCTACATGGACAATGTGCGAAGGCCAGATCGCTACACATCACTTATAGAAGACGCCGGCACCGGAGCGATGGGTTATGTCCAGCTGAAGGTCCGGCAGTTCAAGTCGCGCCCGATCGAGGACTACGCCGCGATGGTCGACGACCCGGAAGTCTGGCGGGCTCTGGACGTCTCGATGAACCTCTATTTCGACGACCGCATCAATATGTTTCCGTTCGAACGGCGGCGCTACGAGGACGCCATGCCCAGCGAACAGGCCGGCATGAGCTTCGAGAATCCCGAAGCCTTCCACATCGTCCAGAAGGACATGATTGAACGTCGCTTCGCGTCTGGCGAGGTGACCGACGTTGGCGAAAGCGATCTCAAGGAAACGATCTCTTCCTTCCGGTATGTCTTCGTCCGCAACTTCTGGCGGCTGGTGCTGGCGCGCCGGCGGGTCGCGCTTGAGGCGATCGGGATGGTCATCGCCATCGGCTCGTTGTTTCTCGCCGCTTCGGCCCTTGCTCCCGCGTTGTGGGTCATTGCGTCGAGCGCATTTTTCGCCCTGCTCGCCATCGGCATTGTCATCGCCCTCACGTCAGATCGCATTCAGCGCCACACCGACAAATTCGAGGACGCCACGCGCGCCAGCTGCAACGTCCTTTCGAAGGTGCTGGATATCCGCTTGCACAGCCTGACCGAGGTGATCCCCCAACTGATCGACCGGATCAATCACAGCAAGTGGGACATCGACAGCACCCAGTTGCTCGAAGCCTGGCCTCTTGAGGTCAAGAAATGGTCCAAGCTCGCCTTCTGGCTCAACGCCCGCGTGGAACACATTGAGTTGATGATGCAGCTGCAGATGTGGCGCATTCGCCGTTTGCACTATGGCATAAGGTGGGTTGGCCACATCCTGACCGATGCGCTCACAATTGGAGCCGTCGGGAGCGTTGTCGCGATCAGCGTCGCGGGGGGTGTCATTCTGACCCCGAAAGTACTTGCGGCGGGCTCAGACGGAGGCTGGAAGGCGGGGTTATCAGTCTTGCTTGCCCTGACTTGTTTGTTTTCGGTATTTCATCTTTCCCGGATGACCCGCAAACGCAACATTCCGAATTTGGACCTTGTTCGAAAGACGCTGGCCACAGACGGGATGCGCAGTTTTCGAGACGTCAGACTGCACGACAAGCTCGCCGACTTCGTACGCCGCGAAAAGAAGAGCCAAGTCTATTACGAAAAGATGCAGGGACGGGTCTGAACCCTCACCCGCCGCCGACGAACTGGACGATCTCGATGCGGTCGCCCTCGGCCACCGGCGTTTCGCCGTGCAGGCTGCGCGGCACGATCTCGAGATTGCGCTCGATCGCGACCTTGCGCGGATCAAGCCCCAGCGCCTCGACCAGCGCCAGCAGCGTCGTCGCCGACACCTCCCGCGGCTCGCCATTGATCTGCACCCGCATGACCTTGCGTCACCTTTCCTGAACGCGCTGCTTTGACCGACGGAGCGGGTCCGCTAAAAGGGCCGGCCCGACTCTGCGGCTGGAGCGCATGCGCCACACCCCTGTCCTCTACGTGCTGAACGGCCCCAACCTCAACCTGCTGGGGACCCGGGAGCCGGACGTCTACGGCCGCGACACCCTCGCGGACGTCGAGGCCCTGTGTCGCACGGCCGCCGAAGGGGCCGAGGTCGTGTTCCGCCAGTCCAACGACGAGGGCCGGCTGATCGACTGGCTTCATGAGGCCGGCGAGAAGGCCGACGCCGTGGTGTTCAACCCGGCCGCCTACAGCCACACTTCCGTCGCCCTGCACGACGCCATCAAGGCGCTCGCCATCCCTGTGGTGGAGTGTCACCTGTCCAACCCGGCGGCCCGCGAGGCGTTCCGTCATCACTCCTACGTCTCGCCGGTCGCGGCGGGCGTGGTTTCGGGCTTCGGCCCCTTCAGCTACGACCTGGCCGTCCGGGCCGCGCTGCGGCTCGCCCGCGCGCGCGCCGCACGGTCCTGAGGAGTTTGCCTTCCATGTCCGATTCCAAGAAAGCCGACGCCATCGACGCCGCTCTCGTGCGGCAACTGGCCAATATCCTCAAGGAAACCGAACTGACCGAGATCGAGGTCGAGCGCGGCGACGTGAAGATCAAGGTCAAGCGCGAGATCACGGTGTCCGCGGCGCCGATCACCTATGCCGCCGCCCCGGCGCCGGCCCCCGTTGCCCCCGCGGCTCCCGCCGCACCGGCCCGCGCGGGTGAAGAGGTCAAGTCGCCGATGGTCGGCACGGCCTATCTGGCTCCGGCTCCGGGCGCCGACGCCTTCATCAAGCCCGGCGACAAGGTCAGGAAGGGCCAGACCCTGCTCATCGTCGAGGCCATGAAGACGATGAACCCGATCACCTCGCCGCGCGACGGCGTGGTGGCGGAGATCGTTGTCGGCGACGCCCAGCCGGTCGAGTTCGGCGAACCGCTCGTCGTCCTCGAGGCCTGACATTTTGGGGACCGTCGGTTCGACCGTCCCCATGTTCGTCACCCCCGGGCCTGTCCCGGGGGCCCATAGACGCCCACGCCCGACGCCCCTCCCTCGCCGCCTGAGCGTATGGGTCGCCGGGACAAGCCCGGCGATGACGGGCACAGGTGAGGAAATACCGCCATGTTCACCAAGGTCCTGATCGCCAACCGCGGCGAAATCGCCCTGCGCATTCATCGCGCCTGCAAGGAGATGGGCATCTCCACCGTCGCGGTGCACTCCGAGGCCGATCGCGGGGCCATGTGGGTCCGCCTTGCGGACGAAAGCGTGTGCATCGGGCCGGCCCAAGCCTCGAAGTCCTACCTGAACATCCCGTCGATCATCGCCGCGGCGGAGATCACCGGGGCCCAGGCGATCCACCCGGGTTACGGCTTCCTTTCGGAAAACGCGCGCTTCGCCGAGATCGTCGAGGCGCACGGCATGACCTTCATCGGTCCGCGCCCCGAACACATCCGCATCATGGGCGACAAGATCACCGCCAAGCAGACGGCGAAGGACTCCGGCATCCCGGTCGTCCCCGGCTCTGACGGCGAGGTCGAGACCGTCGAGGCGGCGATCAAGGCCTCCAAGGCCATCGGCTTCCCGCTGATCGTCAAGGCGGCGGCCGGCGGCGGCGGCCGCGGCATGAAGGTCGCCCTGACGCCCGAGAGCCTGACCGAGGCGGTGCAGACCGCCCAGTCCGAGGCGCAGGCGGCGTTCGGCAATGGCGCCGTCTACATGGAGCGCTACCTCCAGAAGCCGCGCCACATCGAGATCCAGGTGATCGCCGACAGCCACGGCAACGTCGTGCACCTCGGCGAGCGCGACTGCTCGCTGCAGCGCCGCCACCAGAAGGTGC
>CAZUXK010000162.1:0-3868 GCA_964624025.1 uncultured Brevundimonas sp.
CGGAGCCGGCGAGACGGAGGGGGGCGGGCTGAGGTGAGCCGTTGCGAAGAGGCCCCCTCCACCACGCTACGCGTGGTCCCCCTCCCCCTGCGGGGGAGGAATGAAGCCCCTAGAAGAACAGCGGGTCGGGCCGTTTCTCCGGCGGGGGCGCCTCGCCGCGCTGGTCGGGGCCGGCCGGGGCCTGCGGCTGGGGCGCGGTCGGGCGCACCACGGGCCGCTCCTCCGCCGGCGGCGTTGAGGCGTCGGACTCCGTCGCCGCGCCCGGCTCACCGCCGTCCTCGCCGCCCAGGCGGCCCAACAGGTCGCCGATCGGATCGGCCGGGACCCAGCCCTCGGGCATGGCCGGGCCGGACGGGATCGGCTGCACGTTCAGGCGCGGCAGGGCCGCATCCATAAAGCCCTTCCAGATCGCCGCCGGGGCCTGGCCGCCGGTGACGCCGCGCATCGGCGAATTGTCGTCCTTGCCGACCCAGACGGCCACGGTGAAGCCCCCGGTGTAGCCGACGAACCAGGCGTCCCGGTAGTCCGAGGTGGTGCCGGTCTTGCCGGCCAGATCCCGGCCCGGAATGTTGACCACCCGCGCCGTGCCGCGCTGGACCACGCCGCGCAGCATCTCGTTCAGATAGTAGAGGTGCGGGTTGTTGATGGCCTGGCCGCCGGCCTCGCCGCGGGCGGCGCGCTGGTAGATGACCCGGCCGGCGGGGGTGCGGATGCGGGTGATGCCGTGCGCCTCGACCCGGCGGCCGCCGTTGGCGAAGGCGTCATAGGCCTGGGCCATCTCCAGCGGGCTGACCTCGACGGCGCCGAGGGCCATGGCCGGCTCCAGCCCGACCCGGCTGGTGATGCCCAGCCGCCGGGCGGCGCGGGCCACGGAATCCCGGCCGATCTGGTCGGCGATCCCGGCCGCCACCGTATTGGTCGACTGGGCCACCGCCTCCGACAGGGTCATCTCCCCGGCGAAGGTCCCCGAATAGTTGCGCGGCTCCCAGGCGCCGATGCGGATCGGCTCGTCCACCACCGGCGTCTCGGGGGTGTAGCCGGCCTCCAGCGCCGCCAGATAGACGAACGGCTTGAAGGCCGAGCCGGCCTGGCGGCGGGCGTCGATGGCGCGGTTGAACTGGCTGTCGGCGTAGGAGGCCCCGCCGATCAGGGCCCGCACCCGGCCCTCGCCGTCCAGCGCCACCAGCGCCGCCTGCTCCACGCCCCGGCCGCCGTCCCGCTCGAGGATGCGGCGCACCGAGCGCTCGGCCGAGGTCTGCAGGGTCAGGTCCAGGGTGGTCTCGACCACCAGGTCCTCGGTCGGCTCGCCGACCAGGCCGCGGATCTCCTGGTCCAGCCAGTCGATGAAGTACTGGGCGTGCTGGGTCGCCAGGGTGCGCGACACTCGCACCGGCTCGGCCGCGGCGGCGCGGCGCTGCTCGGGGGTGATGACCCCGGCCTCCTCCATCTCGTCCAGCACCACGGTGGCGCGGGCGGCGGCGCGGGCGCTCTCCGACACCGGCGAATAGCGCGACGGCGCCTTCAGCAGCCCGGCCAGCAGGGCCGCCTCGCCGACAGTCAGATCCTTGGCCGCCTTGTCGAAATAGCGCTGGGAGGCCGCCTCGATGCCATAGGCGCCGGCGCCGAAATAGACCCGGTTCAGATAGAGGGCGAGGATCTCCTCCTTGGAGAACTTCATCTCCAGCCACACCGCCAGCATCAGTTCCTGGGTCTTGCGCCGCAGGTTCTGGTCCGGGGTGAGGAACAGGTTCTTGGCCAGCTGCTGGGTGATGGTCGAGCCGCCCTCGACCACCCGTCCGGCGCGCATGTTGCGCACCGCGGCGCGGCTCATGCCGATCGGGTCGAAGCCCGGGTGCCAGTAGAAGCGGCGGTCCTCGATGGCGATGAAGGCGGCCGGCACATAGTCGGGCAGCTGGCTCAGGTCCGCCGGCGGCGCCTGCTGCGAGCCGCGCGTGGCGATCAGGGCCCCGTTGCGGTCCAGATAGGTGATCGAGGGCTGGCGATCGACGTCATAGAGGGCCGAGGTGTCCGGCAGACCCCGCGCGAACACGGCGAAGAACACCACCAGGAAGATCAGCAGCCAGACGGCCGCCACCCCGCCCCAGTAGAGCGCCTTCTGCAGGGGCGTCCGTCCGCCCGCGCCGCCGCCTGTCGCCGTCCGACCCGCCATCGTCGTCCCCAGAACCCTGTTCGCCCGCTATTAGCCTGATCGGGCGCAGGCGGAAACGCCCCGTCATCATCGATGACGGGGCTTTCGGCCGATTTCGCGGCGTCAGTCTAAAAAGGCGTTCACCTCGGCGGCGAAGACCTCGGGCTGGTCCAGCATGATGAAGTGGGCGCTGTCGTCGATCCGCGTCAGCTGCGCCGAGGGCAAGGTCTGGAACGAGGCGCGGTAGATGTCGTCGGTCATCGCCGGGGGCATGCCGGTGAAGGTGACGTACAGCACCTCGACCGGGGCGGTGATGTTCGGCAGCTCCGGCCGCAGGTCGGTGACGATCAGCTCGCGATAGGCGTTGGCGCTGACCGTGCGGTCGCTGCGGCGGGCCTGGTCCAGTGGCCCGGCGCGCTCGGACTCGGTGTTGATCATGCCGGTGATGGTGCCGGTCAGCTGGGCCTCATAGGCCTCGGCCGGAACCGACAGCATGCCGGCGCGGATCTGGTCGGCGATCGGGGCGACACTTTCCGGCGTCGCCGTCGGCCCGCCGAACATCGGCCCCATGAAGGGGATCATGTCGACCACCATCAGCTTGCCGACGCTGTCCGGATGGCGCGCCGCCAGCATCATGCCGATGGTCCCGCCCATCGAGTGGCCGATCACCACCGGCTTCTGCAGGCCCTGGTCGGCGATGTAGCGGGCCAGCTCGGCGGCCACCGGCGCGGCCACCGGGCCCTCGGCATTGGCCTCGGCCGGGGCGCCGGAGAAACCGGCCACGTGCACGGCGTGGATGCGCCAGCCGGGCTCCAGCCGCGAGATCAGGCCGTTGAACACGTCCGGGTGCGACGACAGGCCGGGGATCAGGATCAGGTCGCGGCCCGGGGCCGAGGCCTCGCCCTCGACGCGGACATGGAAGCGGCCCGACTCGAAGTCAGCGTGCCGGTGGCCGTGGGCGGCGGGGCTCTGGGCGGCGGCCGGCGTGGCGACGGCGAGCGCCGGAACGGTCGCGGCCAGCAGCAGGGCGAAGGCGGAAGCGGCGGTGCGGTTCATGATGAGGTCTCCCCTTGGTGTGCGCGAGGAATGCCAAGTGCACTTTGCATTGTAAAGAACTTTATGATAGCAGCTCGCCTTGCATCCGCGGGCCAGTGTAGACAGGCTCCATGACCGCCGCCACTGACCCCGCCGCCCCCGCCCGCTTCGGCCAGGGCTTCGTCCGCGACGCCTTGTACTTCGCTGCCCTCGGCCGCGACGTGGCCCCGGGGTCGCTGAAGCGCCACGAGCTGCTGGGCGAGCCGGTGCTGATCGGGCGGACCCGCGCCGGCGCGGTCTATGCGATGCGCGACATCTGCCCCCACCGCGCCGCGCCCCTGTCCGCCGGCCGGCTGGTGCAGCACCCCGGCGAGGGCGAGACGGTCGAGTGCCCCTATCATGGCTGGCGTTTCCGCACCGACGGCGTCTGCGCCGCCATCCCGTCGCTGGTCGAGGGCCAGGGCCCCGAGGCCGAGCGCATCCGCGTGCGCGCCTATGCGGTGCGCGAAAGCCAGGGACTGGTGTTCGTCTGGATGGCCGCCGACGCCCGCGGCGGCGAGCCCGACCATGAGCCGCCGGTGTTTCCCGGGGTGGTCGGGGGCGGGCCCCGTCTGGTCGAGGCGATGGATTTCGACAGCCACGTCGACCACGCCGTGGTCGGGCTGATGGACCCGGCCCACGGCC
>CAZUXK010000163.1:0-1273 GCA_964624025.1 uncultured Brevundimonas sp.
AGAGCGCGCTGAACCACGCCCGCATCCTGCAGGACCACGACTTCCACGAGTTCAAGATCTCGGTGAAGGCCTCGGACCCGTTCCTGACCGTCGCCGCCTATCAGCAGCTGGCCGAGGCCATCGACTGCCCGCTGCACCTCGGCGTGACCGAGGCCGGGCCGCTGCGCACCGGCACCATCAAGTCCTCGATCGGCCTCGGCATGTTGCTGTGGTCGGGCATCGGCGACACCATCCGGGTGTCGCTGGCGGCCGACCCGGTCGAGGAGATCAAGGTCGGCTTCGACATCCTCAAGTCGCTGGGGCTGCGCCACCGCGGCGTCAACATCATCGCCTGCCCGTCCTGCGCGCGGCAGGGCTTCAACGTCATCGAGACGGTCGGCATCCTCGAGGAGCGACTGGCCCACGTCTCGACGCCGCTGTCGCTGTCGATCATCGGCTGCGTCGTCAACGGCCCGGGCGAGGCGCTCTACACCGACATCGGCTTCACCGGCGGCGGCAAGGGCTCGGGCATGATCTATCTGAACGGCAAAATCGCCCACAAACAGGCCAACGACGGCATGATTGACCACATCGTCGAGCTCGTGGAACGTAAGGCCGCCGAGTTTGAAGCGGCGCAGGCGGCGGCCGAGTAGCCCCGTCCATCGGGGGATGCAGATGCTGAGACGCCTCGCCGCCGCGGCCGCTGCAGCCTTGATGCTGGCGGCCGCGCCGACGTTTGCGCAGACGCCGCCTGCGCCACCCGCCGTCGAGACGCTGACGGTCCAGAACCGGTCGGTCGAACTGCAGGTCTGGCCCGCCGAGGGCGAGCCGCGCGCCGTCATCGCCTTCAGCCACGGCATGGGCGGCGCGCCGGCCGCCTACCACCGGCTGCTCGAGACCTGGCAGGCCGCCGGCTTTACGGTGCTGGCGCCGCTGCACGTCGACTCCCTGCGCCATCCCGACCGCGCCAGCTTCAACGGGCCGACCGGCTTCTTCGCCCGCATCGCCGACATGGCGGCGGTGCGCGAGGCCGCCCGGCAGCGCGCGCCCGGCAAGCCGCTGATCGCGGCGGGCCATTCCTACGGCTCCCTGTTGTCGGCCATGGCCGGCGGCGCTGTGACGGTCGCCGGACCGCAGGCCGATCCGGACGTCGACGCCATCGTCCTGCTGTCGTCGCCCGGCGTCGTCCCGGGTCTGGTGACGCCGGACACCTATCGCGCCGTGGCCACCCCGTCCCTGACCGTGACAGGCGACGCGGACCTGGTGCCGAATTTCGTCACCGGCTGGACCGCCC
>CAZUXK010000163.1:1373-3863 GCA_964624025.1 uncultured Brevundimonas sp.
ACCGCCCGCAGGTATCCATGATCCTCTACATCACCACTCCCTCGCCCTTCGCCCGCAAGTGCCGGATCGTGCTGCGCGAGAAGGGGCTCGCCGACCGGGTCGAGGAGGTCGTGGTCGACCCCTACGCCAACGCCCCGGCGCTGCTGGCGGCCAATCCGGTGGTTCAGGTGCCGACCCTGATCGCCGGCGACGGCCTGCCGCTCAGCGACAGCCCGGTGATCTGCGAGCACCTCGACGAGATCGGGGACGGGCCGCGCCTGCTGCCGGCCTCCGGGCCCGAACGGCTGCGGGTCAAGCGGCTGGAGACGCTCGGCAATGCGGCGCTGGAGATGGGGGTCAAGCTGGTGCTGGAGAAGCGCCGCCCCGAGAGCGAGCGCTCGCCCTCGTGGATCAGGCGCTGGACGACCAACATGGACCGCGCACTCGACGCGCTGGAGGCGGCGGTTCCGGAGCCGGATGCGCCGCTCGACATGGGGGTGATCACCGCGGGAGTCGCCACCAGCTGGATCGGCTTCCGCCACCCGGACTTCGGCTGGGCCGAGGGCCGGCCGCGTCTGGCGGCGCTCTCCGCGGCGCTGGAGACGCGCGACAGCTTCCGGACCACCGCCCCGGCCTGAGGCGCCTCAGCGCCCGACCAGGCCGGCCAGCTGCAGTCCCTGGAAGCCGGCCAGCGCGATCAGCAGACCGCCGACCGCGAAGGTCAGCAGGCGCTGGGGCACGCGCTTGACGACGAAGCCGGCGAAGGGCGCCGCGATCAGCCCGCCGACCACAAGGCCAGCCACAGCGGCGAGGTGGCTCTGCAGTCCCTCCGCCTCGCGCCAGTGGCCGGTGATCAGCGCCCACAGGAAGGTGGCGGAGATGGCCGAGGTGACGAGGAATTCGACCGAGTTGACGGTGCCGATCGCCTTGCGCGGCTCCTGACCGGCGCCGACCATGGCCGAGGACACGGTCGGGCCCCAGCCCCCGCCGCCGATGGCGTCGAAGAAGCCGCCCACGACGCCCAGCGGCGCCACCAGCCAGCGCGGCCGGATGATCCGCGGCCGCAGGGCGCGGGTCGCCCGCCACAGGATGTAGAGCCCCATACCGGCCAGATACACGACGATGAACGGCTTGATCATGTCGCCATCAATGCCGCTCAGGAAGTAGGCTCCGGCCACGCCCCCGGCCACGCCGCCGACGGCGAGCGGGACGAACAGCCGCCACTCCACATTGCGGTGCCAGACGTGCGATCCGGCCGAGGCGCCGGTGGTGAAGACCTCGGCCGCATGGACGCTGGCCGAGGCCGCGGCCGGCGGCACGCCGAAGGCGAGCAGCACGGACGATGAGATCACGCCATAGGCCATGCCGAGGGAGCCATCGACGATCTGGGCCAGCATCCCGACGAGAAGGAACAGCAGGAAGTCTTGCATCGGTCCCCTTGGTCGCCTGCGGCAGCAGGGCGAGAAGTCCCGAACACGCCGTTGGTTGCCCGGCGCCGTCAAGATCGACAGCCGGCGCGCCGCCGCGTAAAGCGGGCGCCCCGTCCCCCGCTCCGGAGCGCCTTCCCCCTTGCGACTGCCCCAGGCCCGGCTCGAACAGGTGCTCGACCGCTTCCAGGAGGTCGAGGCGCGCATGTCCGCAGCCTCGGACGGGGCGGAAATCGTGCGCCTCTCGAAGGAGCATGCCGAGCTCAAACCGGTGGCCGACGCCGTCGCCGCCCTGGCCCGCGCCCGGGCCGAGATCGGCGAGCTGGAGGCTCTGGCCGCCGATCCGGAGATGGGCGCCCTGGCCGCCGAGGAACTGGCGGACCTGACCGCTCGCCTGCCGGAGATGGAGCGCGCCGTGGCGCTGCTGCTGGCCCCGCGCGACCGGGACGAGAACGCCTCGGCCATCCTGGAGGTGCGCGCGGCGACGAGGCGGCCCTGTTCGCCGGAGACCTGTTCCGCATGTACAGCCGCTACGCCCAGACGCTCGGCTGGCGCGTGGAGATCGACAGCGTCTCCGAAGGCGAGATGGGCGGCTACAAGGAGATCGTCGCCAGCATCACCGGCGAAGGGGTGTTCGGCCGGCTCAAGTTCGAGAGCGGCGTGCACCGGGTGCAGCGGGTGCCTGTGACCGAGGCCGGCGGCCGCATCCACACCTCGGCGGCGACCGTGGCGGTCCTGCCCGAGGCCGAGGACGTGGACATCGTCATCGAGGACAAGGACATCCGCATCGACACCTACCGGTCCTCGGGCGCCGGCGGGCAGCACGTGAACAAGACGGACTCGGCGGTGCGCATCACCCACCTGCCGACCGGCATCGTCGCCACCAGCTCCGAGAAGAGCCAGCACGAGAACCGCCGCAAGGCCATGGCCAACCTCAAGGCCCGGCTCTACGACCTGCAACGGCAGGAGAAGGACAAGGCCCGCGCCGACGCGCGCAAGAGCCAGGTCGGCTCGGGCGACCGCTCGGAACGCATCCGCACCTACAACTTCCCGCAGGGTCGGGTGACGGACCACCGCATCAACC
>CAZUXK010000164.1:0-3801 GCA_964624025.1 uncultured Brevundimonas sp.
CCGCGGCGCCTGGGAGGCGGTCAAGCGCCACTTCCGCGAGATGGGCAAGGACATCCAGACCGAACCCTTCACCGTGGTCGGCGTCGGCGACATGTCGGGCGACGTGTTCGGCAACGGCATGCTGCTGTCGAAGGCGACGAAGCTGGTCGCCGCCTTCGATCACCGCGACATCTTCATCGATCCGAACCCGGACCCGGAGAGCAGCTGGATCGAGCGCAAGCGCATGTTCGAGCTGCCGCGCTCGTCCTGGCAGGACTACGACGTGTCGAAGATCTCGAAGGGCGGCGGGGTGTTCCCGCGCTCGGCCAAGTCGATCGCCCTGTCGCCGGAAGCCCGCGAGGCCCTCCGCATCGAGGCCGAGGCGCTCGATCCGGCCGCGCTGATGAACGCCATCCTCAAGGCCCCGGCCGAGCTGCTCTACCTCGGCGGCATCGGCACCTATGTGAAGGGCCCGGGCGAGACCGACGCCCAGGTGGGCGACAAGGCCAATGACGCCCTGCGCGTCGAGGCTGGCGAGCTGCGGGTCAAGGTGGTGGGCGAGGGGGCCAACCTCGGCCTGACCCAGGCCGCCCGCATCGCCTTCGCCCTCAACGGCGGCCGCATCAACACCGACGCCATCGACAACTCGGCCGGGGTCGATTCCTCGGACCACGAGGTCAACATCAAGATCCTGACCGGCTCGGCCATCGTCTCGGGCGCGCTGAAGGCCGGGGATCGCAACCCGCTGCTCGCCTCCATGACCGAGGAGGTGGCGCAGAAGGTGCTGGCCCACAACATCGACCAGACTCTGGCCCTGACCCTGCGCGAGGCCCAGGGCGTGGGCGAGCTGGACGCCCAGCAGGCCTTCATGCGCCGTCTGGGCGAGGCCGGGCGGCTGGACCGCAAGGTCGAGGGGCTGCCCTCAGACGCCCAGATCGCCGAGCGCCGCGACCAGGGCAAGGCCCTGACCCGGCCGGAGCTGGCGGTGCTGCTGGCCTATTCCAAGCTGGAGCTGAGCGAGGCCATCGTCGCCTCGAAGGCCCCCGAGGACCCGTTCTTCGAGGAGACCCTGGTCCGCTACTTCCCCGGGCCGCTGGCCCGCTTCGAGGGGGAGATGAAGACCCACCGGCTGCGGCGCGAGATCGTCGCCACGGTGATGGCCAACGAGATCGTCAACATGGCCGGCTTCACCTTCCCGGCCCGGCTGACGGCGGCGGCGGAGTGCGACACCACCGCCCTGGTGGTGGCCTTCGAGGCGGCGCGGCGGGTGTTCCGCCTCGACGAGGCCTGGGACGCGGTGTCGGCGCTGGACCTGAAGATCCCGGCCGAGGCCCAGACCGCCCTCTATGGCGAGGTGGCCACGGCCCTGCGCCGCCAGACCCTGTGGCTGGCGCGGCGCGCCAATGGCGGCGGCCGCGGCGTGGCCGGGCTGATCGCCACCTACCGGCCGACCGCAGACGCCCTGCGGGGCGCCGGGGCCGATGTGCTGTCGCGCTTCGCCCGGTCGCGGCTGGCCGAGCGCGTCGCGGCCCTGACGGCGCTCGGCGCGCCGGCCGACCTCGCCGCCGACCTGGCCATGCTGCAGCCGCTGGTGCCGGCCGCCGACATCGGCGATCTGGCCCGTCAGGCCGGCTGGCGGGACCCGGCCATGGCCCGGCTCTACCACCAGGTGGGGGCCGCCTTCGACTTCGACCGGCTGCGCGTCGCCGCCCGCCAGGTGCCGTCCGAGGACCAGTACGACCGGCTGGCGGTGCGCCGCCTGATCGGCGAGCTGATGACGGCCCAGATGGAGCTGACCGCCGCCGTCGCAGCCGGGACCGACGCCGCCGTCGGCGGCAGCGAGGCGGCCGCCGAGGCGGCGGTCGACGCCTGGATCGGGCCGCGCCTGGCCGAGGTCGAGAGCCTGCGCGCCAGCGTCGACGAGATCGAGCAGTCGGGCCGCGGCTGGTCCTTCGCCAAGCTGACGATCGCCCACGGCGCGATCCGCAGCTTCGCCCGGGCCCTCTAGGGCGCCGGGCAGGGGAGGGGGGCCGATGCCGCGCAAGTTCCTGGTCGTCGCCGACGACACGCCGGAGTTCCCGAGCGCCCTGGCCTTCGCCGCCCGGCGGGCCCGGGCCACCGGCGGGCGGGTGGCGTTGCTGCGCGTCATCTCCCCGACCCATGACGAGCACTGGTCCGGGGTGCGCGAGGAGATCGAGCGCCAGCTTCGCGAGGAGGCCGAGGCCCTGCTGCGCCGCTTCGCCGAGGAGGCCGAGACCCGCTCCGGGGCCCAGCCGGTGCTGCTGATCGAGACCGGCGACGTGCAGGGGGCGATCCGCAAGGCGGTGGCCGACGACCCGGAGATCAAGATCCTCGTGCTGGCGGCCGGCGGCGGGGCCCGCGGCCCGGGCCCGCTGATCAGCGCCCTCCTCAAGCAGGGGGGGCTGGCCAGCCGCCGCCTGCCGGTCACCATCGTGCCCGGCGACCTGTCCGAGGCCGAGCTCGAGGATCTGGCCTGAGATCGACCTGATCCCCCCTCCCGTCGGGGCCCGGCGCGTCCTATGTGGCGGGGATGACGGACCTTTCCCCCCGCGAGATCGTCTCCGAGCTCGATCGCTTCATCGTCGGCCAGGCCGAGGCCAAGCGCGCCGTGGCCGTGGCCCTGCGCAACCGCTGGCGGCGCAAGCGCGTCCCCGAGGACCTGCGCGACGAGGTGACGCCCAAGAACATCCTGATGATCGGCCCCACGGGGGTCGGCAAGACCGAGATCGCCCGGCGGCTGGCGAAGCTGGCCGGGGCCCCCTTCCTCAAGGTCGAGGCCACCAAGTTCACCGAGGTCGGCTATGTCGGCCGCGACGTCGAGCAGATCGTGCGCGACCTCGTCGAGGCGGCGCTGGTGATGGTGCGCGACCGTCGCCGCGGCGAGGTGCGGGCCCGGGCCGAGGGCCAGGCCGAGGACCGGCTGCTGGAGGCCCTGGTCGGGCCCGGGGCCCAGCCGACGACCCGCGACGCCTTCCGCCGCAAGCTGCGCGCCGGGGAGCTCGACGACCGGGAGATCGACCTGACCCTTGCCGAGGCACCGCCGAGCCTGCCCGGGCTGGACCTGCCCGGCGGCGGCAATGTCGGGGTGCTCAACCTGTCGGAGATGTTCGGCAAGCTGGCCGGCGGCCGGACCCGCACCGTTCGCATGACCGTGCGCGACGCCTGGGCCCCGCTGATCGCCGAGGAGAGCGACAGGCTGCTCGACGCCGAGAGCCTGACGCGCGAGGCGGTGTCGCTGGCGGAAAACGAGGGCATCGTCTTCCTCGACGAGATCGACAAGGTGGCGGCCCGGTCCGAGGCGCGCGGCGCCGACGTCAGCCGCGAGGGGGTGCAGCGCGACCTGCTGCCCCTGATCGAGGGGACCACGGTGTCGACGAAGTACGGGCCGGTGAAGTCGGACCATGTGCTGTTCATCGCCTCGGGGGCCTTCCATGTGGCCAAGCCCTCGGACCTGCTGCCCGAGCTTCAGGGCCGGCTGCCGATCCGGGTCGAGCTCAAGGCCCTGACCCGCGACGACTTCCGCCGCATCCTGACCGAGCCGGAGGCCAATCTGATCCGTCAGAACCAGGCCCTGCTGGCCACCGAGGGGGTGACGCTGGAGGTCACGCCCGACGGGGTCGAGGCCCTCGCCGACGCGGCGGTGGCGGCCAATTCGGCGGTGGAGAACATCGGCGCCCGGCGGCTGCAGACGGTGATCGAGCGGGTGCTGGAGGAGACCAGCTTCCGCGCCGCGGACCTGTCGGGCCAGACGGTGACCGTCGACGCCGCCCTGGTGCGCGAGCGGGTCGGCGAGCTGGCCGG
>CAZUXK010000165.1:0-3790 GCA_964624025.1 uncultured Brevundimonas sp.
GCCGAGCGCGAGCAGGGCATCACCATCGACGTCGCCTACCGCTTCTTCGCCACCGAACGGCGCAAGTTCATCGTCGCCGACTGCCCCGGCCACGAGCAGTACACCCGCAACATGGTGACCGGGGCCTCGACCGCGGACGCGGCGATCCTGCTGGTCGATGCGCGCAAGGGGGTGCTGACCCAGACCCGCCGCCACGCCTATCTGGTCAGCCTGCTGGGCGTCCGGCACCTGATCCTGGCGGTCCACAAGATGGACCTGGTCGACGGCGCGCAGGCGGTGTTCGACGCCATCGTCGCCGAGTTCGCCGCCTTCGCCGGAAAGCTGGGTCGGACGCAGGTGCACGCCGTGCCCCTGTCGGCGCTGCGCGGTGACAATGTGCTGACCGCCGGGACGCTGACGCCCTGGTACGCCGGCCCGCCGCTGATGACCCTGCTGGAGCAGCTGCCGGTCGGCGACGATGCGGCCGCCGGGCCGTTCCGCATGCCGGTGCAGTGGGTCAACCGGCCGGGACCGGACTTCCGCGGCTTCGCCGGGTTGATCGCGGCCGGCAGCGTCGCCCCGGGCGATGCGGTGAAGGTGCTGCCGGGCGGCGCGGCCAGCCGGGTGGCGCGCCTCGTCACCGCCGACGGCGACCTCGACCGCGCTGTGGCCGGCCAGTCGGTGACCCTGACCCTGACCGACGAGATCGACGTGTCGCGCGGCGCCGTGCTGGCGGCGGCCGACGCGCCGCTGGAGGTCGCCGACCAGTTCGAGGCTATCCTGGTGTGGATGGACGAGGAGCCCCTGCTGCCCGGGCGGCCCTATCTGATCAAGCTGGGGACGCGGCAGGCGGGGGTGCAGGTCACGGACCTGAAGCACCGGGTCAACGTCAACACCCTGGAGCAGCAGCCGGCCACCCGGCTCGACCTGAACGAGATCGCCGTGGCCAAGCTGTCGCTGGATGCGCCGGTGGCCTTCGCGCCCTACGCCGAGAACCGCGACCTGGGCGGCTTCATCCTGATCGACCGCATTTCCAACCGCACGGTCGGGGCCGGGATGCTGCGCTTCGCCCTGCGCCGGGCGCACAACATCCACTGGCAGGCCCTGTCGGTGGACAAGGCGGCGCGCGCCGCCCTGAAGCGCCAGACCGGCGCTGTGGTGTGGTTCACCGGCCTGTCCGGCGCGGGCAAGTCGACCATCGCCGACCTGGTCGAGAAGCGGCTCCACGCCCTGGGTCGCCACACCTATCTGCTGGACGGCGACAACGTCCGGCACGGGCTGAACCGCGACCTCGGCTTCACCGACGAGGACCGGGTCGAGAACATCCGGCGGGTGGCCGAGGTGGCGCGGCTGATGGTCGACGCCGGGCTGATCGTCATGGTCAGCTTCATCTCGCCGTTCCGGGCCGAGCGCCGGCTGGCGCGGGAGCTGATGGGGCCGGGCGAGTTCGTCGAGGTGCACGTCGACACGCCGCTGGCGGTGGCCGAGCAGCGCGACGTCAAGGGCCTGTACCGCAAGGCGCGCGCGGGCCAGCTGAAGAACTTCACCGGCATCGACAGCCCCTATGAGCCGCCCGAGGCGGCGGAGATCGTCATCGACACGACGCGCGAAAGCCCGGAGGCGGCGGCGGAACGGATCGTCGCCTGGCTGGAGGCGCGCGGTGCGCGCTGACCGGGCGCTGCAGGACGATGCGGCGCTGGCCGCCCGGCTGGCGACCTCGGCGGGGCGGCTGCTGCTGGCCCTGCGCGCCGGCGGCGAGCTGGAGGGGCGGGCGCTGGGCGACGCCGGCGACGCCATCGCCCACCAGTTCCTGACCCGCGCGCTTTCCCGATGGCGGCCGGACGACGCCGTGCTGTCCGAGGAGGCGGCCGCCGATCCGGCGCGGCTGGGCCGGAGCCGGGTGTGGATCATCGACCCGCTGGACGGCACCCGGGAGTACGCCGAGGGTCGGCCGGACTGGGCGGTGCACGTCGGGCTGGCGGTGGACGGGGCGGCCCGGGCCGGGGCGGTCTGCCAGCCGGACATCGACGTCACCCTCGCGGCGCCCGGCGCGGTCTGCGCCCCCTGCCCGGGCGCGCTGCGGATCGTGGTCAGCCGCTCGCGTCCGCCGGAGGCGGCGACGCGGGCCGCGGTCGCGCTGGGGGCGACCCTGACGCCGATGGGCTCGGCCGGGGCCAAGACCCTGGCGGTGCTGCGCGGCGAGGCCCACGCCTATGTCCATGCCGGCGGCCAGTATGAGTGGGACAGCTGCGCCCCGGTGGCGGTGGCGGCGGCGGCCGGACTGCATGTCTCGCGGCTGGACGGAACGCCGCTGGCGTACAACCGGCAGAATCCGTGGCTGCCGGATCTGGTGGTGTGCCGGCCGGAGCTGCGCGACGCCCTGCTGGCCGCGCTGGCCTGAAGGGGCGACCGCCTGACACGGCCGCGGCCGTGGCGGCGCCGCGGCGACTCGGCTAGGCTCGCCTCCCGACCGCTGCGGAGCCGACAGGCGCGTCCGTGACCGAACAGCCCGCTTCCCCCGCCCCGAGCCCGCCCCCGATCGCCCCGTGGCCGAGCTATACGGAGGCCGAGGTGGCGGCTGTCGCCGCGGTGCTGGCGTCCAACAGGGTCAACTACTGGACCGGCGATCGCACCCGCCTGTTCGAGCGCCGCTTCGCCGACTGGGTCGGGACGCGGCACGCGATCGCCCTGGCCAATGGCACGGTGGCGCTGGAGCTGGCGCTGAAGGCCGTGGGCGTCGGCCCCGGCGACGAGGTGGTCACCACCCCGCGCACCTTCATCGCCTCGGCCTCCTCGGCGGTGACCATCGGGGCCTCGCCGGTGTTCGCCGATGTCGATCCGGACAGCCAGAACCTGACGGCGGAGACCATCGCCGCGGTGCTGACGCCGCGCACCCGGGCCATCGTCTGCGTGCACCTGGCCGGCCAGCCCTGCGACATGGACCCGATCCTCGCCCTCGCCCGCGAACGGGGCATCAAGGTGGTGGAGGACTGCGCCCAGGCCCATGGCGCGCGCTATCGCGGCCGCAGCGTCGGGGCGCTGGGGGACATCGCCGCCTGGTCCTTCTGCCAGGACAAGATCATGACCACCGGCGGCGAGGGCGGCATGGTCACCACCGACGACCCCGACCTGTGGGCCCATGTCTGGTCGGCCAAGGACCACGGCAAGAGCTGGGAGGGGATGTACGAACGTGTGCATCCGCCCGGGCCCCGGCTGGTGCACGACAGCTTCGGCGGCAATGGCCGGATGATCGAGATGCAGGCGGTGATCGGCCTGATCCAGCTGGAGCTGATGCCGGACTGGACGGCGCGGCGGACGGCGATCGCCGGGCGGCTGCGGGCGGCGCTGTCGGCCTGCCCTGGCGTGCGCGTGCCGCCTGTGCCGGACGACGTGGTGCACGGCTGGTACCGGGTCTACGGCTTCGTCCGGCCGGAGCGGCTGGCGCCGGGCTGGACCCGCGACCGGCTGATCGAGACCCTGGCGGCGCGCGGCGCGCCCTGCCTGCATGGCTCGGCCCCGGAGGTCTATCTGGAACGGGCGTTCGACGGCACAGGGTGGCGGCCGGCCGAACGGCTGCCGGTCGCGCGGGCGCTGGGCGAGACCGGCCTCGCCTTCCTGTGCCACCCGACCCTGAGCGACGCGCTGGTCGAGCACGCCTGCGCCGTCTTCGCCGAGGTGGCGGCAGAGGCGTTCGTCTAGGCCCCTCCGTCTCGCCGGCTTCGCCGTCGATCCACCTCCCCATTGCATGGGGAGGAGAGGCGCCTTTCCTCCCCACGCAGTGGGGAGGGGGACCGCGAAGCGGTGGAGGGGC
>CAZUXK010000166.1:0-3790 GCA_964624025.1 uncultured Brevundimonas sp.
CGAAACGGGGCCGGACAAAGAGAAAGGGCGGCCCGTCGCCGGACCGCCCCTTCCGAGATCCCCGATGGGGGGCGCGCTTAGAACTCGTAGCGCAGGCCGATCTGGATGGCCCACAGCGACCGGTCGTTGTTCCGGTTCAGGTTGTTGGCCGAGGTGTTGTAGTTCGAGTAGCGGTAGCCGGCGCAGACCGGGTTGGAGCCGGTCGCCGCCACACCCGCGGCGTCGGCGCACTGGGCGCTGACCACGCGAACCGTGTCCGAGAACTCCTCGACGATGCCCCACTCGTCGTTCAGCAGGTTGGCGACGTTCTGGATGTCGGCCACCAGGCGGAAGCGGCCCGGCAGGAACGGCGCCGGCAGCTCCTGGCTGAACTGCAGGTCGATCTGGTAGATCTCCGGCTGGTCATCCGAGCCCTGGCCCTTGCCGACGATGGTGCCTTGCTCGAGGCCGAACTGCTCCACGAAGGCCCGGACGCTGTCGCGGGTCGCAGCGCTGTCGAAGGTGACGAAACCGACCGTCAGATCGTTGGGGTTCGGGTCGGCCGCGAAGTTCGGAACGTAGAACAGGTGGTTGGCCCGGTTCACGCCAAAGGTCGAGCCGCGGCCCGACGCCGGGTCATTCATCACGAAGCTGATCGGACGGCCGTCGCGGATTTCGCCGAACAGGTTGAAGCGCGTTTCCAGCTCCGGGAAGAACTCCCGGCTATAGCTGAACTCGGCCTTCCAGCGGTTCTGGATCTGCTCAAACGAGGTGCCGTAGGCTTCCTCGTTGGGGTCGAGGCCGGCGGCGCCGGTCCCGTACAGCGAGCTGGCGGTCGAGCCGAAGCGGGCCCCCGACACGCGGTCCTCGATGTTCGAGCGGGCGTAGCCGACCAGCACATCCAGGCCGTTCTCGAACGACTTGTTGGCGCTCAGGGCCAACGTGTAGCCCTCGCCTTCCTTGGTGTTGAAGGCGACGATGTCACGGTTCGAACCGGGGTTCACCGAGGTGATGCCGGCCGCGGCGCGCTGGGCAGCGGTGCCGCCGATGCCGTCGTAGCGGATGCGGCCGTCCGGCGTGCGCTGCACCTGGCCATTGACCACCAGCGGGCTGGCGCGGAAGTCGCGGAAGGCCAGGCCATCGTTCACCTGGGTGAAGACCGCGTCGAAGTTGATCGACCAGTTGTCCAGGAAGCGGGCGCCGTACTCCGGCAGGAAGCCGCCGGTCCAGTTTTCCGGCAGATCGACCGTGGCAGTCAGGAAGTACTTCCAGTCCGACGGCATGTCGAAGCCCGGGATCAGGGCGTTGGTTTCCGACACCGGATTGACCGTGGCGCCCTGCTGGAAGGCGGCGACGGCGGCCGGGATGTCGTAGCCAAAGCGCGGATCGGCGCGGTTGATGTTCAGCGCCGCGGCGCCGATCGCCTGGGTGAAGCCCGCGGTGCCAGTGGTTTCACGGAAGGTGCCGTCGGCGTTGCGCTCGATCTGGATGCCGGCGGTGATGGCGCCCGTGTTCCCGAAGCTGTTCGAGATGAACACGTCCGGGATGCCGCCCGAGAACAGGCCGGCACCGGCGCGGACCCGCAGCCAGTCGCTCGCGCGCCAGTCCAGCGAGGCGCGCGGCATGAGGATGCCGATCCCGTCGTAGGTGGTCTGGTTGTCGAAGCCGCGGCGGTCGCGGAACGGCTGGTTAAACGCCGGCTTGTCGTCGCTGGTGTACCAGTCGTAGCGGGCGCCGGCCGTCAGGGTCAGGTCCGGCGTCAGCTGCAGGGCATTCTGGGCGAACACCGAGTGCAGGGCGTAAGCGAAGTCCGCCGCGCCGTCATTGGCGTTGCCCGTGATTGCGTTCGAATAGATCAGGCGGTTGGCCCGGCCAGCCTGGAAGTCAGCGACCGAGTCGAAGTAATAGGTGCCGTCGCTGTTCGGCACGAAGATGTTGAAGGCGTCGATGAACTGGCCCTGGTAGCCGAACTTCAGCAAGTTGTCGCCGAAGCTGTACTCACCCTTGGCCTGAACCTGGAAGTTCTCGGTCTCGAGGAAGTTGGCGTGGCGGAACTGGTCCGGGCCGAAGCGGACGACCGAGGTCGAGCCGCAGCTGGTCAGGGTGTCGCCGCCCGAGTTGACGCCGGTCGGGGCCGAGCAGACCGTGATGTCGGCGAATTCCTGACCCGACGGCGGCTCCTGCAGGCGCTCGTACTGGCGCAGCGAGACGCGCAGCTGGGTGTTGAAGTTCGAGGTCCACTGCGAGTTCAGCTCGGCGGCGTAGGACTCGTCGGTCTCGCCGTTGAGGTACCACTGCGAGTCCAGGCCGGCCGAGGTGCTGCCCAGGTTGGTCCGCGAGATGATGCCCGAGTTGGCGTAGCGGTACGTCAGCGACAGACGGTGGTCGTCGTTGATGTTCCAGTCGATCTTGGCCGAGTACTTCTCGTCCGTGATCGGCTTGCTGGCGGCGATGGTGCCCGGCTCGAAGTCCGAGGCGTAGCCGTTGCGGAAGATGTCGGTGATCGCCGTGATCTGCGCTTCGGTCAGACCACGCACCTCGTTGGCGAAGCCGGCGCCTGCCGGACCGCGGTCGGTACCGTCCTGGGTCTCGTAGGTCTCGTAGGACAGGGCGAAGAACAGGGTGTTCGGGATGATCGGGCCCGAGAAGAAGGCGCCCCAGTTCTCCTGGGTGATGTTCTGGTTGATGTCCTGGCCGCGGATCGAGTCCCCGACCATGCCGTCATTCAGGTAGTTGACGAAGGCCGCGCCCTGGAAGTCATTGTTGCCCGAGCGCAGGACCACATCCAGGGCGCCGCCCTGGAAGTCGCCGTTCTCGACATCGACCGGCACGGCAGTGACCGCGAACTGCTCGATGGCGTCCAGCGAGATCGGACCACGGCGGGTCGGGGTGCCGCCGGTGTTCAGGCCGAAGTCGTCCTGGGCCTGCACGCCGTCGATGGTGATGCGGTTGGTGCGCGGGTTGGAGCCGGCGATGGAGATGCCGCCGTCGCCGCGGGTGTTCTGCGACACCAGGATGTTGCGGCGGGCGAGGTCACGGATGTCGCGGTTGACCGACACGACGCTGGAGACGTCCTCGCGATCGAGGATCTGCTGGGCGCCGGAGTTGTCGCGGGTGGCGTCGCGCAGGCCGACGACCACGATTTCGTCCACGACCGTGGCGCTGGCCAGATTGATGGTCACGCGGGTGGTGTCGGCGACCGCCAGGAACACGCCGTCAAGCGACTCGCCGCCGAAGCCCGGCGCCGACACCTGGATGGCGTACGGACCGCCGACGCGCAGGCCGCGGGCGTCGAACACGCCGGTCGCGCCCGTCACGGTGTTCGTCGTCGTGCCCGAGGGCTGGTGCACCAGCGTCACCGTGGCGCCGGACACCGGCGCGCCGGACGCATCCAGCACCTCCCCGCGCACCGCGGCGGTGGTTTCCTGGGCGTACACGGCCGAGGCGGCCGTGAGCATGATGGCGGCGGCCGAAGCCCCGTAGGCGAGCTTGCGCAGCATTGGACGGAATCCCCTGTTCCCGGCTTACGGCGTGGTCGCGTTTCGGCCACACACATGACGCCGGAGTTCAACATCGCCGCCTCTAAGCCCGCTGTTGGAAGGCTCGACGACGCGGGGATGACAGCGGCATGACAGGGGGCGTCGGTGGCCGCTATGCCACAGTCGCTGGTACGCGAGGCGTCAGCGGCCCCACAGCTCGCGCAACCGGGCGTCGCGGCCGCAGAAGCGGCTGTAGCCGCCGTAGCGGATCGGGTTCCGGCGGGCGAAGTTCTGGTGCTCGGCCTCGGCCGGCCAGAACCGGGCGGCGTCGC
>CAZUXK010000167.1:0-1531 GCA_964624025.1 uncultured Brevundimonas sp.
CTCCCCCGCAAGCGGGGGAGGAGATCTGGTTTACGCCCCGGCGGCGAACTCGCTCAGGGCGTCGATGACGGCGCGGTTCTGGTCCTCGGTGCCGATGGTGATGCGCAGGCAGTCCGGCAGGCCATAGCCGCCGACCTGGCGGACGATCACGCCCTTGCTGTTCAGATAGGCGTTGGCGGCGTCGGCCGAGCGCTGCGGGTCGCGGAAGCGCACGAGGACGAAGTTGCCCGCGGACGGATAGACCTCGAAGCCGAAGCCGCGGATGGCCTGGGTCAGGCGCGGCCGCCAGCTGTGGATCAGCTCGCGCGAGGCGGCCTGGTGCGCCTCGTCGGCGAGGGCGGCGACGGCCGCCTCCAGTCCCGGCACCGAGACGTTGAACGGCAGGCGAATGCGGTCGACCGCCTCGGCCACCGACAGGGGCGCATAGCCGAAGCCGATGCGCAGGCCGCCGAGGCCGTGGATCTTCGAGAAGGTGCGGGTGACGACGACGTTGGGCGCGTCCTTCGCCAGCGGGAAGCTGGTGGCCCAGTCCGGCTCCTGGACGTACTCGGCATAGGCCTCGTCGATCACCAGCAGGATGTCCGGGCGCAGACCGGCGTGCAGCCGCGCGATCTCCTCGGTGGTGTTCCAGCTGCCGGTCGGATTGGCCGGGCTGGAGACATAGACGATGCGGGTGCGGTCATCGACCTGCTCCAGCAGGGCCTCGGGCGTGGCCTTGAGCTCCGGCTCGGGGGCCAGCTTGACCTGGGCCTCGTTGGCCAGGGCGCTGATGCGGTAGGCGAGGAAGCCGTACTGGCCGGTGACGATGTTGTCGCCCGCGGTCAGATAGGTCTGGTTCAGCAGGGCGAAGACCTCGTCCGAGCCGTTGCCGAAGATCAGCCGCTCGGGCTCCAGCCCGTGCAGCTCGGCCACCGCCGCGCGCAGCTTGTTGGCGCGGCCATCCGGATAGATGTGGATGTTGTCGAGGGCGGCGGCGTAGGCGGCGCGGGCCTTCTCGCCGGCACCCAGCATGTTCTCGTTGGAGGACAGCTTCATCGGATTGGCCACGCCGTCGAGCTTGGCCTTGCCGCCGACATAAGGGGCGATGTCGAGGATGCCGGGCTTGGGGGCCGGGCCGTGCACGGTCGCGGGGTCGCTCATGGGATCGCCTAGTCGAACGTCAGAGAACGGGCGCGTGCCCGATCACGCCGGACAGCCGCCCCAGGGTCGCCACGGCCGGAGCCTCCAGCCGCGCGTCATGGGGCTGCACATAGCCCGTCAGCACGAACAGCTTCAAGCCGCCGGCCCGCGCCGCCGGTGTCGCGATCAGCCCCTCGCCCGCGAGCACGGCGACGATGGCTGCGTCTGACGCCGCCGCATCGGTGACCCAGAATGTGCGGTCGTCGCCGGTCGGTCCGGCCATGGCGGCGCCGATCTGCAGCGCCAGCGGCCGGCTGCCGGGGTCGTCCGGCAAGGCGCCGATCACGGCGCGATCCGGCCGCGCCAGCAGCCGCGCCCACCAGGGGCCGAGCCCGTCCAGATCGATCAGCAC
>CAZUXK010000167.1:1631-3721 GCA_964624025.1 uncultured Brevundimonas sp.
TCCTCCAGCGTCATCAGAACAGCTTCGGGGCCGGGGCGACGGCGAGCGGCCCCAGCCGCGCCTCACCGTCGGCGAAGGTCAAGGTCAGGGTCGATTCCGGCGTGGACGGGAGGCTGTCGGCCGGCGCGCCGGTCAGGCCGCTGACGGCGGCCGCGGCGTCGCGCGCGGTCAGGGTCACCTGCCCGGTCAGCCGGCCGTCAGGCCCGGCCGCCAGCCGCGGGCTGTGGAACTGCGCCTTGCTGGTCCCGGCGGTGAGCTCCCCGCGCACATTCAGCAGCGCCCCGCCGTTGCGGGCCCAGGCGGCGGTCAGTCCGGCCACGTCCTGACCCGACAGATCGCGCGCCCGCGTGATCACCGCCTCGCCCTGGACGGTCAGGACGCCGGTGCGGGTCAGGGCGGCGACCGGGCCGCCGGGGCGGCCGCGGGCCTCAATCAGACGCACCAGCACATCGGCGGCGTCGACCGGGTCGCTCGCCGGCTGGGCCACCCCGGGCCCGCCCTCGAGGCCGGCGTTCGGGCGTACATAGACTTCAAGCCGCGCGGCGCTGGCCAGCGGGAAGGGTTCTGCGCCGGGCAGGGGCGTGAAGCGGGCCTCGACGATCTCCACCGCCAGGTTCGGATAGGCATTGCCCCATCCGCTGCCGCTGGCGCGGACGGCGGCGGCCTCCAGCGCCACCTTGCCCTTGTCGCCGCGCGACAGGACCAGCCCCTCCCGCGCCACCAGCACCCAGCGGTCCGGGTTCCAGGCCATGGCCTCGGCGGCCAGGGCCGGGGCCGACACGCCCTGACCGGAGGGGGCGATGAGCTCCAGGTCGCGGAGCCGCACGCTGGCCCGGAAGGGCCAGCCGTTCACCTGCTGCGCGCCGTAGGTCACCGTCCAGCCCGCGCCGCGCAGGGCGGCGATGCGATCGTTGAGGCCCGTCTCGACCCGCTCGATCAGCACCGCCCACCAGACGCTCCACAGGGCGAGGGCGACGAGGGCGATCCCGAACGGCGCGAACAGGCCAGTGCGGGAATGGCGGGGCGCGGGGGCGCCTTCGGCAGGGGCTTCGGCAGGGACGTCGGTCATGCCCGGCTCATAGCGCGGAACGGTGGCGCTGGCAGGGCCTGTCGTGGCTTCAGGCGGTGATGGCGCCTGTCATGGCGGCGAAGGCCTCGCCGACCGGCCGGATCTCCAGCCCCGCAGCCTGCGCCAGACGCAACACCCGGTCGAGGTCCTCCGGGCGGCAGCCGTAGGGCGTGGGCCGGTCGGACACGTCATGGCCATAGGCGGTCAGCCAGCCGCCGGTCCGGGCCGTGTCCGCCATCAGGGCCTCAAGGTCGTAGCCGGGCAGCCGGCGGCTCTCCAGGCCGATGCTCTTGACCAGCGCCCGGTCCTCGGGGCCGCGGTTGACCCCGTCGCGCACCCCGCGGCCGAGGGCGAAGCGGCGGCGCACCACGCGCTTGGCGGTCAGGGAGGCGTCCCCGAACGGATAGGCGAAGGTGGTCATGCGATAGCCGTCCAGCCGCTCGGCCACCCAGCGGGCGTTGGCGGCGAGGCTGGCCTCCAGCCCGGCGGCGTCGAGGCGCAGGACGCTGGTGTGGCCGAAGGTGTGGCAGCCGACCTCGTGCCCGGCCTCGGCCAGCGCTTCCAGATGGGCGGAGCGGAACTGCGGCAGGTCGAGGTTGGTCCTGCTCTCCAGCCCGCCGCAGACATAGTAGGTCGCCCTGACCCCGTACCCGGCCAGGATCGGGCCGGCCTCGGTCCAGGCGGTCTCGGGAAAGTCGTCGAAGCTGAGCGAGAGGACGCCGCGGCCCGGGGCGATGTCGACCGGGTCGCGGTCGAGATAGCGGGCGGCGCGGCGGCGCATCTGGTCGATCAGTGGCATGGGCCCACCATGCCGGACGAGGCTTAAGGAAACGTCGGCCCCGCCAGGCGATTAGCCCAGCTCGGCCTCGAGGTCCGCGAGCCGCGCGGCCTGGTCCTCGGCGACCAGGGCGTCGGTCAGCGGCCCGAGCTCGCCCTCAAGGATCTGCGGCAGGTTGTAGAGGGTCAGGTTGATGCGGTGGTCCGTCACCCGACCCTGCGGGAAGTTGTAGGTGCGGATGCG
>CAZUXK010000168.1:0-3334 GCA_964624025.1 uncultured Brevundimonas sp.
GCCCGGCGACTGGGCGTTTCACTGCCACATGCTGATGCACATGCACGCGGGCATGTTCAACGTCATCACCGTGCGACCGCTCAACGGAGGCGCCGCATGACCCGTCTGCTCGCCGCCATGGCCCCGCTGCTGCTGGCGTCAGGCGCCGCGCTGGCCCAGGACCACGGGTCTCACGCGGGACACGCCCGCCCGGCGGTCCAGACGCCGCCGGCCGACCCGCATGCCGGCCACGCCCCGCCGTCTGCACCCGTCCGGCCGGACCCGCACGCGGGCCACGCCATGCCCGCGTCGACGGATCCTCATGCCGGCCACACGATGGGCGGCGCGGCGCAGGACGCGAGAACGGGCCCGCCCGAGGTTGCGACCAGCGCTGACGATGAAGGCCGTCCGCGCCCGCCGCCGCCGCCGCCCGCCGCGCTCTCGGGACCGGCCCACGCGGCCGACGCGATCTGGGGTGCGGAGCGTATGGCCGCGTCGCGCCAGATGCTGCTGCTCGAGAACGGCGGCATGGGCGCCACCGCGGTCATTGTCGACCGGCTGGAGCTGGGCTTCGGCGATGGCGAGGAGCGCTGGACCTGGGATCTCGCCGGCTGGACCGGCGGCGACATCAACCGCTTCTGGTGGAAGTCCGAGGGCGAGGGCGACTTCGACGGCGAAGCCGAGGGGGAGCTTCAGGCCCTCTACAGCCGCGCCGTCACGCCCTTCTGGGACGTCCAGGCCGGCATCCGCCAGGACGTCCGCGAGGACGGCGAAGACCCGACGCATCTTGTCCTCGGCCTGCAGGGGCTGGCCCCTTACTGGTGGGAGGTCGACGCCGCCGCCTTCGTCTCGACCGACGGCGACCTGACCGCCCGCGTCGAGGCCGAGTACGACCAGCGCCTGACCCAGCGGCTGATCCTGCAGCCCCGCATCGAGGTCGAGGCCTCGGCGGCGGATGTGCCGGAACTCGGCCTGGGGTCCGGACTGACCCACGTGGAGGCGGGGCTCCGCCTCAGATACGAGATCGCCCGGGAGTTCGCGCCCTATGCGGGCGTCGAGTGGAGCCGTGAGCTCGGCGGCACGGCCGATCTCACGCGGGCGCTCGGCGGCGACCCGGAACACACCCGTCTCGTCATCGGCCTGAAGGCCTGGTTCTAGGAGGATGCTCATGCGCCATCTCATCCCACTGCTTGCCGGCGCCCTCGTCGGCGTCGCGCCCGCGGCCGCCCAGGATGCCCATACGGGCCACGATGCGCATGGCGCCCACGCCGGCCACGGCGCAGCAGCGTCTGCGGCTCACGTTGGCCATGACGTGGTCACCAGCCCGACGGACGGGGCGATGATGGACGGGGCGCCGGACTGGTTCACCGCCACCTTCCCGCACCCGATGATCCTGAAGACCGTCACCGTCACGGCCGAGGGCCAGGCGCCGGTGGCCGTGCCGGTCGCCGCCGGGGCTGCCACCACCCGGGTCGCCGCCGACCTGCCGCCGCTGCGCCCCGGAACCTACACCCTCAACTGGACTGCAGAGGGCGCCGACGGCCACAGCATGGCCGGGGCCGTGCGCTTCATGGTGCACTGATGGGCCAGCTTCCGACCCGCAGGCTTCTTCTGACGGCCGGCCCAAAGCCCTACGGCGCGCTGCTCATCAGCCCCGCTTCGGGGCCCGTCCCAGCTCCGCCCCCAATGGGGGAAACCTGGTCGCATACCAGTGGACACGAGCCCGCCGATAATCGACCCCAAATCGATCAGCTGGAAGGGGTGCGAGGGCGGCCCGTGCGCCGCCGTATCTGGCCCATCAGCGGGCCTTCGGGGCTTTCCACAGGGGCCCCCTTGGGGAGCCTGACGCTGTCCACCACGGCCTGCTTCTGCTTGATCGCCGGCCCGGCGGAGTAGACCCCGAGGGTCATGCCGCCGCGCCCTTCGGCGTGCCCCAGGACCGCGGAGATGATGTGGGGCGGCTTGCCGGCCTGCTCGGCCTTGGTCGCGAACCAGCGGCGGAAGCTGTGAAAGTCCACGTTGGACTGCCGCTGCTTGGGCAGCCTCTCATCGACACCCAGGTCGCGTCGATACTCGGTGAAGCGCTCGCTTGCCTTGGCGCTCAGCTCTCGCTTGGCGGTGCCCTTGAGCTCATCAAACAGGCGCACATCCGGGGCCTTGTCCTTCGTGCGCCGGGCAACCAGCCCGACGAGGTCCTTGTGGATGGGGACATCGCGGATCGAGGCCGTCGTCTTGCCCTCGCGAATGGAGAAGACGCCTCCTGCCGTATCGGCCACGGTCAGGCGCGCAATCTCCTCGATCCTCATCCCGGACAGGGCAGCGACCCGCATCAGATCGTGGAGCGTCCGGTTGGTTTCGCCGCCCAGCAGCGTCTCGATCTCCTTGTCGGTAAAGGGGCGCTTGTTGGCGAGGAGGTCTGCCGCACGCTGCCGCCGGCTCTGGTTGTGCCACGGGTTCGCGCCCTCGATCCCGATGCGGTCGTGCAGCCAACCCCAGTAGACGCCGAGGGACCCCGTGAGGCTGTTCACGGTGGTGGTCGTCAGGCCATCCGCAAGGAGGCTGTCCACGAACTCCCCGGCGATCCGGCGGGTCACCCGGCGGGCGTCATCGGTCCCGTACTCCTTGTTCATCCAGAGCTTGAGACGGGAGACGGCCCGACTGAACCGCCCGGCGTACCTCGTCCTCAGCCCCCTTTCGGTGATAAAGCGCTCCAGTTCGCTGTCGACCGGCAGAATGCGCCCGTAGACCAGGTCGGCGAGGCGGCGGGCTTCGGCCTCCCCTTCGTACTCCGGTTCGTCCCCGGGCGCCCCGACGGGGTCCCCAAGGGGAGCCCCAAGGCGCTGGTCGATGGAATGCTCCAGGGTCGCGTCCAGATCGTCAGGGAGGGGATCTCCGGGACGCAGACCCCGACGACGGGCCTCGGCGCGGAACCACTCCGCCTCGGCCTCCACGGAGAGCTTGGTTGGCGGCGCCCCGGCCTCCCGCTTGGCCAGCGACAGGAGGCGGATTTCCGACACCAGCTCGCCGGCGACGATGGGCAGGCGACTTACGGCCTGGGCATAGCTGGACGTCTTCAGGGACCGCTGCAGATGGCTACTGGAGTGGCCGAGGCTCGGCGGCACCCGGACACGGGCGTAAAACTTGTTCCCGCGAAGCCAGAGATGGCGAGGCCACTGGTCGCGCGGCGGGGTCACTGGGGCCGACATGGGTGGCAGAAGGGCCGAAAAGTGGGTGACAGTTCAAGCCCTAGAGGACTGCAGTCATTGATTTTTTTCCTGTTTCTCCCCCTATCGTGAGCCCCCCCTCGGCTCCACCAGGCGATTTTCGGAACAGGACGACGTTGGACACGCCCGCC
>CAZUXK010000169.1:0-3322 GCA_964624025.1 uncultured Brevundimonas sp.
GAATGAATCAGCGACGCTTGACCGCCGTCATCCTCGGGCGTGACCCGAGGATCAGGCGGTCCGCATCTCAAGGGTGTGCGGGCGCCGGGGGCCCTGACGACGGACGTCGCGGGCCGGTCCGGGCTCGATCCTCGGGTCAAGCCCGAGGATGACGGGGTGCGGTGCTGTCGCGGGCGCTGGCGGTCGCCCCCTCCCCGCAAGCGGTAGAGCCGCGAGACGATCAGCCCTGGGTGCGCGCGCCGGCGGCGGCGTAGGCGGCGTTGGCGGCGGCCTGGGTTCCGGCGTCGGGGCTCGGGCCGGAGCCCTTCGCCGCGACCACGACCATGGCCGGACGCACGGTGCGGCCGAACAGGACGTAGCCGGGCTGCAGGGTCTGGATCACCTGGCCGGCGGCCACGGTCTCCGACGGCTGCTCCATCATGGCCTGGTGCTGGTGCGGGTCGAAGGCGGTCCCGGCCTCGGGGGCCACCCGGGTCAGGCCATTGCCCTCGAACGCCGTCAGCAGCGCCTTGTGGGTCATCTCCAGCCCGGTGACGAGCCCGGCGGCCGGGCCCTCGGCGTCCTGCGGCGCCGCCTGCAGGGCGCGCTCGAGGTTGTCGGCCACGCCCAGCAGGTCCCTGGCGAACCGCTGGATGGCGTAGGCCCGGGCGTCGTTCATCTGGGTCTCGGTGCGCTTGCGCACATTCTCGGCCTCGGCTGCGGCGCGCAGGGCCCGGTCGCGCCAGGCGTCGCGCTCGGCGATCACCTGGTCCAGCGGGGCCAGGTCGCTGTCCGCCGCGGGCAGGGCGGCGTCGCCGTCCTCCTCAAGGCCGGTCAGGGTCTCGTCGTCTCGGGGCGTGTCGCTCACGTGTCGTTTCCGTCCAGCATCCGGCCCAGCACCCGGGCGGTATAGTCCACCAGCGGGATGATCCGGGCATAGTTGAGTCGCGCGGGGCCGATCACGCCGATGGCGCCCAGCACCCGCTGCCGGCCGCTCATATAGGGCGCCGCGACCAAGGCGGAACCCGACAGCGAGAAAAGCCGCGTCTCGGCCCCGATGAAGATGCGCACGCCCTCGGCCTCGGCCACCCCGTCCAGCAGGTCGATCAGCTGGGCCTTCTGCTCCAGGTCCCCCATCAGGCCGCGCACCCGCTCGAGATCCTCCAGCGCCTCGCGGTCCTGCAGCAGATTGGCCCGGCCGCGCACGATCAGGGCGCGCTCGCGCTCGGCCCCGCCGGCCCAGGCGGCCAGCCCGTCCTCGACCAGCCGCGCCGCGGCCGTGTCCAGCTCCCGCCGGGCCCGCTCCAGTTCGGCGGTCATCTCGGCCCGGGCCTCGGCCAGCGGCCGGCCCTTGAGCCGGGCGTTGAGGAAGTTGGACGCCTCGCGCAGGGTCGCCAGCGTGACCCCGGCCGACAGCCGCATCAGCCGGTTCTCCACCGTCCCGTCCTCGGCCACCAGCACCGCCAGGGCCTCGTCGGCGGCCAGCGGCACGAACTCGACGTGCTTGACCCCGGAGGCGCGCACCGGGGCGGCGACGATGCCGGCCCCGCCGGCCAGACCCGAAAGCAGCACCGAGGCCTCGTCCAGCGCCTCCTCGAACGAGCGCCCGCGCCCGGCCAGCCGACCCTCGATCTCGCGGCGCTCCTGCTCGGTCAGGTCGCCGATCTCCAGCAGGCCGTCGACGAACAGGCGCAGGCCGGCGTGGGTCGGCACCCGCCCCGCCGAGGTGTGCGGCGAGGCCAGCAGGCCGGCCATGGTCAGGTCCTGCATGGTGTTGCGGATCGAGGCCGGCGACAGGGCCAGGCCGCCGCGCGACACGGTGCGCGACCCGACCGGCTCGCCGGTCTCCAGATAGGTCTCGACGATGCGCCGCAGGATGTCGCGCGCCCGGGCGTCCAGATCGGTCAGGGAGGCCCCGCCGGGCAGCAGCATGCTCATGCCGCCGCCGCCCTGAGGGCGGCCCAGTCGGACCGGTCCAGCCGGTGCACCAGACAGTCGTCCTCGTCGTTGAACAGGCGCCGCTCCAGCGGCTGGAAGCCCAGCCGCCGGTAGAAGCGGTGGGCGTCGACATTGGAGGCCAGCGGGTCGATCAGCACCGCCTGCACCTCCGGCCGGGCGAAACAGGCGTCGAGCGCCAGGGTCATCATGCGCGTGCCGTAGCCGCGCCCCAGGGCGTCGGCCTCGCCGATCCAGATGTCCAGCGCCCGGAAGCCCTCGCCGATCGGGGCCCAGTAGCCGTAGGGCTCGCGCGCCGGGTCGATGTCCAGCATGGCCCCGATCGGCCGGCCGTCGACCTCGGCGATGAGATAGCGGAACACGTCGGACTGGGACGCCAGCTCCGCAGACAGGTCGTCGCCCTTTGAGGCGCTGGTCGCCTCCGGGTCGTCGGTGACGCAGGCGATCACATGCGGCTCCTCATCCCACGCCGCCAGCAGGCCGGCGTCGTCGGGCGTGGCGGGGCGGAGCGTCAGATGATCGGCGGCGCGCATGTGGACGGGTCCTTCCCCGATAGGATAAGCCCCTCAGCCCTTCCTTCAAGACGACGCGAGGCCCCAATGCGCCCTTCCCACCGCGCCCCCGACCAGCTTCGCGCCGTGACGCTGGAGACCGGCGTCAACCGCTACGCCGAGGGCTCCTGCCTGGTCAGCTTCGGCCACACGAAGGTTCTGGTCACCGCCACGGTCGAGGAGAGCCTGCCGGGCTGGCTGCGCGGCAAGGGGCAGGGCTGGGTCACGGCGGAGTACGGCATGCTGCCGCGCGCCACCCACACCCGCGGCCGGCGCGAGGCCGCCGCCGGCAAGCAGTCGGGCCGCACCCAGGAGATCCAGCGCCTGATCGGCCGCTCCCTGCGCGCCGTGGTCGACCTCAAGGCCCTGGGCGAGCGCCAGGTGGTGCTGGACTGCGACGTGATCCAGGCCGATGGCGGCACCCGCACGGCGGCCATCACCGGGGCCTGGGTGGCCCTGGCCTCGGCCCTGCAGTCCCTGCGCGACGAGGGCATCATGAGCGTCGACCCGATCCTCGACCAGGTCGCCGCCGTCTCCTGCGGCGTCTGCGCCGACACACCGGTGCTGGACCTCGACTATGAGGAGGACTCCTCGGCCGAGGCGGATTCCAACTTCGTCCTGACCGGGGCCGGCGACATCGTCGAGATCCAGGCCACCGGCGAGAAGCGCGGCTTCACCCGCCCCGAGTTCGACCGCCTGTTCCAGCTGGCCGAAACCGGCTGCGCCGAGCTGTTCGCCCTGCAGCGGGCGGCGCTGGGGCGGTAGGGCGCGCCTTCTCCCCCTGGGGGAGAAGCTGCGTCCTTCAATTCCTCCCCCGCAGGGGGAGGTGGATCGCC
>CAZUXK010000170.1:0-3297 GCA_964624025.1 uncultured Brevundimonas sp.
CGACCTGCGTCTGGTCGATTACCTCGCCGACGAGTTCAGGAAGGAGCAGGGCGTCGACCTGCGGAACGACAAGCTGGCCCTGCAGCGCCTCAAGGAAGAGGCCGAGAAGGCCAAGAAGGAGCTGTCGTCGACGACCCAGTACGAGGTCAACCTGCCGTTCATCTCGATGAACGCCTCGGGCCCGCTGCACCTGAACATCAAGCTGTCGCGCGCCAAGCTGGAGGCCCTCGTCGAGGACCTGATCCAGCGCACCATCGAGCCGTGCCAGAAGGCCCTGAAGGACGCCTGCCTGAAGGCCTCGGACATCGACGAGGTGGTGCTGGTCGGCGGCATGACCCGCATGCCCAAGGTGCAGGAGGCGGTGAAGGCCTTCTTCGGCAAGGAGCCGCACAAGGGCGTGAACCCGGACGAGGTCGTGGCGCTGGGCGCCGCGGTCCAGGCCGGGGTGCTGCAGGGCGACGTCAAGGACGTGCTGCTGCTGGACGTGACGCCGCTGACCCTGGGCATCGAGACCCTCGGCGGGGTGTTCACGCCGCTGATCGAGCGCAACACCACCATCCCGACCAAGAAGAGCCAGGTGTTCTCGACCGCCGACGACAACCAGTCGGCCGTGACCATCCGGGTGTTCCAGGGCGAGCGGCCGATGGCGGCGGACAACAAGCTGCTGGGCCAGTTCGACCTGATGGGCATCCCGCCGGCGCCGCGCGGCATGCCGCAGATCGAGGTCGCCTTCGACATCGACGCCAACGGCATCGTCAACGTCTCGGCCAAGGACAAGGCGACCAACAAGGAGCAGTCGATCCGCATCCAGGCCAACGGCGGCCTGTCGGACGCGGACATCGAGCGGATGGTCAAGGAAGCCGAGGCCAATGCGGCCGCCGACAAGGCCCGCAAGGAGCTGGTCGAGGCCCAGAATGCCGCCGACAGCCTGATCCACTCGACCGAGAAGGCCCTGGCCGAGCATGGCGACAAGGTCTCGGCCGACGAGAAGGCGGCGATCGAGGCCGCGCTCAGCGACCTCAAGGCCGCCCGTGACGGCAGCGATCCGGAGGCCATCCGGGCGAAGACCTCGACCCTGGCCCAGGCCTCGATGAAGCTCGGCGAGGCCATGTACAAGGCCCAGCAGGGCGACGGCGGCGACGCCGGCGAGAGCCGTCCGGCCGATGACGGCGTGGTCGACGCCGAGTTCGAGGAAGTCGTTTCCGACGACGACCAGAAGAAGAGCGCCTGAGTCCGGCCGCCCCTCCCCCCGCGGGCTGCGGGGCGGAGGGGCCCGCCCCCTGTCACCATTCTTGCATCCCCGCCGGCGGGCCCCATGTGAGGGGCGTCGCACGTCCCGCGCCGGTACGGCGGGCGCGCGGGTGGGGGTCATGAGGTCGTAACGCCCGATGGCGCAGCGAGACTATTACGAGATCCTGGGCGTGGATCGCTCGGTCGACGAGGCCGGGCTGAAAGCCGCCTATCGCAAGCTGGCGATGCAGCATCACCCGGACCGCAACGGCGGCTCCGAGGAGTCGATGGCGCGCTTCAAGGAGATCTCCGAGGCCTATTCGGTGCTGTCGGACGCCCAGAAGCGCGCCGCCTATGACCGCTTCGGCCACGCCGGGGTGGGCGGCGGCGGGGGCGGCCCCGGCGGCGGGGCGGCCTTCCACGACATCAACGACATCTTCTCCCAGGTGTTCGGCGACGCCTTCGGCGACGTGTTCGGCGGGGCGCGCGGCCAGACCCGCGGCGGGCCGCGGCGCGGCTCGGATCTGCGCTACGACCTCGAGGTCACGCTGGAGCAGGCCTACCGCGGTGAGGAGGTGGAGATCAGCTTCCCGGTCACCGCCGCCTGCGACGTCTGCGACGGCTCGGGGGCGAAGCCCGGCACGCGGCCGGTGACCTGCACCACCTGCGGCGGCGCCGGACGGGTGCGCACCGCCAACGGCTTCTTCCAGGTCGAGCGCACCTGCCCCCGCTGCGGCGGCGCCGGCCAGATGATCGCCGACCCCTGCGAGGCCTGTCACGGCCACGGCCAGGTGCGCAAGACGCGCAAGCTGGCCCTCAAGGTGCCGGCCGGGGTCGACGACGGCTCGCGCATCCGCCTGTCGGGCGAGGGCGACGCCGGGGTGCGCGGCGGCCCGCGCGGCGACCTCTATGTGTTCGTCTCGGTGCGACCGCACGAGCTGTTCGAACGCGACAACCTCGACCTGCTGGTGACCGTGCCGGTGCCGATGACCACGGCGGCGCTGGGCGGGACGATCGAGGCGCCCTGTCTGGTGTCGGAAGCCTGCGACGGCCAGTGCCGCGCCGAGGTGCAGGTGCCCGAGGGGGCCCAGACCGGCCGCACCGTGCGGATCAAGGGCAAGGGCATGCCGCACCTGAACGGCCGCCAGCGCGGCGATCTGGTGGTGGAGCTGTTCGTCGAGACCCCGACCAACCTCAGCGCCCGGCAGAAAGAGCTGCTGCGCGAGCTTGCCGAGACCTGCGGCGAGGCCCAGAGTCCGCGCAACACCAGCTTCGCCGGCAAGGCCAAGCGCTTCTGGGCCGAGATCATGGGCGGCGACGACGCTTCGAAAGACACCGCCGCGTGACCGGCCTGTTCCATGTCGGCATTTCCGGCGCCCGCGGGCGCATGGGCCGCGCCCTGAGCCAGGTGCTGGACGCCCGCGGCGACGTTGTGGTGGCGGCCCGCTTCGACCGCGGCGACCAGCCGGACCTGTCGCTGTGCGACGTGGTCATCGACTTCTCCACGCCCGAGGCCTCGGCCGAGCTGGCCACGGCCTGCGCCGAACGGGGCGGCCCGGCGCTGGTGATCGGCTCGACCGGTTTCGACGCGGCCCAGGAGGCGGCTGTCCAGGCGGCGTCGGCCCGGGTGGCGATCGTGCGCAGCGGCAACTTCTCGCTGGGCGTCAACATCCTGATCGGCCTGGTCGAGCACGCCGCCCTGCGGCTGCCGGCCGAGGCCTGGGACATCGAGATCCAGGAAGCCCATCACCGGCGCAAGGTCGACGCCCCCTCGGGCACGGCCCTGATGCTGGGCGAGGCCGCCGCAGCCGGGCGCGGCGAGGATCTGGCCGCCCTGCGCACGCCCGCCCGCGAGGGGCTGGCGGAGCGGGTCGCCGGCTCGATCGGCTTCTCGGCCATCCGCGCCGGCGGCATCGTCGGCGAGCACACCGTCATGTTCGCCTCGGACGACGAGGTCCTGACCCTGTCGCACAGCGCCATCGACCGGTCGCTGTTCGCCAAGGGCGCGGTGGTCGCCGCCGCCTGGGTGCGCAACCGCCGCCCGGGCCTTTACGACATGCAGGACGT
>CAZUXK010000171.1:0-535 GCA_964624025.1 uncultured Brevundimonas sp.
CATGCTGCGCATGGTCCCCCTCCCCCAGACGCTGCGCTATGGGGGAGGAGACTGGCTGACGGGCCGAAAGTGACCTAGCTCGCCGCCTTCAGCGCCGCGCGGGTCTTCGGGGTCAGCTCGCCCGAGAGGTAGCGCTTCGCCATCTGCGCCGTGGACAGCGGTTTGATCTTGTCGGCCATGCCCTCGCAGCCGAACTCGACGTAGCGCTGCTGGCAGACCTTGCGCATGGCCTCCTTGGCCGGCTTCAGATAGGCGCGCGGGTCGAACTCGTGCGGCTTCTCGGCCAGCACCTTCCGGATGGCGCCGGTGATGGCCATGCGGTTGTCGGTGTCGATGTTGACCTTGCGCACCCCGTGCTTGATGCCGCGCTGGATCTCCTCGACCGGCACCCCCCAGGTCTGGGGCATCTGGCCGCCGTACTGGTTGATGATGTCCTGCAGGTCCTGCGGCACCCAGTAGGAGCCGTGCATCACCAGATGGGTGTTGGGCAGGCTGCGATGGATCTCCTCGATCACATGCATGGCCAGCACCTCGC
>CAZUXK010000171.1:545-3254 GCA_964624025.1 uncultured Brevundimonas sp.
GGCTGGCGCGTGAACTTGTAGGCCCCGTGGCTGGTGCCCATGGCGATGGCCAGGGCGTCGACCTGGGTGCGCTCGACGAAGTCGACCGCCTGGTCCGGGTCGGTCAGCAGCTGGGAGTGATCGAGCACCCCCTCGGCGCCGTGGCCGTCCTCGGCCTCGCCCATGCCGGTCTCGAGGCTGCCCAGCACGCCCAGCTCGCCCTCGACCGAGACGCCGCAGGCGTGGGCCATCTCGACCACCCGGCGGGTGACGTCGACATTGTACTCGTAGCTGGCGGGGGTCTTGGCGTCCTCCTCCAGCGAGCCGTCCATCATCACCGAGGTGAAGCCGTACTGGATGGCGGTGGCGCAGGTGGCCGGGCCGTTGCCGTGGTCCTGGTGCATGCACACCGGGATGTGCGGGTAGAGCTCGACCAGGGCGTCGATCAGGCGGGCCAGCACCACATCATTGGCGTAGTTGCGCGCCCCGCGGCTGGCCTGGATGATGACCGGCGCATTGACCGCGTCGGCCGCCTCCATGATGGCGAGGCCCTGTTCCATGTTGTTGATGTTGTAGGCGGGCAGCCCGTAGCCATACTCGGCGGCATGGTCGAGCAGCTGCCGCAGCGTGATGCGCGCCATGCTGATCTATCCTGAGAGTCGTTGTTTTTGTTGGCCCCGGTCTAGCGCCGGTTGCCCCGGAAGTCACGCTTTGTAACGGCCAGCGCGACCCGACCTGCCTTGGGCCCGGGCCGCGGCGAGGATGCCGAACAGGGCAGGGACCTCTATCGGCTTTGTCAGGATCCCGTCGGCGCCGGCCGCCAGATAACGTTCCACGTCCTCCTTGAAGACGTTTGCCGTCAGCATGTGGATCGGGGCCCCGTCGTCGAGGCCCTCGGTGCGAATACGGCGCACCGCCTCCACGCCGTCCATGACCGGCATGACCGCGTCCATCAGGATGACGTCGAAACTGCCAGCCTGCAGCGCGGCAAGTGCTTCTTCCCCGTTGCCGGCGAACGTGAGGGCCACGCCCGACGTTGCCAGCAGGGCCTGCAGGACCCTCTGGTTCCCGATGTTGTCCTCGGCCGCGAGAACGCGAAGGCCGGAGATGTCGGCGGTCGCCGGTTCGGCTGCCGGAAGCCCTGGCTCCGGGAGGCAGGTCATCACGGGAAAGGTGAACCAGAACCGGCTTCGCCCGAGGTCATCCGTGTCGCATCCGATGTCGCCGCCCAGCAGCTTCACATTGCCGCAACAGATGGACAGGCCAAGGCCGGCGCCGCCCGCGCCACGTCCGGCTTCCGTCTGTTCGAACGGCTGGAAGATCCGGGCGCGGTCCGCTTCCGGCACGCCGCAGCCGCCGTCGATCACCTCAAGCCGCGCATCCGAGCCCGTGAGCGTCGCCCGGATGAGGATTGCGGCGCCCGGCGGCGTGAACTTGACCGCGTTGGAAACGAGGTTGATCAGCGTCTGCTCGATCCGCCCCTGGTCGGAGCGGATGCGCATGGGTTCGATCCCTGATGCCTCGAGGTCAAGCGCGATCCCCAACTCGCGGGTCCGGGCCTTCCAGATCGAGGTCACCGACCGGAGCGTGTCGCCGAGATTGAAGTCCTTGAGCGCGACCTCCGCCTGCCCGGCTTCGATCCGCGACATGTCGAGGACCGCGTTCAGCAGGCGCAGGAGCATCTGGCCCGCGTCGAGGATGCCGTCGTTCAGGTCTCTCTGGTAGGGCGTGAGGGGTTCTCTCGCCAGCGCTTCGGCGAGCCCGATGACGGCGTTCAGCGGCGTGCGCACCTCATGGCTGGTCGCCGCGAGAAATGCGGACTTGGCGCTGCTGGCCAGCTCCGCCGCATCCCGTTCGGCCGCGAGCTCGTGATTCCTCTTGTGCCGCAACACGGCGCGCCGCCGCTCCACGACGCGGCCAAGGATGGCGGCGATGCGATCGAGCGTCTCCAGCAGGGCTTCGTCGCGAGCCGCCGGTCGCGGCTGGAAGAACTCCAGAACGGCAACGATCTCGTCGCCGATCAGGGCCGGGAAGGCGAAGCCGGCGCGGACTCCGCTGGCGCTTGCGCTTGCGGCCCGCGGCCAGTCCGGCTCGGCTGTCAGGTCCGGCGTCCAGTCAGCGCACCCGGCCGCGAGCACCCGGCCCGGCAGGTCCTCGCCCCGCGAGAGCCTCAGCGCCTGCGTGTGCTGGCGGAACGCGGCGTCGGCAGGCAGGGACGAAATCCAGAGGCCGCCCGAGACGAGGGCAGGGTCGCCATCGGCCTCATCGATCGACCACACATGCCCGGTGCTCCAGCCGGTGTGCCCGCAGATGCGTTCAATAGCGAAGCGATACGCCTGTTCGGGGTCCTCCATAGCGTTGGCCGCTGTCGCGATCAGCTGGAGAAGCTCCAGACGTCGCTGCTGCTCGAACAGCCTGCGCGTTCCCGCCTCGGCAATGGCCTCCGCTTCGATCCGGGCGGCTCGCTCGCGGGCCAGTCGTCGCTCGAGCCGGCGGATCTCTCCGCCCGCGTCCCCGGTGAGGTCGATCGTCATGCCACGCCGGCGACGGGAGTCGCCGTCCAGTCCAGCGAGAAGGTGCAGTGGGTTGCGCCGTCCTGCTTGCACTGCAGGTGCCGGAACTCAACCGGCTGGCCATACCAGCCCGCCACGCCCTCGACGAACCCCTGCGCGAGTGCACACATGTTCCGGTGCGAGATATAGTCCATCACCAGCTGGCCGGCGGCGTCCT
>CAZUXK010000172.1:0-3078 GCA_964624025.1 uncultured Brevundimonas sp.
TTCGCCCTTCGGGCTCAGCCACCCTCCCCTTGAAGGGGAGGGAAAGGGTTCTGCGCCGTCGCCGCATTGCATCCGGCGACGCTGCGCCCTAGGTTCCGCGCCTCGTTTTCTGCGGGCTGACGCCTGCGCCCGATCCGGAGTGATCCATGAGCCCGACCGCTGACGGCGGCATGACCGCCGCCCTCGTGCAGTTTCTGCCCTTCATCCTCATCTTCGTCCTGTTCTACTTCCTGCTGATCCGTCCGCAGCAGAAGCGCGCCAAGGAGCACCGCGAGATGATCGCCTCGCTGAAGCGCGGCGACCAGGTGGTCCTGTCCAACGGCATGGTCGGCAAGGTGACCCGCGTCGAGGACGCCGAGGCCATGGTCGAGATCGCCCAGGGCGTGAACGTCAGCGTCATCAAGGCGATGATCTCGGAGGTGCGCAACCGCACCGCCGTGGCCGCCAACGACCGCAAGTAAGCCCAGCACCCTCCCGCCCGGATCCTCGCCATGATTCAGCTGTCACGCTGGAAGGTCGTCCTCGTCGTCCTTGCGGTGATCCTCGGTGCCCTGTTTGCATACCCCAACCTGCTGTCGCCCGCCCAGCGCGCGGCGTTGCCGGACTTCCTGCCGAAGAACGCCCTGAACCTCGGCCTCGACCTGCAGGGCGGCTCCTATCTGCTGCTCGAGGTCGACGTCGACGAGATGCGGCAGGCCCGCCTCGACAATCTGGTCGAGGACGTACGCGTGTCGCTGAACGAGTCGGGCGTGGCCCTCGCCCGGATCGAGCGTGAGGCCGCTGGCGCCGTGGTCCGCGTGGCCCCGGCCGACCAGGACGCGGCCTTCCGCGCCCTGCAGCCGCTGGGCTCGCAGCCCGGCCTGGCCGGCGCCGCCGCGGAGCGCACCGTCAGCCGCGCCGGCAATGACGGCATCCGCGTCGTCTTCACGCCCCAGGCGCTGGAGCAGATGGGCCCGAATGCGGTCGAGCAGTCGATCGAGGTGGTGCGCCGCCGGATCGACGCCCTCGGCACCCGCGAGCCCTCGATCACCCGCCAGGGCGCCAACCGCATCGTCGTCCAGGCCCCCGGCGAGAGCGACCCGGAAGAGCTGGAGCGGGTCATCGGCCAGACGGCCCAGCTGACCTTCCAGATGGTCGACGACGAGAACTCGGTGCAGGACGCGCTGGCCGGGCGCGTGCCGCCGGGCTCCGAGCTGGTCTACGACGAGTTCAACACCCCCTATCTGGTCAAGACCCGCGTGCTGGTGTCCGGTGAGAACCTGACCCGCGCCGAGGTCTCGACCGACCAGAACAACCGTCCGGCCATCGGCTTCCGCTTCGACGGTCAGGGGGCGCGCCGCTTCGCCGAGGCCACCCGTCCGGAGAACCGCGGCAAGCTGTTCGCCATCATCCTCGACGGCAAGGTCATCTCGGCCCCCCGCATCAACAGCCCCATCCCCAACGGCTCGGGCATCATCGAGGGCCAGTTCACCATCGCCGAGGCCTCGGAAATGGTGAACCTGCTGAACGGGGGCGCCCTGCCGGCGCCGCTGACGGTCGAGGAGCGCCGGGTCGTCACCGCCGAGCTGGGCGCCGACGCCGTGCAGGCGGGCGCGATCTCGGTGGCGGTGGGCGGACTGATCATCGTCGCCTTCATGATCCTGTCCTATGGCTGGCTGTTCGGCGGCGTCGCGGTTGCCGCCCTGGTCCTGAACGGCCTGCTGATCATCGCCGCCATGTCCCTGACCCAGGCGACCCTGACCCTGCCTGGCATCGCCGGCCTGATCCTCACCTTCGCCGTGGCCGTCGACGCCAATGTGCTGATCTACGAGCGGATGCGCGACGAGGCGCGGGCGGGACGCTCGGTGATCGCCAGCATGGACGCCGGCTTCAACCGCGCCATGGGCACCATCATCGACGCCAACCTGACCACCCTGGTGGCGGCCCTGATCATGTTCGTGTTCGGGGCCGGTCCGGTGCGCGGCTTCGCCTGGACCCTGACCATCGGCGTGTTCACCTCGATGTTTTCCGCCGTGCTCGTCAGCCAGCTGCTGCTGGCCTACTGGCTCCGGCTGAAGAAGCCCAAAACCCTGCCGATCGCGGAGTGACGTCGATGTCCTGGTGGCCCCTCATCAAGATCGTCCCGGTCCGGACCAATCTGCGTTTCGTCCGCTTCGCTCCCCTGTTCGGCCTGATCTCCGGGCTGTTGTGCCTGGCCTCGGTCATCGCCATCGTCTATCCCGGCCTCAACCTCGGCATTGATTTCCGCGGTGGCGCGGCGATGGAGATGACGCGGCCGGCCGGGCAGCCCCTTGACCTCGGCGCCGTGCGCGGCGCGGTCGATGACCTCGGCCTCGGCGACGTCCAGGTCCAGGGCATCGACAGCGATTCCAGCGCCATCGTGCGCTTCCAGATCCCGGATGGCACGGTCCAGGCCGACACGGTCAATCGCGTCCAGGCGGCGATCAGCGCGGCGGTGCCGGACGCCCGCTTCTCCGGCACCAGCGTGGTCGGCTCCAAGGTTTCCGGCGAGCTGCTGACGGCGGGCGTGCTGGCGCTGGGCGTCGCCGTGGTTCTGATGTTCCTCTACATCGCCTTCCGCTTCCCGTGGCAGTTCGGCCTCGGGGCGGTGTTCGGCCTAGTGCACGACGTGGTGCTGGTGTTCGGCCTGATGGTGCTGATGCGGCTCGAGTTCAGCCTGACCAGCGTCGCCGCCATCCTGACCGTGATCGGCTATTCGATGAACGACACTGTCGTCGTGTGCGACCGCCTCCGGGAGAACCTGCGCAAGTACAAGACCATGCCTCTGCGCGACATCATCGATCTGTCGATCAACGAGACCCTGTCGCGGACCATCATCACCGGCATTACGGCGGTGATGGTGCTGGCGGCGCTGGCTGTGCTCGGTGGTCCGGCCCTGTTCGCCTTCTCCATCGCCCTGATGTTCGGCATCATCGTCGGCACCTATTCGTCGATCTATGTCGCCGCCCCGGTGATCCTGATCTGGGGCGTCAAGCGCGGCGAGTCGGCCGAGGACGCCCAGCCGGTGGTGCTCGGCCCGGCCAGCCGGCCCTGATGTGGCGCTGAATTCCTCCCCCG
>CAZUXK010000173.1:0-3049 GCA_964624025.1 uncultured Brevundimonas sp.
GCCGAGACGGCGGCAGGTCTTGATGATGCGGACGGCGATCTCGCCGCGGTTGGCGATCAGGATCTTGGAGAACATGTTTCCGGGCGGTCCCTGCGGCTGGCGCCTGCGCGGCGGCTGTTTCTGCGTCCGCTCCGCTTAGGCCGGGCGGCCGGCGGAGTAAACGGGCCGGGGCGCTGCTCGCCCGCCGGGGGAGCGGGGTGGTCTGGCCTGCGCCGGGCGGGCAGGACTGTCGCGGCCCCGTTGCAGGCGCTTGGCAAGAGCGGGGCCGATGGGGTTAAACAGCGCCCATCCCCGATGTGACGTCCCTCCGGAGTGTCTTCCATGATCCGCGCGCTTGCTGCTTCCGCCGCCGTTCTGGCCCTCACCGCCGCCGCGGCGCCGGCCGCCGCCCAGGACTGGCGGGCGATCGCCGCCCAGGACCTCGCCGCCGCCCGCGACGAGCTGAAGGCCAACCACCCGGCCACGGTAGTTCCCGGACCGGGCGATACGTTCCGCGCCTGGGTGGACGCCGGCCACGACCAGATCGCGGCCGAGCTGGGCCGGGTGCGCGGCGCCCGCGACTACTTCTATGTGCTGCAGGGCTACGCCGGCGGCTTCCGCGACAACAACATCCGGCTGAACCCGTCCTACGAGCCGCTGCCGGCGTGGTTCGCCGCGGGCACACCGAACTTCGCCACGGCCTGGCGCGACGGCGGCTATGTGGTGTCGTGGGTGAAGCCGGGCGTGCGCGGCCTGCCGCCGCTCGGCGCCCGCGTTGTATCCTGTGACGACACCCCGATCGAGCAGCTGGCGCAGAGCCGCCTCGATCGCTGGGAGGGCAACCTGCAGCTGGAGTCGGAGCGGGTCCGCACCGCCCCCTATCTGCTGTGGGACCGTGACAACAGCTTCGCGCCGGGCCTGCCGCGCCAGTGCCGTTTCCAGGTCGGCCGCGGCCAGCGCAACTTCGTCCTGACCACCGCCTTCACCTCCGAGGAGGATCGGCGGGCGGCCTGGGGCGCCTCGGTCTTCACCCCGACCACGCCGCTGGCGGTGGAAACGGTGGATGGCCGCGGCTGGATCCGTATGCACACGCTGGAGCCGAACGCGGACTGGCGCGGCTTCTATGCGACGGTCGAGGCGCAGCGTGCGGCGCTGCAGGGCCCGGCGGGTCTGGTCATCGACCTGCGCGGGGCCTCGGGCCTCGACGCCGAGGCGGCCCGTCGAGGCTACGGCCTGGCCAACCGCCTGTGGACGGTGGACTTCACCGCCCCGCGTCAGCCGGAGGCCGGCGCCATCGTCTACCGCGCCACCCAGGGGAACCGGGACTGGTACGCCCGCGCCCTCGCCCGGATGGAGGCTGACCCGCTGTTCGTGTCGGAGTCCATGCCGGTGATCGAGCAGACCCGCGCCATCGTCGCCGCCTTCGACGCCGCGATCGCCGCCGGCCAGGCCAGCTTCACCCTGCCGGGCCGTCCGGCGGTGGCCGACTCCGGCGCCGCCAACCCGGTGCAGGGCCGGGTCGTGGTGCTGATCGACGGCGGCTGCACCGGCGGCTGCCTCGATGTGCTGGACCTGCTGACCAACCTGCCGAACGTGACGCTGGCCGGTGCGCCGACTGGAGCCGACTCGATCTTCATCGAGGCGACCGACCTGCGCCTGCCGTCGAACTACGGCGACCTGAGCTACGGCCACAAGGCGTGGACCACCCGCGAGCGCGGCCACAACGTGCCCTACACCCCGCAGGCGGCCTACAGCGGCGACCCGACCGACGAGGCCGCGGTGCGCGCCTGGGTCAACAGCCTGTTCGCCGGCTGATCCGACCAGTTCTCCCTCCCCGGATACGGGGAGGGAGAGGTCTGGCGCAGACGGGCGGAGACCCCACATGCCGGCCATGACCGATCCGACCCTCCGCTCCGCCGCCGGCTATGATCTGACGCCCCCCAGCGAGGGCCAGCGGGTGGCCCTCGAAGCCGGCCTCGACGCCGAGGAGCGTCGCGTCCTGCTGGCCCACGGCACCGAGGCCCCGTTCTGCGGCAGTCTGCTCGACGAGAAGCGGGCGGGCATCTTCGGTTGCCGCCTCTGCGGCCTGCCCCTGTTCCGGGCGGGGACCAAGTTCGAGAGCGGCACCGGCTGGCCCAGCTTTCACGCGCCCATCGACGAGGCCCATGTGCGCGCCGTGCGCGACACTTCGTACGGGATGGTGCGGGTCGAGACTCGCTGCGCCCGCTGCGACAGCCACCAGGGCCATGTGTTTCCCGACGGGCCGCCGCCGACCGGGCTGCGCTACTGCATCAATTCAGTGGCGCTGAGTTTCACGCCGATGGGGGAGCCCCTGCCGGACCCGCTGCAGCGGGGCGATGGCCTTGCCCGATGATGGCCGCAATGGCGGGTAAGGCTGATCAGGTGTAGGAGAGTGTCATGAGCCCGTTGATCGCCGCGCTTGCCCTTCTGGCCGCCGACCCCGACGGGATCGTCGCCACCGCGCCGTCGGACGCTCCGCTCGCGGCGGCCGTGGCCGCCGGAGAGGCCCCGATCCCGATGGATCAGACGCCGGTGCTCCGCGCCGGGACCGAGCTGACGACCGCCCAGCAGATCGACCTGTTCCTCGCCCCCGCGCGGGCGGCCGATGCGGCGCGGGAGCAGGAGCGTCGCGCCCTGCGGGGCGATCCGTTCGGCTGGGTCGATGACGGACGCACCTACGGTGAGGTCAATGTCGCCGTCGGCAGCCACGGCTACACCAGCTACGGCGGCATGGTCTCGACGCCCTTGGGCGAGAACGGCCGTCTGACCCTGCGCTATCAGGAGAGCGACGGCGGGCGTTATCCGGGCGTGTGGGGCCCTTATCCCGGCGCCGGCCGCGGCCCGTTGGGCGTGATCCCGCCGCTCGACTGAAAGCAGCCCAACGTCGAGCTCCGCCGTGCGCTTCACGCTTGCGATGTTCAGGAGGTCCGGCCCGCCCTCGCGCCCCTTGGGGTTCGCGAGGGCGAAGCTCAGATGGTGCCGCCGGGCAGGATTGAACTGCCGACCTCAGCCTTACCAAGGATGCGCTCTACCACTGAGCTACGGCGGC
>CAZUXK010000174.1:0-3022 GCA_964624025.1 uncultured Brevundimonas sp.
TGAGCACGATGTCCAGCCGCCCGAAGGCCTCGGCGGCCGCCTGCATGGCCGCGCGGGCCTGGGCCGCGTCGGTCAGATCGACGCCGGACAGCTCCAGCGCCCCGGCCGGGGTGGCGTCGCCGTGGGCGTGATCGATCAGGGCCACCTTCAGCCCCTGGGCCATGGCCGCCTCGACGACCGCCCGTCCAAGCACCCCGTGCGCCCCGGTGATGGCCGCCACCCGATCCGTCATCCGTCGTCTCCGTAAAGGTGCGCGACCATAGTCGTCGCGCTCGCCAGATCAACCGGGCGCTCCGCGCGGCCAGAGCCAGGCGGCGCCGCGCACGCCGGAGGAGTCGCCCCAGCGGGCCGGGACGACGGGCGCGTCCCAGACGTCGGCGAAGACGTGGCGGGCGATGACCGGCGGCAGCGCCGGGTACAGCGCGGCGACATTGGACATGCCGCCGCCCAGCACGATGACGTCGGGATCGACGAGGTTGACCGCCATGGCGAGGGCGCGGCCGAGGCGGTCGGTGTAGCGCCCGAGGCTGGCGACGGCGTCGGACTGTCTCGCCTCCGCAGCCGCTACGATGTCCGGGGCCGCGAGGGTCTGGCCCGTCACCGCCGCATGGTCCCGCTGCAGGCCGGGGCCGGCAATCCAGGTCTCCAGGCAGCCGCGGAGGCCGCACCAGCAGGCCGGGCCGGGGGTCTCGTCGGGTGTAGGCCAGGGTAGCGGGATGTGGCCGAGCTCGGCGGCGACGCCGTGCGCCCCCTCGACCAGCCGGCCGTCGACCACCAGGCCGGCGCCGCAGCCGGTGCCGAGGATCACCGCCAGGACCGTCCGGGCCCCGGCGCCTGCCCCGTCCGCCGCCTCCGACAGGGCGAGGCAGTTGGCGTCGTTGGCCAGACGGACCTCGCGGCCGAGGCGGGCGGCCAGATCGGCCCCGAACGGGCGACCGTTCAGATATGTGGAGTTGGCGTTACGGATCAGGCCGGTGCGCGGCGAGGGCGAGCCGGGAATGCCGACGCCGATCGAGCCCGGGAGGCCGACCTCGGCCTCGACCCGCGCGATCAGCCGGGCCACCGTCTCGAGCGCGGCGTCATAGTCGCCGGGATTGGGTTCGCGCAGGCGCGCCAGAAACCCACCGTCCGGGGCAAGCGCGGCCGCCTCGATCTTGGTGCCGCCGAAATCCACGCCGATCTGCATGGGTCAGGCCTAGCAGGCCTCGCGGTGACGGCGAAGGCCTTGTCAGGCGGCGAACACCTTGCCGAGCAGGCGCTCCAGCGCGGCCTGGTCGGTCTCGTCGAAGGCGGCCGGGGTGGTGGCGTCGACGTCGAACACGGCGATCAGTGCGCCGGCGGCGTCGAACACCGGCACCACGATCTCGCTCGCGGAGCGGCTGTCGCAGGCGATGTGGCCGGGGAAGGCGTGGACGTCGGGCACCAGCCGGGTGCGGCGCTCGGCGGCCGCCGTGCCGCAGACGCCGCAGCCGAAGGCGATTCGCAGGCAGCCCAGGGTGCCCTGGTAGGGGCCGACGACCAGCTCGGCCTCGCGCGTCGGGTCGACGACGTAGAAGCCGGTCCAGAAATAGTGGTCGAAGGCGTCGGCCAGCATGGCGGCGACGGTGGCCATGCGCGCGGTGCGGTCCGGCTCGCCGTCAAGCACGGCGAGGATCTCGTCCTCGAGCTCGGCGTAGCGGGCCGCCTTGTCGGTCGAGCGGTCGCGGGCGACATAGGCCATGGTGGGCTCCGGCGGGGTCAGGACGGGGGATATAGGCCGCCGGCCAACCCTCGCCAGTCCCTGAAGATTTTTCATCCTGCGGCGCCAGAGGGACACATTTCCGTCTTTCGACCGCAACGCGGGTTAACCATAAGCGTTAACCTTGACAGAAGGTGAACGTCCCCCGACCCTTCGGGCGGGTGAGACGGCGCCGGGCGCAAGGTCCGGAGGGAGCGGGGATGTCGGTCTTCAGAGGCCACGACGGGAACGCGCGGCGTCTGGCCGGCTGGCCGATCACGGCCCCGGCGGCGCTGGTGTTTTTGCTGGTCCTGGCGCTGGTCCTGTCCGCCTGCAGCCCCTCGTCCGGCCCGGCCTTCTGGCGCCGGGACGCGGCGGCCAACGCCTGTCCGCGCCCGGCGTCCCTGACCGGCGGCGAGTTCAATGACCAGGAGGCCGGGCTGCGCCGGCTGCGCCGCGCGGCCTTCCGCGGCGACTTCTTCGCCCAGCTGGAGCTGGGCGACCGCTATGCCCCGCTGCGCACCACGGACGCGAACATCAAGGATCCGATCGAGAGCGCGGTCTGGTACGCCCTGGCCCTGACCAATGACGAGGGCTACGCCCCGATCAACCGGGTGCAGCGCAGCGGCCTGTTCGGCTGGCGGTCCCTGTCCGGCTACGACGACTGCCGAGCGTGGGAGCGGCGCGCGGCCTACCGCAAGCTCGACGACCATCTGGTGCGGATGACCGTGGAAGAGCAGGAGGCCGTGCGCGACCGGGTCATCTATGTGCTCTCGACCCGGGACGCCGAGGGCTATCGCACCCTGGCGCGGCTGCACGACGCCCTCTACGGCCCGTTCGGGGAGCCGCAGGACAACCGCGAGGCGCGTGAGGCGCTGGGTCGCGGCGGCGGCCGGGACGCGGTCGCGGGCGGGCGCAGCGCCGCGATCAACCTGTTCCAGCGCAACGATGTGGACGCCTATCTGTACAACTATCTGGCGGTGCAGACCGGCGACGTCGGGGCCTATGTGCTGCTCAAGGACTTTGAGAAATCCTCGCCACGCCGCGCCCGGCTGGTCGCCTTCGTCGAGGCCAAGGCGCGCCAGTGGGTGCCGCCGTTCGAGTTCTATCCGAACGCCGCGCCGCAGTCGGGCGTGCCCTTCTCGGACGAAAGCCGGCCGCGCGGCGACGCCTTCGACTACGCCCTGCAGCGCATGACGGAGCTGCCGTTCGTTCATGTCGGCCGGGCCCTGCGCTACCTCGGGGTCACCGATACGGCGCCGGAGCGGGCGGCGGACCTGTCGCAACGGCAGGTGCAGGCGCTGG
>CAZUXK010000175.1:0-3012 GCA_964624025.1 uncultured Brevundimonas sp.
GTCACGCAGAGGTTTTTTATTCCTTTGGTGAGAATACGGGCAAGGAAAACAATAGGTTATCCATGGACGCTGACCCCGAACGCCCGGCGCGGAAGCGGGGGCGCCCAGCCCACCAGCCGACGCCGGAGATGCGGGCGCGCGTCGCGCAGCTGACAGCGGAGGGTTGTAGCGTCGTCGCTATCGCCCTGCTGCTGGGGATTTCTCGGGTGACGCTGCGGCTGCACTACGCAGACGAGTTGCGCCGCAATAAGCCGCAGATCCTCATGCCCTTTGCAGCCGAGGCCGACCTTGGCCAGGCGCCGCCGCGGGAGACGGATCCGGGTGGGCGTCCGATGCATGTGCCTTCCGACGAAAGCCGCCAGCAGGTCGAGATTCTGGCCGCCGCCGGCATGTTTGCTTGGCAGATCGCCGCCAACCTGCAGATCAGCGAGCCTACGCTCCGCCTGCACTATGGCGAGCAGCTGCTGCTGGGGTCCTCGCGAAAGAAGGGGGAGATGTTCATCAGCCTGTTCGAGGCCGGCAAGGCCGGCAACGTCCAGGCCATGAAGGCCTTTATCGCGTCCTGCCGCGAGTATGGCGATTCGCCTCTCGAAGACCGGCCCGCCAAGCCCGCTTCGGAGCCGAAGCTCGGCAAGAAGGAACAGCGCCTGGCTGACGCCACAACGCCCGATGTCGGGAGCGAGCTTGGCTCGCTGATGGCGGAGCGCCTGGGCATTGGCAATGGGCGGCCGAACTGATCGATGTGGGACCTGTCCTGCGCGGATTGGGAGGATCGCATCCGCGCCCGTGGGTCGCTCATCCCGGACCTGCCGCTTATCCGCTCCGAAGCGGATCTCGCCGTCCGCATCTTCGACGAACTGCAGCTGCCTGACGTGCCCGGCACGCCCCGCATGGCCGAAGCGGCTGGGCCTTGGTTCCGAGAAATTGTCGCGGCCGCCTTTGGCTCCTGGGACCCCGTCGCGCATGAGAGGCTGATCAAGGATATCTTCCTGCTCGCCCCGAAAGGCCAATCGAAGACCAGCTACTCCGCCGCCCTCATGGTCACCGCGCTGATCATGAACAAGCGACCGAAGGCCGAGGCCCTGTTTGTCGCGCCTACCCAGGCCATCTCTGATCGTGCCTATGAGCAAGCGGTCGGCATGATCAAACTCAATGAGGCAACGCGAAAGCGCTTCACGAACCGAGATCACCTGAAGACGATCGAAGACCTGCACAACGGTTCGACCATGAAGGTGAAGACCTTCGACCTGAATATCTTGACGGGTGCGGCGCCGTTTCTTGTCCTACTCGATGAATTGCATCTGCTGGGCAAAAATCAGCATACGACGAAGGTGCTGCGCCAGATCCGTGGTGGGCTGGAGAAGCGGCCCGAAGGCCTACTGCTGATCACCACCACGCAGAGCGACGACCCGCCCGCCGGCGCCTTCCGCGACGAGCTGATCAACGCCCGTAAAGTGCGCGACGGGGCGCTGGGCACCGATATCGGTCGCCCGATGCTGCCGGTGCTCTACGAATTTCCCCCCGCCATCGCGCGCGACCAGGAGCAATGGCAGGACACGGCCAACTGGTCGATGGTGATGCCGAACCTCGGCCGCTCGGTGCGACTGAATTCGCTCGCCGCAGACTGGGAGTCGGAGCGAGCCAAGGGTGACCACGCGGTCCGGATCTGGGCATCGCAGCACCTCAATATCGAGATCGGGCTCGGCCTGCGCACCGATGCCTGGGTCGGCGCCACACTCTGGGAGCGCTGTATTGACCCGGCCATCACCCTCGAGGCGATGCTCGGTCGCTGCGACGTGATCACCGCCTCGATCGACGGCGGCGGCATGGATGACCTGCTTGGCCTTGCCTTGCTTGGGCGCGAACGCGGGACCGGCAACTGGCTGGCTTGGTTCAAGGCCTGGGCGCACGCCGCAGTGCTGGAGCGGCGCAAGAGTGAGGCGTCGCGGCTGCGCGACTTCGAGGCCGATGGCGACCTGGTGGTGGTCGATGAACCGGGAACGCATGTCGTCCAGGCGGTCGATGTGGTCGAGCAGGTCTTTGTTGCGGGGTTGCTCGGCGGCGTCGGTTTGGACAGCTACGACATTAAGGACATCGTCAATGAGCTCGCCGCGCGCGGAATCACCGGAGAGACGACTTTCGGCGATCAGCGTGCGGACCTGGTGCAGGGCATCCCGCAGGGCTGGAAGATTTCCGGCGCGATCAAGAAGACCGAGCTGATGCTCGCCTCGCGCCACCTCATCCACGCCGGGCGGCCGATGATGGCCTGGTGTTTGTCCAACGCGAAGGTGGAGCCCAAGGGCAACGCCATCAGCATCACGAAGGCCGCGGCCGGCGTGGCGAAGATCGACCCGCTGGTCGCGCTGTTCAATGCCGTCGAACTGATGACGCGCGACCCGAAGCCGGGGTTCATCTCGGTCTACGAGCGGCGCGGCATCGTCCTGATTTGAGGGAGAGGTCATGCCACCCTGGCTATCTGCCCTCTTCCGCCGTGGCGTCCAGCCAGGCCCCGAGGCCTCGGTCGATTACTCGACCATCAGCGCGCCGCAGGAGCTCGAGCAGGCGCTGCGCGGCGGCGCCGAGACAGCATCTGGTGCCGCTGTCACGCCCAACGCGGCCATTCGCGTGGCGGCGGTCTATCGCTGTGTGGATCTTCGCGCGACGGCGCTCGCCTGCCTGCCGATCCATGCGATCGCCGAGCAAGCTGATGGCTCGGTCGGCCGTAAGGTCCCCGGCCACCCGATAGCGCAGCTGCTCGCGCGGCCGAATGGCCGGCACTCGAGCTATGAGTTCCGCCGTCTGCTTGGCACCCATTTCCTGATGCGCGGCAATGCCTACGCGCTGAAGGTCCGCTCCGGCCAACGTGTGGTGGCGCTGATGCCAATGCATCCGGACCGGGTGGTGGTGAAGGAATTGCCCGACCAGTCACTGCGCTATGACTACACGCGCACGGATGGCCGCCTGGTGACCTTTGCGCAGTCGGATGTGATGCATCTGCGAGACTTATCGACC
>CAZUXK010000176.1:0-2999 GCA_964624025.1 uncultured Brevundimonas sp.
GCTCGACTCGATCATCTCGCGTGAGAGCCGGCGCATTGAGGAAGGCCTCGGCCTGCTGTCGGTGGTGGCGACCTCGTCTCCCTTCATCGGCCTGTTCGGCACGGTGTGGGGCATCATGAACGCCTTCTCGGCCATCGCCTCGGCCGGCAACACCAACCTGACCACCGTGGCGCCGGCGATCGCCGAGGCCCTCTTCGCCACGGCCATCGGCCTGTTCGCCGCCATCCCCGCCTATATCGCCTACAACAAGTTCTCGATCGACGCGGGCAAGTTCACCGGCCGGCTGGAGAGCTTCGCCGACGACCTGCAGGCCGCGGTGGCGCGCCGGCTTGGCGCCCCGGGGGCGCCGCGCGCCGACTACGCCTCGCGGGAGGTCTGAGCCATGGCGCCGGGAGCCGGTGGGGCCGGCGGCGGCGGGCATGGTCGCGGACGCCGGCGCGCCCGGCGGGCGCCGCTGAGCGAGATCAACGTCACGCCGCTGGTCGATGTGATGCTGGTGCTGCTGATCATCTTCATGGTGTCGGCCCCGCTGCTCGCGGTCGGCGTGCCGCTGGAACTGCCCAAGACCGACGCCAGCGCGCTGGAGACCGACGAGGAGCCGATCACGGTCTCGGTCGATCGCACGGGCGCGACCTTCGTCGGCGAGGACGCCATCCCGTTCGACGACCTCGCCCGCGTCACCACGGCCATGGCCGGGCGCGAGGTGGCCGAGCGACCGATCTTCGTTCGCGCCGACGGCGCTGCTCCCTATGAGGCCGTGGCCCGGGTCATGGCGCGTCTGTCGGCGGTCGGCTTCCGCCGCATCAACCTGATCACCGACACCAGCGCCCCGGCGGCGGCTCCGGCGACGGTCGGCGCGCCGGCGGCTGACGCCGCATCGGCCCCGGCGGCGGAGGGCTGAGGCGGACGTGACGCGGCCCGGCCCGATCCTGGCGTCGCTTGTCCTGCACGGCCTGCTGGTCGGGGCGGCCCTGTTTCCGTGGCCGAAGGCGGAGCGCCCGCCGGTTCTCAACGCCGTGCCCGTGACGATCGTCTCCGACGAGATCACCGTAGCTGCGGCCCCGGCCGACAATCCCCAGCCCGAGCCGGTACTGGAGGACGCCGCGACCGCCCCGCCGCCCGAGGTGGAGCCCGAGCCGACCCCGCCGGAGCCGACACCCGCGCCGACGCCGCCGGCGCCACGGCCGCAGCCGCAGCCGCGTCCGACCCCGGCGCCCACGCCGCCCCCGAAAAAGACCGAGACCCCGCCGCGTCCGAACCCGCGCCCGGAACAGCCCCGGCCCCAGCCCCGCCGCGAGGAGCCGTCGCTGGACCTCGACGCCCTGGCAGGCCCGCGTCGACCCAGTCCCAACACCGGGACCCGCGCCCCGACCGGCCAGCAAGGCGCCGGCGTCGCCAGCCAGGCCATCGGCCGCAGCGATCTACAGGCCCTGGCGCGGCAGATCACCCCCCACTGGGTGCTGAACTGTGACCTGCCCGGGGCCGCGGATCTGGAGATCCGGGTCTATGTCCGCCTGTCGGAACAGGGCCGGGTGGTCGGCGCGCCGCGGCTTGACCGGCCGCGCCCTGACGCGACCTGGCGGGCGGCGGCCGACGGCGTGCTGCGCGCCATCCAGGCGGCGGCGCCGTTTGACATGCCTGACGGATACGAGCCGCAGGAGATCCCGTTCATCTTCCGCACCGCGACCCAATGCGCCGGCCGATGATCCCGGGGCGCGCCCGAAAGTCGCCGCATTGGCGGGAATGCTGGACCCGTCAGGGGTTCTGTTGTCTTGATCGGCGGCCTGGCGGCTGCCGGCACGGAGGAGCGCGATGATCTTGAAGAGGTTGCTGACGGCCGGGGCCGCCCTGCTGGTGCTGACGCCGCTGCCGGCGCTGGCTCAGGCGCCTGCCCAGCCCCCGGCGCAGGAAGTGATCGTCGACGAGGGCGTGCTGCGCCCGCTGCAGATCGCCGTCGCCCCGTTCAGCGGCCAGTTCGGCGACCAGATCAGCGAGGTGATCGGGGTCAACCTGCGGCGCTCGGGCTTCTTCGAGCCGATGAACCCGGCCAGCTTCATCCAGCGTGACCTGAACCTCGCCAATGCGCCGGACTTCCCGCTGTGGACCCAGATCGGGGCCCAGGCGGTGCTCTACGGCTCGGTGACGCCGCGCGCGGATGGCCGCAATGACGTGGGCTTCCGCCTCTACGACCCCTACCGGCGCTGCCAGCTGGTCAGCTACCAGTTCACCGCCACGCCGGAGCAGTGGCGCCGCATCGCGCACAAGATTTCCGACGTCATCTACCAGCGCATGACCGGCGAGAGCGGCTTTTTCGACTCGCGGGTGCTGTTCGTGGCCGAGAGCGGACCGCAGCTGAACCGGACCAGCCGTCTGGCTGTCGTCGATCAGGACGGGTTCAACCCGATCTATCTGACCGACGGCTCCGAGGTGATCATGTCGCCGCGGTTCTCTGCCAGTTCCAACGAGGTGATCTATGTGGGCCTGGGGCGGGACTACAGCCGCATCTATCTGCTGAACCTGGCCACCAACCGTCGCGAGAGCCTCGGCGAGTTCGACGGCCAGGTGCTGGCGCCGCGCTTCTCGCCGGACGGAACGCGGGTGGCCTTTTCGATCATCCGCGGCGGCAACACCGACATCCATGTGATGGATCTGCGGACGCGGCAGACGCGGCGCCTGACGTCGGACCCGGGGATCGACACCTCGCCGTCCTTCTCGCCGGACGGCAACCGCATCGTCTTCAACTCGGACCGCGGCGGCAACGCCCGGCTCTATGTCATGAACGTCGACGGTTCGGGGCAGCGCCCGATCAGCCGCGGCGGCGGCCTCTACACCTCGCCGGTCTGGAGCCCGCGCGGCGACCTGATCGCCTTCGTCAAGCAGCAGGGCGGCCAGTTCCACATCGGCGTGATGTCGCCGGACGGGTCGGGCGAGCGGCTGCTGTCGTCCAGCTACTTCGAGGAAGGCCCGTCCTGGGCCCCGAACGGCCGCTACCTCATGTA
>CAZUXK010000177.1:0-2977 GCA_964624025.1 uncultured Brevundimonas sp.
GCACTTCTTGTGCGGACGCTCGATGACGATCTTGGAGATCGCCGCCTGCTTGAGGAGCTTCAACAGCGCCGCGCGGATCGCGAGATCCTCGTGCAGGAGCTGGCCGTATTCGGCCTTGCCCGCCACCCAGCGGCTGTCCCACGTCCGGTTGATGCCGAGGCGCAGGCCGATCGGATTGACCTTCTGACCCATTGGTGACTCCTCAGGCCTGAGCCGGCTTTTCGCGGACGATGATCGTGAGGTTCGAGAAGGGCTTCTCGACACGACCCGCACGTCCGCGAGCACGGGCATGGAAACGCTTCATGACGAGCGCCTTGCCGACGAAGGCCTGGGAGACGACGAGATCGTCGACGTCCAGGTCATGATTGTTCTCGGCGTTCGCGATCGCGCTTTCGAGGCACTTGCGCACGTCCCTTGCGATCCGCTTGCGCGAGAACTCGAGGTCGGCGAGAGCCGTCGAAACCTTCTTGCCGCGGATCAACTGCGCGACGAGATTGAGCTTCTGCGGCGAGACGCGAAGCATGCGGAGAACCGCCTTGGCTTCGTTGTCCGCGAGCGCGCGGGGAGCTGCGGGCTTACCCATGGCTCACTTCCTCTTCGCTTTCTTGTCCGCGGCGTGACCGTAGAAGGTCCGCGTAGGAGCGAATTCGCCGAACTTGTGACCGACCATTTCCTCGGACACGAAGACCGGGATGTGCTTCTGGCCGTTGTAGACGCCGAAGGTGAGACCGACGAACTGCGGCAGGATCGTGGAGCGACGGCTCCAGATCTTGATCACCTCGGCACGCCCCGAACCGCGCGCAGCCTCTGCCTTCTTGAGCAGGTAGCCGTCGACGAACGGGCCTTTCCAGACGGAACGAGTCATCGAGTGCCCCTTACTTCTTCCGCGCGTGACGGCTCGACACGATGAACTTGTCGGTCCGCTTGTTCGAGCGCGTCTTCTTGCCCTTGGTCGGCTTGCCCCACGGGGTGACCGGATGACGGCCGCCCGAGGTGCGGCCTTCGCCGCCGCCGTGCGGGTGGTCGATCGGGTTCATGGCGACACCGCGGACGTGCGGACGCCAGCCCATGTGACGCTTGCGGCCCGCCTTGCCGAGGTTCTGGTTCATGTGGTCCGGGTGCGACACCGCACCCACCGTGGCCATGCAGGTGTCGAGCACCATGCGCAGCTCACCGGAGCCGAGACGGATCTGGGCGTAGCCCTGATCGCGGCCGACCAGCTGGGCGTAGGCGCCGGCCGCGCGGGCCAGCTGGGCGCCCTTGCCCGGCTTCATCTCGATGTTGTGGATGATCGTGCCGACCGGCATCGCGCGCAGCGGCATGGCGTTGCCCGGCTTCACGTCGACCTTCTCGCCGGCCACCACCTGGTCGCCGGCCTTCAGGCGCTGCGGGGCGATGATGTAGGTCTTCTCGCCGTCGGCGTAGGTCACCAGGGCGATGAAGGCCGACCGGTTCGGGTCGTACTCCAGACGCTCGACCGTGCCGACCGCGTCGAACTTGCGACGCTTGAAGTCGATCTTGCGATACAGGGTCTTGGCCCCGCCGCCGCGGAAGCGGACGGCGACGCGACCACCCTGCCCGCGACCGCCCGACTTGGTCAGGCCCTCGACGAGCGACTTTTCCGGACGACCCTTGTGGAGCTCGGAGCGGTCGACCAGCACCAGGGCGCGACGGCCCGGGGAGGTCGGGTTGAAAGTCTTCAGAGCCATCGGATCAGAGCCCCGTGGTGACGTCGATCGACTGGCCCTCGGCCAGCGTCACGATCGCTTTCTTGATGTCGGACCGGCGGCCCTGGATGCCCCGGAAACGCTTGGTCTTGCCCTTCTGGACGAGGGTGTTGACCTTCAGGACATTGACCTTGAACAGGCTCTCGACCGCCGCGGCGATCTCGTCCTTGGTCGCCGTATCGGCGACGCGGAAGACGACCTTGTTCTGCTCGGACAGGATCGTCGACTTCTCGGTGATCACCGGAGCCAGGATCGTGTCGTAGTGCTTGGCGGTGGGTTGGGCGCCGGCCATTACGCGGCCTCCTTCTCAGAGAAGCGCGCCTCGATCGCCTCGACGGCGGCCTTGGTCAGCACCAGCTTGTCCGCCCGCAGGATGTCATAGACGTTCAGGCCGGCGTTCGGCAGCACGTCCACATGCGGGATGTTGCGCGCGGCGAGGCCGAAGTTGGTCTCGACCTCGGGCCCGGCGATGATCAGGGCCTTGGTCCAGCCCAGCTTGCCGAAGGTCTCGCGCAGGGCGGCGGTCTTGGCTTCCTTGACCGCCAGGCTGTCGACGACGACGAGGTCGCCCGACTTCACCTTGGAGGACAGGGCGTGCTTCAGGGCCAGGGCGCGGATCTTCTTCGGCAGCGAGAAGCCGTGGTCGCGGACGACCGGGCCGAAGGCGCGCGAGCCGCCGACGAACTGCGGCGCACGGCGCGAACCGTGACGGGCGCCGCCGGTGCCCTTCTGCTTGTACATCTTCTTGCCGGTCCGGGAGTTCTCGTTCCGGGTCTGCACCTTGTGCGTACCGGCGCGGCGCTTGGCCAGCTGCCAGTTGACGGTCCGGGCCAGCAGGTCGCCGCGGATGGCGTCGATGCCGAAGACGGCGTCCGACACCTCGACGTCGCCGGCGGCCTTGCCGTCGAGCTTGATCACCGAGAGTTTCATTGGGCTTCACCGCCTTCGGTCGCTTCCGCCGCCGGGGCCTCTTCGGCCGGGGTTTCCGCGGGTTGAGCAGCAGCGGCCTTGGCCGACTTCACGGCGCCCGGATACGGGGCCTCGGCCGGACGGGCCTTCTTGATGGAGTCGCGAACCTTGACGTAGCTGCCGTCGTGGCCCGGGACAGCGCCCTTGACCAGGATCAGGCCGCGCTCGGCGTCGATGCGCACGATCGTCAGGTTCTGCTGGGTCACAACTTCCTGACCCAGATGACCGGCCATCTTCTTGCCGGGGAAGGTGCGGCCCGGGTCCTGACGGTTACCCGTCGA
>CAZUXK010000178.1:0-2898 GCA_964624025.1 uncultured Brevundimonas sp.
GAACTGCCGACCTCAGCCTTACCAAGGATGCGCTCTACCACTGAGCTACGGCGGCCCGATCTGAGGAAGCGGCCGTATAGCCAATGGAATCGGGCGGGGCAAACCCAAAAATGACCCCGGGCGAACTTCATTGCCCGCTTGATCGGATCGCGCATCCGGGGCTTTTGCCCGGCATGGTCGATGACAGCTCTTCCACGGATGCCGCCGGGATCCCCGCCTCGCCGGAGGCGCAGGCCAGGGCCGAGCGGGCGGCGCGGTTAGGGGCGGCGCTGCGCGCCAACCTGCGCCGTCGCAAGGCGTCGCGGACCGCCACCGCCAGCGACAGCGACCTGGAAACCTGAAGTCAGCCGCGACCCTTTGGCGCCCGCCCCGTGGCGCGCTAAAGACATTGCCCGCCGCGCCGTCGCGCGGCCCAGACAGAGACTCCATGGACAGCATCGCCATCATCGGCGGCGCGCGCTTGCACGGGGACATCCCCGTCAGCGGCGCCAAGAACTCCGCCATCAAGCTGATGGCCGCCGCCATCCTCACGGATCAGCCCCTGACGCTGACCAACATGCCCCGGCTGGCGGACACCCGCTTCCTCGGCCAGCTGCTGCGCGCGTTCGGCGTCAGCGTTGACGAGAGGGGGACGGACACCACGGTGCTGCGTGCGGCCGAGCTGACCTCGACCTTCGCGCCCTATGATCTCGTCCGACAGATGCGCGCCAGCTTCAATGTGCTCGGCCCGCTGCTGGCCCGCACCGGCGAGGCGAAGGTGTCCCTGCCCGGGGGCTGCACCATCGGGGCTCGTCCGGTCGACCTGCACCTGAAGGCGCTGCAGGCGCTGGGGGCCGAGATCACCCTGGAGGAGGGCTATGTCCACGCGGTCGCGCCCGTCGGTCTGAAGGGCGCGGAGATCGAGTTTCCGTTCGTCTCGGTCGGGGCGACCGAGCATGCCCTGTTGGCGGCGGTGCTGGCGGACGGCGTGACGGTGCTGCGCCGGGCCGCCTGCGAGCCGGAGATCGGCGACCTCGCCCTGTGCCTGAACGCCATGGGCGCACGGATCGAGGGGATCGACACCGACACCCTGACCATCACCGGCGTCCGCACCCTCTCCGGCACGTCCTGGTCGGTGATTCCCGACCGCATCGAGATGGGCTCCTACGCCGTGGCGGCGGCCATGGCCGGGGGCGAGGTGCGGCTGACGCGCAGCCGTCCGGAGTTGATCGCCGCGCTCAGCGACCGCATGATCGCCGCCGGGGTCGAGGTGACGCCGACCGCGGACGGGGTCCTCGTCCGGCGCGACCCGTCGGTCCGTCTCCGGGCGGTCGATGTGACCACCGAGGTCTATCCCGGCTTCGCCACCGATCTGCAGGCCCAGTTCATGGCGCTGATGACCGTCGCCGAGGGCGACAGCGTCATCCACGAGACCATCTTCGAGAACCGCTTCATGCATGCGCCCGAACTGGCGCGGCTGGGCGCCGAGATCAGCGTCCATGGCGGCGAGGCGCGGGTGCATGGCGTCGAGCGGCTGGTCGGGGCCCCGGTCATGGCCACCGATCTGCGCGCCTCGATGAGCCTGATCATCGCCGGGCTCGCCGCCAAGGGTGAAACCACCGTCAGTCGCGTCTATCATCTGGATCGCGGCTTCGAGCACCTTGAGGCCAAGCTGGCGGCTTGCGGCGCGCAGGTGCGCCGGATCCGCGGAGAGGCTGATGAGCACTGAGGTCGGGACGGCGACGGAGGCGATGCCGAAGGGGGCGCCGGAGCCCTTGCGGCTGCTGGCCCTCGACGCTGACGACCTGCAGATCATGTCGGCGGCGCTGCAGGACGCCATCGTCCACCCGGCGGACATCGTCTGGGATCCGCGCGCCCGCACCCTGACCATCGAACTCAGCCGCTTCTGCTGGGAATGCGGCGGCACGCGGGTTCGGGCCGCCATGCAGTTCGGCGATGTCCAGCGGGTCCAGAGCCGTCGTCTGCCGCGGGGTGAGGGCGTGCCGCTGGAGCTTCTGGCCATGGATTTCCTGCCCGGCGTCGCGCCCGGCGGCGAGGTGGTGCTGATGTTCGCCGCCGGCGGCGACCTGCGGGTCGAGGTGGAGTGTCTCGACGCCGTGGTCAGCGACCTGTCGGCCCGCTGGCCCGCCCGGGCCGCGCCGGCGCATCCGCTGGATGACGCCGCCGGGCCGGGGGAGGGCGCGTGACCGCCCTGGCCCATCGTCTCGCGTCGGTCGAGCTGGATGCGGCGACCCTGCCGGCGGCCAGCGCCGAGATCGAGCACGAGCGCCGCGTCGCCATCTTCGACCTGGTGGAGAAGAATCACTTCGTGCCGGCGGGCGGCGACGAGGGGCCCTACGCCCTGAAGCTGAGCCTGCAGGACAGCCGGCTGGTGTTCGACATCACCGCTCCCGGCTTCAGCCGCGCCCATGCCCTGTCGCTGACGCCCTTCAAGAAGGTGGTGCGGGACTACATCGCCATCTGCGACAGCTATTATGAGGCCCTGCGCGGCTCCTCGCCGAGCCAGATCGAAGCCGTCGACATGGGCCGGCGCGGCCTGCACAACGAGGGGGCCGAGCTGCTGCGCGAGCGGCTCGCCGGCAAGATCGAGCTGGACCACGAGACCAGCCGCCGGCTGTTCACCCTCGTCACGGCCCTGCACCGCCGCGGCTGACGGGTCGACGGCGCGCCTGTTTTGGTGCATAGGGCCGCCCCTTGAGAGGTCGCGCTTCGCCCGCGCGGCCCGGTTCGTCGTAACCTCGGGCGAGAGAGACCGCATGGCGAAGGAAGAACTGCTCGAGTTTCCCGGCGTCGTCAGCGAACTGCTGCCGAACGCGACGTTCCGCGTGACCCTCGAGAACGACCACGAGATCATCGCCCACACCGCCGGCAAGATGCGCAAGAACCGCATCCGCGTGC
>CAZUXK010000179.1:0-426 GCA_964624025.1 uncultured Brevundimonas sp.
CCAGCAGGCGGGCGGTCCAGCTGGTCTCCGGCGCGGCGGCGGCCCGTTCCGCAATCGTGCGCTCCAGCGCGGCGATCCGGCCGACGCCGGGGGCGGTCTCCGTCCCGAAGCAACTGGTCACGCCAAGGTGGCAGGCCGGGCCCATCGGGCGCACCGCCACCACCACTGCATCGCCGTCGCAGTCGGGGGTCACGGAGACGACCTTGAGCCGGTTGCCGCTGGTCTCGCCCTTGCGCCAGCGCCCGCCGCGCGAGCGCGAGAAGAAGGTGGCCTCGCCGCTGTCCAGCGTCTCCTGCAGCGCCGCCGCGTCCATATAGGCGAGCGTCAGCACCTGCAGGGTGTCGGCGTCCTGCACCACGGCGGGGATCAGCCCGCCGCCCTTGGCGAAGTCGAGCGCCCGTTCCTCCCCCGCAGGGGGAGGGGGAC
>CAZUXK010000179.1:436-2801 GCA_964624025.1 uncultured Brevundimonas sp.
AGGAACTCTTGCTGCTCATAGCCGCACCTCTACACCGTCCGCGTCGAGGGCGCGCTTGAGATCGGGGATGGCGATGGCGCCCGAGTGGAACACCGAGGCGGCCAGGGCGCCGGACACGTCGGCCTCGCGGAACACGGTGGTGAAGTGCTCGACCGCCCCGGCCCCGCCGGAGGCGACCAGCGGGATGGTCAGCCGGTTCCGCGCGGCGCGCAGCTGGGCCACGTCATAGCCCTTTCGGACCCCGTCCTGGTCGATGCAGTTGAGCACGATCTCGCCGGCCCCGAGGCCCTGCGCCTCGACGATCCAGTCCATCGTCAGCCGGCCGGCGCCGCGTCGGGCGTTCGGGTCGCCGGTATACTTGTGCACGCGCCATTCGCCGTCCTGGAACTGGCTGTCGACGCCGACGACGACGCACTGCCGCCCCAGGCGCTCCGCCATTTCCGCGATCAGTTCCGGTCGCTCCAGCGCGGGCGAGTTGATCGACACCTTGTCGGCCCCGTGGTCGAGGCAGCGCGCCGCCTGCTCGACGGTGCGGATGCCGCCGGCGACGCAGAAGGGGATGTCCAGCAGGCGGGCGATGTCCTCGACCCAGCCGTAGTCGAGGGTGCGGCCCTCGGGGCTGGCGGTGATGTCGTAGAACACCAGCTCGTCGGCGCCGGCGTCGCGATAGCGGGCGGCCAGCTCGGCGGCGTCGCCCATGTCGCGGTGGCCCTCGAAGCGCACGCCCTTGACCACCCGGCCGTCCTTGACGTCGAGGCAGGGGATGATCCGGCGGGCGGTCAACGCACGGCCTCCAGCGCCTGGTCGACGGTGAAGCGGCCCTCGTAGATGGCGCGGCCGACAATCGCCCCGGCGCAGCCGGTGTCGCGCGCGGCGGTCAGGTCGGCGAGGCCCGAGACGCCGCCGGACGCCTGGACCTGAACGTCGGGCCGCCGGCGCCGCACCTCGGCCAGCAGCTCGAGGTTCGGGCCGGTCAGGGCCCCGTCGCGGCCCACGTCGGTGATCAGCACGTGACGCGCCACGCCCGGCGCGTAGCGCTCCAGCGCGGTCCACAGGTCGACGCCCGCCGCCTCGGTCCAGCCCTTGAGCGCGGGCACGGGCACGCCGTCGACCAGCTTGACGTCGAGCGCCAGGGTCAGACGGTCCGCGCCAAAGCGCTCAAGCCAGCCGATCACGGTCCCGGGCGCGCTGACCGCCAGAGAGCCGACCACCACGCGCGCCACCCCGGCCTCGAGCAGGCGCTCGACATCCTCGACCGCGCGCACGCCGCCCCCGGACTGGATGCGCGCCAGACCCGTGGCCGCCAGCTGGCCGATCAGGGCGTGCTGCACGGCGCGGCCCTGCTCGGCCCCGTCGAGATCGACGATGTGCACCCAGGCGGCCCCGGCGGCGGCGAAGGCCGCCAGCCGCGCCTGCGGGTCCTCGTCATAGGCGGTGACCTGGTCGAAACGGCCGTGCATCAGCCGCACGCAGACGCCGCCCCTGAGGTCGATGGCCGGATAGACGATCACGCGGGCAGCTCCCCGGTCGTCATCCTCCGGCAAGCCGCGATCTCGCGGCGCCGACCGGAGGATCCAGACCTGTGCGCTTGCAGGTCGTAAGCGCGGCCGGAGCCTGGCCTTGCGCGCCCCGGGTCCCCCGGTCTCCGCTGCGCTTCGCCGGGGGATGACGACGGAAGGGAAGGGGTCACGCGGGCAGCTCCAGGAAGTTCCGCAGGATGCGCTGGCCGGCGGCGGCCGAGCGCTCGGGGTGAAACTGGCAGCCCATGCGGTGGCCGTCGGCGACGACCGCCGGCACAGGCCCTCCATAGTCGGCGGCGGCGAGGGTCGCCGGCCCGTCGGGGCAGACGAAGCCGTGCACGAAATAGGCCCAGGCGCCGTCCTCGACGCCTGCCAGCAGAGGGTGGTCGACCCGGCGCGTCAGCCGGCTCCAGCCCATGTGCGGCACCGGCCGGTCGGCGGCCGGGACGATGGCCTCGACCCGCCCGGGGATCAGGCCCAGCAGCTCGGCCCCGCCGTCCTCGACGCTGGTCTCGAACAGCAGCTGCTGGCCGAGGCAGACGCCCAGCAGCGGCCGGGGAAAGGCGCGGATCGCCTCGACCACGCCGAGATCGCGCAGCCGCGCCATGGCGTAGCCGGCCGCGCCGACGCCGGGCAGCACCAGCCGCTCGGCCGCAGCGATGGCGTCCGGGGTGGAGACCAGCTCGACCGACGCGCCCAGCCGCTCGAAGGCGAAGCGCACCGAGGCGATGTTGCCGGCCCCGTAGGCAAGGAGGGCGACGGTCATGTGGATTGTTTCAGGGTGAAGAGTGCTAGTGAGCGGAGGGGTGAGCAAGGGCCCGCGACCGTCTCACGCCGCCTGCTCA
>CAZUXK010000180.1:0-2747 GCA_964624025.1 uncultured Brevundimonas sp.
GGGCCCCCGCCGCCCCTTTCACTGGCTATTTCCGCCCGCACCCCCCCCCCGTTCCCCCCCCCGGGGGGGTGGGGGCCCGCGCGCTGGGTGGTGGGGGGGGCATGTCGGCAACGCGGGCCCCTTGCCCCCCTCCGTCTGGCCGGCTGCGCCGGCCATCCACCTCCCCCTGTGGGGGAGGAATGCGGGCGGCGCCACGAAAGCCGGAGCGCGCTCAGCCCGCCAGGGCGTAGTCCGGGGTGCGCACGGTCTCGCGCCAGGCCTGCGGATTGGCCAGCAGGGCGCGGACCAGCCTGTTGTTGACCGCGTGGCCGGCCTTGACGCCCTCGTAGCGGCCGATCAGGGGCGCGCCCAGCACATACAGGTCGCCGATGGCGTCCAGCGCCTTGTGCCGCACGAACTCGCGCTCCATGCGCAGGCCGCCGGGGTTGAGGATGCGCTCACCGTCGATGACCACGGCGTTCTCGAGGCTGCCGCCGCGGGCCAGACCGGCCTGGCGCAGGGCCTCCACCTCGTGGGCGAACCCGAAGGTGCGGGCCGCCATGATCTCGTCGCGGAAGGTGCGCTCGTCGACGGTGAAGTCGATCACCTGACGGCCGATGACGGCGGTCGGGAAGTCGATCTCGAAGCGCATCTCGTAGCGGTCGCAGGGCAGGAGGACGGCGCTCTTGTCGCCCTCCTCGACCCGCACCGGCTCGAGGATCTCGATATAGCGGACCGGCGCCTCCTGGCGGCGGAAGCCGGCGCGATCCAGCAGCTGCACGAAGGGCAGGGCCGAACCGTCGAGGATGGGCAGCTCCGGCCCGTCGACCTCGATCACCGCATTGGCCACGCCGAGGGCGCACAGGGCGGCCATCAGGTGCTCGATGGTCGACAGCTCCACGCCCGCGGCGTTGCGGATCATGGTGTTCAGCCGCGCCTCGACGACGGACTCGCCCGTCACCGGAATGCGGTTGTCGCGGTCGGTGATGTCGGTGCGCACGAACACGATGCCGGTCCCCGGGGCCGCCGGACGCACCGCCAGCCGCACCCGGCGACCGGTGTGGACGCCCACGCCGGCGCAGATCGCCGGCGCGACCAGGGTCCGCTGATGGTGATCGTGGGTGGTCTGCGCCACGCGGTCTCTCATCCTGTCGACCCGCCGCACCGGCGGTCCGCCTCAGTGGCGAGGTAAACAGGGTGTTGGAAAGGGTAAACCCAACTCGGGTTTCCAAATGTTTCGCAGGCGCGAAGGGCCCGAACGAAAGCCGCCCCGGAGCAGGCTCCGGGGCGGTCTGTCAGGCCAAGGGCCGTTCAGTTGGCGAGCCGACGCAGGAACGAGGGAATCTCGAGGTCGTCGTCTTCGGCCTCGGGGGCCAGGTCGTAGGCCGGCTGGGCCGCGGCCGGACCGCGCGGGGCGGCGGCGGCGCGGCTGGGCGGCGGGGCATAGGTCGGCTCGGAGGCAGGAGCGGCCTGACGACGTCCGCGGCCGAACAGGCTCCAGCCGCTCTTGCGGTGATCGCCACGGTCGTCGGCCTCGACGGCGTCCGCCGGCGCGCCGCGGTCGAGGTAGAGGTCGCCCTGCTCTTCCTTGACCGGCGCGGACGCCCGGACGGGCCCAGGGACCAGGTCCTCCGACGCCGCGGCGGCGGGCGCCGGCTCCACCACGCCGGCCTCATAGGCCTCGACCCACGGGTCGACGATCGGCTCCAGCGCGCGCGGGGCGGGCTCGGCGGCGTGGATCACCGGCTCCGGGCGCAGCGGCGGGGGCGGCGGGGTCGGCTCGGCGCGACGGGCGGCGAAGGTCGGGGTCACCGGCTCGGCGGCGCGCGGGGCGGGCGCAGGGGTCGGAGCCGGGGCGGCGGGTCCGCGGGCGGAGGTGAAGCGGCCGGCCGGCGGCTCGGCCGCAACCTGCATCTCCTGATCCATGCCGGTGGCCACCACCGACACGCGGATCTTGCCTTCCAGGGCCGGGTCGAAGGCGGCCCCGAAGATGATGTTGGCGTCGCCGTCCACCTCGGCGGAGATGGCGTTGGCCGCTTCGTCCACCTCGAGCAGGGTCATATCGAGGCCGCCGGTGATGTTGACCAGCACGGCCTTGGCGCCCTTCAGCGAGGTCTCGTCCAGCAGCGGGTTGGCGATGGCGTTCTGGGCCGCCAGCAGGGCGCGGTCCTCGCCGGCCGCCTCGCCGGTGCCCATCATGGCCTTGCCCATCTCCGACATGACCGCACGCACGTCGGCGAAGTCGAGGTTGATCAGGCCCGGCAGGATCATCAGGTCGGTGATCGAACGCACGCCCGAGTGCAGCACCTGGTCGGCCATGCCGAAGGCGTCGGCGAAGGTGGTCCGCTCGTTGGCGACGCGGAACAGATTCTGGTTCGGAATGACGATCAGGGTGTCGACGTAGCGCTGCAGCTCGGCGATGCCGGCTTCGGCCAGGCGCATGCGGTGACGGCCCTCGAAGGTGAAGGGCTTGGTGACGACGCCGACGGTCAGGATGCCGCGATCGCGAGCGCACTTGGCGATGATCGGGGCCGCGCCGGTGCCGGTGCCGCCGCCCATGCCGGCGGTGATGAAGATCATGTGCGCGCCCTCGATGGCCTGGCGGATGCTCTCCACCGCGTCTTCGGCCGCCACGCGGCCGGCCTCGGGCTTGCTGCCGGCGCCCAGGCCGGTCTTGCCCAGCTGCACCAGCGTGCCGGCGCTGCTGCGCTGCAGGGCCTGGGCGTCGGTGTTGGCGCAGATGAACTCCACGCCCTGCACGCCTTGCG
>CAZUXK010000181.1:0-2734 GCA_964624025.1 uncultured Brevundimonas sp.
AGCTCGGGCCCCACCCGACGGCGGCGGCGATCCGCGCCTATCTCGAGGCGCAGGCGCGCGACGGGGAGTTCCTGTTCGACCACGCCCTGGCCGACCACATCCTGCGCCGGTTTGGCCGGATCGACGCCCGAACCGTGCCGCCCGGCGTCTATGTCGGGGCCCACGCCCTGGGGCCGGACGGCCTGCCGTTCGTGCCGGTGACCAAGTATCTGGCCCACTATCTGCTGTTCCCGCGGCATGCCTACATCCTGGTGGTGCCGCAGGCGGGCGGGGCGGTGGCTTTCTCGGCCAGCACGGTCGACAAGCTGGGCGTCAGCGGTCGTGACGGGGATCATCTGCGGGCCGAGATGGTCCCCTTCAACTACGACGCCTATGACTTCCCGAGCTCCGGCCAGGCGCTGCACGAGATGACGCGGATCGTCACCGACCCGGCCCAGAAGCGCGACGTGGTGGCCAGCCTCGAGGCGGCGCTGGTCGCGCTGGAGCGGTCCCAGATCCGCTATGGCCTGCTGGCCCCCAACTCCAACACCGTGATCGGCTGCATCCTCGAGGCCTCGGGCGACATCAGCGACGGGCGGCGGTCGTCCATGCTGCTGGCGCTGCGCGCGCCCGGCTTCGGCGCAGACTGCGACCTGGAGGCCGCATCGACAGAGGACGGCGCGCGCGCTACGGCGTTGCCATGATCGGACGTCTCAACCATGTCGGGGTCGCCACCCCGTCGATCGACGACAGCCTGAAGCTCTATCGCGACCTGCTGGGCGCGACCCGGGCCGGGACGCCGTTCGACCTGCCGGCACAGGGCGTGCGGGTCTGCTTTGTCGACCTGCCGAACAGCCAGATCGAGCTGATCGAGCCGCTGGGCGACGACAGCCCGATCCATGGCTTCCTCGCGCGGAATCCGAAGGGCGGGCAGCACCACATCTGCTTCGAGGTCGAGGACATCCTCGTCGCCCGCGACGCCCTGAGGGCGAAGGGCGCCACGATCCTCGGCACCGGAGAGCCCCGCATCGGCGCCCACGGCACGCCGATCCTCTTCCTGCACCCGAAGGACATGGGCGGCGTGCTGGTCGAACTGATGGAAACGCCGAAAGGGGAGACGCACTGATGCCGGTGGGCTGGTTTACCGCGGTCGCGATCTACATCGTCTGCTGGTGGGTCGTGCTGTTCGCCGTCTTGCCGCTCGGCATGGAGCAGAAGGACCTTGAGCGTCCGACGGATGGCAGCCAGTGGGGGGCGCCGTCGGATCCGAAGCTGAAGCAGAAGTTCCTGACCACGACCTGGGTGTCGGGCATCGTCTGGGCCGCGATCATGGTCATCCTCGCCACCGGCCTGATCCCGCTGCCGGAGATCGGCTGATCCCGGCGCGGCGGTCGATTGCCCGCACGACCGCCTAGCTTTCGCCCCGACCTCCCGGCTAAACGGGAAGCCCGTTCCTGCCTGCCCGAGAGATCGCATGCGCCTGTCGCGCTACTTCCTGCCCACGCTGAAAGAGGCGCCGTCGGACGCCCAGATCGTTTCGCACCAGCTGATGCTGCGCGCCGGACTGATCCGTCAGGAGGCCGCCGGCATCTACGCCTGGCTGCCGCTGGGGCTGCGGGTCCTGAAGAAGATCGAGCAGATCGTGCGCGAGGAGCAGGAGCGGGCTGGGGCGGTCGAGCTGCTGATGCCGACCCTTCAGCTGGCCGACCTGTGGCGGGAATCCGGGCGCTACGACGCCTACGGCCCGGAGATGCTGCGCATCACCGACCGGCACGAGCGCGAGCTGCTGTATGGGCCCACCAACGAGGAGATGATCACCGACATCTTCCGGGCCTATGTGAAGAGCTACAAGGCGCTGCCGCTGAACCTCTTCCACATCCAGTGGAAGTTCCGCGACGAGCGGCGGCCGCGCTTCGGCGTGATGCGCGGGCGTGAGTTCCTGATGAAGGACGCCTACTCCTTCGACCTCGACGAGGCCTCGGCGCGCAAGGCCTACAACCGGATGTTCGTGGCCTATCTGAACACCTTCGCCCGCATGGGGCTGAAGGCGGTGCCGATGCGCGCCGACACCGGCCCGATCGGCGGCGATCTGAGCCACGAGTTCATCGTGCTGGCCGAGACGGGCGAGAGCCAGGTGTTCTGCGACCGCCGGCTGGTGGAAATGCCGGCCCCCGGCGGCGACGTCGACTGGAGCGACCTGCAGTCAATCGTTGACGCGCGCACCTCGCTTTACGCCGCCACCGAGGAGATGCACGACGCCGGCCGGTTCGAGGCCGAGACGCCGGCGGATGACCGGCTGACCGCGCGCGGCATCGAGGTCGGGCACATCTTCTATTTCGGCACCAAGTATTCCGCGCCGATGAAGGCGAAGGTGGCCGGACCGGACGGCCAGGACACCGAGGTGCACATGGGTAGCTACGGCGTCGGGGTGTCGCGCCTGCTGGGCGCCATCATCGAGGCCAGCCACGACGCCGGCGGCATCATCTGGCCGGACGCGGTGGCGCCCTTCGACGTGCAGCTGATCAGCCTGCGCCCCGATGATCCCAATGTGGCTGCCGCCTGCGAGGACGCCCTGGCGCAGATGGAAGGTGCCGGGCTGGAGGTGCTCTACGACGACACCGACGAGCGGCCGGGCGGCAAGTTCGCCACCGCCGACCTGATCGGCACCCCGTGGCAGCTAGTGATCGGGCCCAAGGGCCTGGCCGACGGCGTGGTCGAGCTGATGCGCCGCGCCACGTGCGAGATGTCCTCCCTG
>CAZUXK010000182.1:0-2675 GCA_964624025.1 uncultured Brevundimonas sp.
CCACACCCCGGTCGAGGTCGAGACCCTGACCCGGCTGCAGGCCGCCGGCGGCTTTGCGGACGTGGTGCGCGACGCCTTCCCCGACCCGCTGAAGCTGGCCAGCTGGTGGAGCTACCGCGCCGCCGACTTCCGCAAGAGCGCGCGCGGCCTGCGGCTCGACCACCTCTGGACCTCGCCCGGCCTGACCCCCGCCGTCGTCCCCGCCTCGGCCCGCATCCACGAGGATGTGCGCGCCTGGGAGCGCCCCAGCGACCACGCCCCGGTCACCGTCGATCTGGCCCTCTGAGCCGTTTGCGCCTATGGCGCGGGCCCATGCCCTTCACCGCCACCGTCCTGACCATGTTCCCCGAGGCCTTCCCCGGGCCGCTCGGCGTCAGCCTGATCGGCACGGCCTGGCGCGAGCGCGGCCTGTGGGCGCTCGAAACTGTGGACATCCGGGCCTTTTCCGACGATAAGCGCGGCTTCCTGGACGACACCCCTGCGGGCGGCGGGCCGGGACAGGTGCTGAAGGCGGACGTGGTGGCCCGGGCTCTCGACAGCCTGACCGGGGCACGGCGGCCGCTTTTGTACATGAGCGCCCGGGGTCGGCCCCTGACCCAGGCGCGCGTACGGGACTGGGCGAAACAGGACGGCGTCGTCGTCCTGTGCGGCCGGTTCGAGGGGGTGGACCAGCGGGTGCTCGACGCCCGCGGGTTCGAGGAGGTCGCCGTCGGCGACGCGGTCCTCGCCGGCGGCGAGGCGGCGGCCATGGTGGCGATCGAGGCGTGCGTACGACTGATCCCCGGGGTGCTCGGGCAGGCGGACAGCCTGTCGTCCGAGAGCTTCGAGGACGGGCTTCTGGAGCATCCGCAGTACACGCGACCGCGGACGTTCGAGGGGCTCGACATCCCGGAGGTCCTGCTCTCCGGCGACCATCAGAAGGTCGCCCGGTGGCGTCAGGAACAACGGGAAGCGACCACGCGGGAGCGGCGTCCGGACCTCTGGGCGACGTATTCCGCCAACTCACAGCTAAGGGGCGACAAAGCCCGAGGAGAATGAAGATGAATATCGTTCAGCAGCTCGCTGCCGAGGAAAAGGCCCGCCTGCTCGAGGGCAAGACCATCCCCGACTTCCAGCCGGGCGACACCCTGCGCGTCAACGTCAAGATCAAGGAAGGCGAGCGCGAGCGCGTCCAGGCCTTTGAAGGCGTCTGCATCGCCCGCGCCGGCGGCGGCATCAACGAGACCTTCACGGTCCGCAAGATTTCGTTCGGCGAAGGCGTCGAGCGCAAGTTCCCGATCCTGTCGCCGTCGATCGAGTCGATCGAGGTGAAGCGTCGCGGCGTCGTGCGGCGCGCCAAGCTCTATTACCTGCGCGATCGTCGCGGCAAATCGGCCCGGATCGCCGAGCGCCAGATGCAGCGCAAGGACGTCTCGGTCCCGACCGAAGGCGCCGCCGAGACCCCGTCGGCCGAGAGCTGATCCGCTCCGGCCGGCTGACGGGCCGCCGATGACCGGTCCCGCCACCGCCTCCGCCAGAGGACTTGGTCCCGACCCCGCCCGGCCGCGCCGGGTGGTGGTCGTGGGCGCCGGCCCCGCCGGCCTGACCGCCGCCGCGCGCCTCGCCGCCGGCGGCGTTTCCGTGTCCGTGCTGGAGGCCATGCCCACGCCGGCGCGCAAGTTCCTGATGGCCGGGCGCGGCGGCCTCAACCTGACCCACAGCGAGCCGCTCGACCGCTTCCGCAGCCGCTACGGCCCCGCCCGCGCCCGCGTCGACGCCTGGCTGGACCGCTTCGGCCCCGCCGACCTGGTCGCCTGGGCCGAGGGGCTCGGGCAGCCGACCTTCACCGGCGTCTCCGGCCGGATTTTCCCCCGGGCCATGAAGGCCTCGCCCCTGCTGCGCGCCTGGCTGGCGCAGCTGCAGGCGCTGGGGGTCGAGATCCACCTGCGCCGGCGCTGGACCGGCTGGGACGGCGAGGAGCTGACCGCCGACGGCCCCGACGGGCCGGAGCGCTACCCGGCGGACGCCGTGGTGCTGGCCCTGGGCGGGGCCAGCTGGCCGCGGCTGGGCGCGGACGGCGGCTGGGCCGGCCTGCTGACCGCCCGTGGCGTCCGGGTCGAGCCCTTCCGCCCCGCCAACATGGGCGTGACCCTCCCCTGGAGCCCGGCCATCCCCGCCCGCTGGGCCGGGGCGCCGCTCAAGAACCTCCGCCTGACCGTCGGCGGGCACACCGCCCGCGGCGAGGCGGTGATCACCCGCTACGGCCTCGAGGGCGGCGTGGTCTACGCCCTGTCCGCCGCCCTGCGCGAGGCGTCGTCCCTGAGCCTCGACCTCAAGCCGGACCTGACAGCCAACCGCCTCGCCGCGAAGCTGGCCGCCGCCGCGCCGGGCGACAGCCTCGCCAACCGGCTGCGCAAGGCCGCCGGCCTGACCGGCCCCGCCGCCGCCCTGCTGCGCGAGGCCGGCCCCCTGCCGCCGGACCCGGCCGGCCTCGCCGCCCGGATCAAGGCCCTGACCCTGCCCGTCGCCGGGGTGCAGGGGCTGGAGCGGGCCATCTCCAGCGCTGGCGGCATCGCCCTCGACGAGCTCGACGACCGACTGATGCTGCGCCGCCTGCCCGGGGTGTTCGCGGCGGGAGAGATGCTGGACTGGGAGGCCCCGACCGGCGGCTATCTGCTGCAGGCCTGTTTCGCCTC
>CAZUXK010000183.1:0-2670 GCA_964624025.1 uncultured Brevundimonas sp.
GCCCGGCCGCACCTTCCGGAAGGATTCCGACGCCACCCACACGCCGATGTTCCACCAGGTCGAGGGCCTGGTGATCGACAAGGGCGTTCACATGGGCCACCTCAAATGGACGCTGGAGACCTTCGTCGCCCGCTTCTTCGAGATGGACGCGATCGAGGCCCGCTTCCGGCCGCACCACTTCCCCTTCACCGAGCCCTCGGCCGAAATGGACATCCGCTGCGACCGCTCGGGCGGCGAGCTGAAGCTGAACCAGGGCGACAGCTGGATGGAGATCCTCGGCTGCGGCATGGTCCATCCCAACGTGCTGCGCGCCTGCGGGCTGGATCCCGACGAATGGCAGGGCTTCGCCTTCGGCATGGGCGTGGATCGCCTGGCCATGCTCAAGTACGGCATCCCCGACCTGCGCCCCATGTTCGAGGCCGACACCCGCTGGCTGAGCCATTACGGCTTCTCGCCCTTCGTCGCGCCCAACCTCGCCACCGGCCTGAGCTGAGACCGACGCCATGAAGTTCACCCTGTCCTGGCTGCGCGAGCATCTCGACACGACCGCCGACGCCCACGCCATGGCCGAGGCCATGACCCGCGCCGGTCTGGAGGTCGAGGAGGTCCATGACCCGGTCGCGGCCCTCGCCCCGTTCAGCGTCGCCCGCATCGTCTCGGCCGCGCGCCACCCCGACGCCGACCGGCTGCAGGTCTGCCAGGTCGAGACCGTCGACGGCATGAAGGAGATCGTCTGCGGCGCCCCCAACGCCCGCGCCGGCCTCGTCACCATCTACGCCCCGATCGGGGCTTACGTCCCCGGCCTCGGCGTCACCCTCGTCGAGAAGCCGGTGCGCGGCGTCGTGTCCAACGGCATGCTGTGCTCGGCCGCCGAGCTGGAGCTGGCCGACGAGTCCGACGGCATCCTCGAGCTGGCCGACGATCTCGCGGTCGGGACCCCCGCCGCCCAGGTGTTCGGGGTCGAGCCGGTGATCGACTTCGAGGTCACCCCCAACCGCCCCGACTGGCTGGGCGTGGCCGGCATCGCCCGCGACCTGGCCGCCGCCGGCCTCGGCCCCCTGACCACCCCGGCCATCGCCCCCGTGCCCGGCCGCTTCCCCTGCCCGGTGCAGATCCGGCTGGACGCGCCCGACCTGTGCCCCGTCTTCGCCGGCCGGGTCATCCGCGGCGTGCGCAACGGCCCGTCCCCGGCCTGGCTGCAGCGCAAGCTGACCGCCATCGGCCTGCGCTCGATCAACGCCCTGGTCGACGTCACCAACCTGATCTCCTACGACCGCGCCCGGCCGCTGCACGCCTATGACCTGGGCAAGCTGGCGGGGACCACGATCGTCGCCCGCGGCGGCCAGGCGACGACTGACGGCCCCGAGCACCTGATCGCCCTGGACGGCAAGACCTATCCGCTGGCCCCGCACATGTGCGTCATCGCCGACGCCGGCGGCGAGCGCCCGATCGGGCTGGGCGGCGTCATGGGCGGCGAGTCCACCGGCTGCGACGCGGGCACCACCGACGTCTTCCTCGAGAGCGCCTGGTTCGACCCCCTGGCCACGGCCCAGACCGGCCGCGACCTGGCCCTGACCTCGGACGCCCAGTACCGCTTCGCCCGCGGCGTCGACCCGGCCTCGGTCGTCCCGGGGCTGGAGCTGGCCACGCAGCTGATCCTCGAGCTGTGCGGCGGCGAGCCCTCGGACATCACCGTCGCCGGTCAGGCCCCGGCCGACCCGGGCCCCTTCGCCTTCGACCCGGCCGTGGTCGAGCGCCTGTCGGGCCTGGCCCTGCCGCACGACCGCATCGCCGCCATCCTCGGCGACCTCGGCTTCACGGTAGAGACCGGAGCGCCCTGGCGCGTCACCCCGCCGTCGTTCCGCCGCGACGTCGAGGGCCCGGCGGATCTGGTCGAGGAGGTCGCCCGCATCGCCGGCTATGACGCCCTGCCGGCCACGCCCCTGCCCGAGGTCGCCCGCCCGCCCCGCGGCGTGCTCAGCCCGCGTCAGGGCCGCATCCGCACCGCCCGCCGGGCCCTGGCCGCCCAGGGCTTCCACGAGGCCCTGACCTGGTCCTTCACCGCCCGCGCCACCGCCGCCCTGTTCGGCGGCGGCGATCAACGGCTGGTGCTGGAGAATCCGATCGCCGCCGAGCTGGACTGCATGCGGCCCTCGATCCTGCCCAACCTGATCCAGGCGGCGGCGCGCAACGCCGCGCGCGGCCACGCCGACGTCGCCCTGTTCGAGATCGGCCCGGTCTATGCCGGCGACCGGCCCGGCGACCAGCGCACCGCCATCACCGCCCTGGTCGCCCCCCACGCCCCGCGCCACTGGTCGGGCGACAGTGAAGCGGCCCTGTTCGCCCTCAAGGCCGACCTCTACGCCCTGCTGGAGACCCTCGGCGCCCCGGTCGGCTCGCTGCAGCTGGTCGAGGGGCAGAACCGCGAGTGGTGGCGGCCCGGCCAGTCGGCCCGGCTGCAGCTGGGGCCGAAGACGGTCATCGCCGAGTTCGGCGCCCTGCACCCGCGCACCCTCAAGGCGCTGGACGCCGCCGGCCCCATGCTGGCCTTCGAGATCGACCTCGACGCCCTGCCCGAGCCGCGCGCCGGCAAGGGCGGCGGCAAGGCCCGCGGTCCGGCCGACCTGCCCAACCTGATGCCCCTGACCCGCGACTTCGCCTTCCTCGTCG
>CAZUXK010000184.1:0-1510 GCA_964624025.1 uncultured Brevundimonas sp.
CACACCCCGGTTTCGCGCCTCTCCCTTCCCCCTCGAGGGGGGAAGGGCCGGGGATGGGGGTGGAGGCGCCGCGCATGACAGATGAGGCGCCCGAGGCGGCGCCGCCTCATGCGCCCTTCCGGCTGGCGATCAGGGTTCACCCCCACCCAACCCTCCCCCCTCGAGGGGGAGGGCTTCGGTTGAGAGAGCCCCCGTCAGTGCGCCTCGTCGGCGCGGGCGGCAGGGCTGGGGTAGGGGCGTTCGGCGTGGGAGTCGGCGGCCAGCACGAAGCGCCGGTCGCAGTAGCCGCACTCGACGAAGTCGTCCTCGCCCATGTCCATGTAGACCAGCGGGTGACCCAGGGCCCCGCCGCCGCCGTCGCAGGCCACGCGCTTGCGGGTGACCACGATCTCCTCGGGCGGCGGAACCGGAAGGGCGGGATGGCGGGGCGGCATGGACGGCTCCGGAGAACAGCGGCCTTGGCGGCGGAGAGGGCGGCGCATACCTATGCCCCCGACCGGCGCCCGTCAAACGGGGCGCCCCTGTTCCGGAAGTCCGATGCCCCAGACCGACGCCCTGCCCGCCAACGCCATCGAGGTGCGGGGCCTGAAGAAGACCTACGCCGGCTCGCGCAAGGCGCCGGCCAAGGTCGCCCTGCGCGGCGTGGATCTGGTGGTGCCGCGCGGCTCCATGTTCGGCCTGCTGGGGCCGAACGGGGCGGGCAAGTCGACCCTGATCAACATCCTCGCCGGGGTGGTCAACAAGAGCGAGGGCGAGGTCCGCATCTGGGGCCACGACATCGACGCCAAGCCCCGCGCCGCCCGCGCCGCCCTCGGGGTGGTGCCGCAGGAGATCGTCGCCGACGTCTTCTTCACCCCGCGCGAGTCGCTGGAGGTCCAGGCCGGCTTCTACGGCGTGCCGAAGGCCGAGCGCCGCTCGGACGAGCTGCTGGCGGCGCTGGGCCTGTCGGACAAGGCCAGCGCCTATGTCCGCGCCCTGTCCGGCGGCATGAAGCGGCGGCTGATGGTGGCCAAGGCGCTGGTGCACAATCCGCCGGTGCTGATCCTCGACGAGCCGACCGCCGGGGTCGACGTCGAGCTGCGCCGCCAGCTGTGGGAGTACGTCCGCAAGATCAACGCCGAGGGCGTGACCATCCTGCTGACCACCCACTACCTCGAGGAGGCGCAGGAGCTCTGCGACACCATCGCCATCGTCAACCGCGGCGAGGTGGTGGCCTGCGAGCCGACCGACCAGCTGCTGCGCCGACTCGACACCCGCAATGTGGTGGTCACCCCCACCGAGGCCCTGCCCGCCCCGCCGGCCCTGCCCGGCTATGAGGTCGCCGGCCGCCCGAACGGGGCCTTCGCCGTCACCTACCGGGTCGGCCACGGCAGCGTCGAACAGGTGCTGGCGGCGGTGCGCGCCGCCGGGGTCGGCATCCGCGACATCACCACCGAGGACCCGGACCTCGAGGATGTGTTCGTGGCCATGACCTATGGCGACGCCCGCCGCCCGGCGCCGACGGCGGACT
>CAZUXK010000184.1:1610-2667 GCA_964624025.1 uncultured Brevundimonas sp.
CCCGCGGCGATCACCGAGGCCACCCAGATCCGCACGTCCAGCAGGCTGAGCCCGACCATCAGTCCCGACGACAGGGCCGCCGCGGTGACATAGAGCTCCGGCCGCATCAGGATCGACGGCTGGCCCGCCAGCACGTCGCGGATGATCCCGCCGAGGCAGGCGGTCACCACGCCCAGCGCAAAGGCCGGCAGCGGGGCCACGCCCCAGGCCAGCGCCTTGGAGGCGCCGTAGACGGCGTAGGCGGCCAGGCCGATCGCATCCAGCCAGGCCAGGGCCGCCCCGCTCCACAGCCAGCGCGGCGCCGTCCACACCGCCAGCGCCCCGGCGAAACAGACCAGCAGGGTCAGGTTCTCGGCCACCCAGAACACCGGAGCCCCGATCAGCAGGTCGCGCGCGGTGCCGCCGCTGACCGCCGTGACCACGGCGAAGAACAGGAAGGTCACCAGCGTCTGGCGCCGCTCGGCCGCCAGCACCGCCCCGGAGGCGGCGAACACGCCGATGCCGACATAGTTCAGCGCCTCCAGCGCCGGGATCAGGACCGGGGTGACGTCATCGGGCGGCAGGGACAGCATGGGGCGGCCTCCAGCCCTCCCGGCAGGTCAGGACGCGGGGTCAGACCACGATATCGAGGAGGGCCCCGGGACGGCGCAGCGGCGCGGCCGGGTCGAGCGGCTCCGGGCCGGCCGGCGCGGCGGGTCGGGCGGGGGCGGGCCCCGCCGCCGGGGTCGACAGGGCAGCCGTGGCGGGCGCGGGGGCGGCGGTCGCCGCGGCCCCGAGCGCGGCGCGGAAGAAGGCCGCCTGCCCGGCGCGCGACGGCGGGCTGCCGGTCTGGCCAGAGGTTTGACCCAGACCGTTGAACACCTGCGAGGACAGCGGCGGCAGCGACATGCCGACAGGGTTAACCAGGTGTGTCGAGGAAAGGTTAACGCGGGGGTGTCGAGCAGCCGTCCGCAGGCTGTGAACCGATGACCCCGAAACGACATCGCGTCCGGCTTCCAATGGTCGTCACCCCCGGGCTTGTCCCGGGGGCCCATCGTTCCGCCAGGCGCGATCGCCG
>CAZUXK010000185.1:0-2569 GCA_964624025.1 uncultured Brevundimonas sp.
ACCCGGACTGGGTCCGTCGTCCGAGCGGCGCCGACCTGGCCCGCTTCTACCCGGAACGCGCGCTTGAGCGTGGTGTCGGGGGTCGCGCGGTCGTCCAGGGCGTGGTGCAGGAGAATGGTCGCGTGACCAACTGCACCGTCGTGGAGGAAGATCCGGCTGGCCAGGGCTTTGGCCGCGCCACCGTGCAGCTCTGCTCGCGGTTCCAGATGCGGCCCCAGACCCGCGACGGTGCGCCCGTCGGCGGGGCCCGGGTCAACATCCCGATCGTCTGGCAGGTCCCGGATTAAGGGACGGGCTTGACCGTTTGACTGAACGCCCCGCGGGAAACCGCGGGGCGTTTTTCATTGCCCGTTTTGCAGCTAGGCTCGCGCCTGGTCGTTGTGTCCGCCGCTGTGCGAGGAGCGCCTGATGATCCGTCCTGTCCCGACCCGCCCCTTCCGCCTTCGCGGCGCGCTGGCGGCCGCCGCCGCCGTCGTGCTGGTCGGCGGGGTCGGCGCCTGCGCCTACAACGAGACTCTGGGGCGGAACCAGCTTCTGCTGATCGACGCCAACGCCATGATGCAGCAGTCGAACGCCGCCTGGGCCGAGGCCATCCGTACCCAGCCCGTCAGCCGTGACAGCGCCCTGAACACCCGGGTGCGCACGGTGGGCGACCGCATCGTCCAGGCCGCCGGCCTGACCAACCGCCGCTGGGAGTATGCGGTGTTCGTCAGCGACACCCCCAACGCCTTCGTCCTGCCCTCGGCCCAGATCGGTGTCACCACGGGCCTGCTCCGGCTCGCTCGCAACGACGACCAGCTGGCCGCCGTGATCGGCCATGAGGTGGCCCACGTGGTGGCCCAGCACGCCGCCGAGCGCGCCAGCTCCGGGGCCATCGCGCAGCTGGGGGTCGCCGCGGTCCAGGGCGCCGCCGGCGACTATGGCCAGCAGGCCGGCAGCCTCGCCGCCATCTTCGCCCAGTATGGCGGGCTCCTGCCGTTCTCGCGCCGTGACGAGCTGGAGGCGGACCGCATCGGCGTCGACTACATGGTGCGCGCGGGCTACCGGGCGTCCGAGGCGGTCGAGCTGTGGCGCACCATGGCCGCCCAGCGCCAGTCCGGCGTGCCGGAGTTCGCCTCGACCCACCCGTCCGACGCGACCCGCATCCAGCAGCTGCAGCAGTACATCGCCCAGCGCGGCTACCGCTGAGCGGGTCTATCGGCCCAATTGCGCTTTGACTTTTCGCGCCGGATGACTAGAGAAGCCCTCCCAGCGATGCGCCGCCTTAGCTCAGTTGGTTAGAGCGCCAGTTTGTGGCACTGGAGGTCCCCCGTTCGATCCGGGGAGGCGGTACCATCGTTGCGGAGCGCCCCGCGGGCTCAGGCCACGCCGCGCGCCGCGACCTCATCCCTATCGGCCAGCTCGTCATCGGCCTCGTCCGGACCCAGCAGCCGTGACGCCGCTGTGCGCTGGCGCAGGTGCGTCAGCGGCGCCGGTAGGTCGCGCAGGGCCTCCCGGGCGGCGACGCGGCCGGACTCGACCGCGGGCGCATAGGCTTTCCAGTCGCGGATATCGACGCCCTCAGGGTTGGGCTGGATCAGCAGGTCGGTCTCCTCGCGCGCCACCTTGAGCTCGGCGTCGGTGGTGATGGTCGCGGAGCGCATCAGCACCGCCACCAGCGGCGTGCCCTTCTTCCATTCGCCGGAGGCCAGCCAGCGCCACCAGGACGGCGGGCGCTCCAGCGTGCGCGCGTCGACGCCCCGGATGCGCGACAGGTCGACGCCGATCACCGGACCGGCATGCATCCGGCGCATGGTTTTGGTCGGGAAGTTGTCGATCACCGCGCCATCGACCAGCACCTCGCCCCTCGACACCACCGGCGGCAGGACGCCGGGCAGGGAGATGCTGGCCCGGATGGCCTGTTTCAGCGGGCCGCGCCGGTGCACCTCGATCTCGCCGCGGGTCAGGTTGGACGACACGCAATAGAAGGGCAGCAGCATGTCCTCGACGGTCTGGTCCCCATAGGCCGCCTGCAGCAGGTGCTGGACCTTGCGGCCGCGGGTCATGGCGATCATCGGAAAGGCGATGTCCGACAGGGGGCTGCCCTCCACGAAGGCCTCGCGGATGCGCAGCTCCATCTCGGCGTCGTCCCAGCCCAGCGCCACGCCGGCGCCCACGACCGCGCCCATCGAGGCGCCGCCGATGAAGTCGAAGGTCACGCCGGCGGCGCGCAGCACCTGAACGGCGCCGACATGGGCGTAGGCCCGGGCCCCGCCGCCGGACAGCACCAGACCGATCGAGGCGCCCGTCAGCACCCGGGCGATACGCGCCGCATCCGCCGCCTCGCCCTCCTGCACCTGGAACCAGCGTCCGGGCGACAGGGCGTCCAGCCAGACCCGCGTGTTGGCCGGGCGCGCCATGCCGCGCGGCCGGGTCAGGATGAGGTCGTGCGAGGGCCGCCGCAGTCCCGACGGGGAGGCGAGGGTGACGTCGGCGGGCGGGGCGGAGAGGCCGTCGCCGACGACGAACAGGTGGTCGACCTGACGCAGGCACAGGCCGGTCCAGGCCGTCTCCTCGCGCTCGGCGACAT
>CAZUXK010000186.1:0-2489 GCA_964624025.1 uncultured Brevundimonas sp.
GTTTCGGCATCGACCAGCTTCCGGTCGGCGACCCAGCCGATGAAGATGGCCGTGCTCAGGCCTGACAGCGGCAACAGCAGGCGGCCGGTGACGCCGTCGACGGCGTCGAACCAGGTCGCGTCCTCGAACCCGGGGACACCGGCCAGAGGCCGCTGGTCCGCCAGCAGATTGAACGACAGGGCCGACACCAGGCCGCCGAGGAAGACGAGGACGCCGAGGATCAGCGAGGCCCGCACCCGGCTGAGACCGAACTTCTCGGTCACCCAGCCGACCGAGATCTCCAGCAGGGAGACCGACGAGGTCAGGGCGGCGAACAGGGCCAGCACGAAGAACAGGAAGCCGACGATCGCCCCGCCGGGCATGGCGTGGAACGCCGCCGGCAGGGTCTGGAACATCAGCGTCGGCCCGGCGTCCGGCGTCATGCCGACGCTGAAGACAATCGGGAAGATGGCCAGACCGGCGATCAGGGCCACGCTGGTGTCGGCGACGGCGATGGTGCCGGAGGTCTGGGCCAGGTTGGTGTCGCGCGAGGCATAGGCCCCGTAGGCGATCATGGCTCCCCCGCCAAGGCTGAGCGAGAAGAAGGCCTGGCCGAGAGCCGAGCTGATCACGCCCGGCTGCAGCGCCCGCTCGAAGTCCGGAGTGAACAGGTAGGCCACGGCGGCCGCGAAGTCGCCGGTGAAGCCGGCGTAGACCGCGATCCCGACCAGCAGGATGAAGAAGGCGGGCATCAGCCAGACCGCCGCCGCTTCGATGCCGCTCTTCACGCCGCGGGCGACGATCAGCACCGTCACGACCACGACGGACAGCTGCATGGCGATCAGCAGGACCGGATCGGCGAACAGGGTCGGCATCATCTGCTGGATCTGCGGCACCGACTGATCGGCATATGCGCCGCGCAGGGGCGCGCCGGCGCTGATCGCCGCCAGCAGGTCGGCGCCGCTCGTGCCAATGAAGTAGACCACCCAGCCCGCCACCACGCAGTAGAAGGTCAGGATCGCCGTATTGGCGATCAGACCCAGCACCGCCATCAGGCTCCAGGCCGGGCTGGCGCCGGACTGCCGGGCCAGATAGGCGGCGCTGGCCACGGTCGAGCGCTGGCCATGGCGGCCAATCAGGGTTTCAGACAGCAGCAGCGGCAGGGCGATCAGCGCCACGCAGAGAATGTAGACCAGCACGAAGGCGCCGCCTCCGTTGCTCCCGGTCTCCGTCGGGAATCTCCAGAGATTGCCCAGTCCGACGGCGGATCCGGTCGCCGCCAGCACGAAGGCGGCTTTCGATGACCATCGGGCCTGTTCCGAAGGGGCTGCGGGTCCGGCCAAAATCACTCTCCCATGTTCCGTTGCGCCGCCGGTCTGCCGCCGACGATCCTGTGCCCCGAGCCCTGCACGTGGCGAGGTGCGAACGCCAGCGAACACCCGTAACGGGCGACGCGGACAACGCGAGATGCAGGGGCGGACACCCTCGCGGAGACCGCGTCATCGTGCCAGCGCGATGAACCAGATTGCGACAATCTGTCCACATCGCTAGCGTCCGCGCCGGATCGCGCACCGGCATGGTGCCGGCGCGCGCACGGGGTGTAAATTTCATGTCCGCAGAAGGCCTTGGGCCTAAGGGGAACCGCCTGTTCCTCAGGAAGTCGATCGCACAGATCCAGAAGGAGGCCGCGAAGAGCGAGCTGAAGCGGACCCTCGGGCCGCTGAACCTGATGAGTCTTGGCATCGGCGCCATCATCGGCGCCGGTATTTTTGTTCTGACCGGACAGGTCGCGTCGGCCCACGCGGGCCCGGCGATCATGTTCTCCTTCGTGCTGGCGGGCATCGCCTGCGCCCTCGCCGGCCTGTGCTACGCCGAGCTGGCCTCGACCATGCCGGTCTCGGGCTCCGCCTACACCTACGCCTACGGCACCATGGGCGAGGTCTTCGCCTGGGTCATGGGCTGGCTGCTGGTGCTGGAGTACGGCGTCGCCGCCGCCACCGTGGCGGTCGGCTGGTCCGGCTATGTGGTGTCGATCCTGTCGGACTTCGGCATCAGCCAGAGCCTGTTCCCGACGATACAGTTCCCCGGGGGCGAGGGACCGACCTGGGCCACGCCGCTCGTGCAGTATGTGCAGGGCGCGACCGGGGCCAGCTTCCCCCTGACCGGCACCTTCAACCTCGTCGCCGCGCTCGGCATCGCCGCGGTCTGCAGCCTGCTGGTGCTGGGCATTTCGGAATCGGCCACCATCAACCACGCGATCGTGGTGCTGAAGATCGTGGTGTTGCTGACCTTCATCGGCGTCGGCATCGCCTATATCGACCCCGCCAACTGGACGCCGCTGATCCCGGCCCAGGGCGACAGCTGGGACCAGTTCGGCGTCGGGGGCATCTTCCGCGGCGCGGCCATCATCTTCTTCGCCTACGTCGGCTTCGAGGCGTTCTCGACCGCCGCCGCCGAGGCCAAGAACCCGGCCAATGACGTGCCGTTCGGCATTCTCGGTGCCCAGTTCT
>CAZUXK010000187.1:0-2487 GCA_964624025.1 uncultured Brevundimonas sp.
CACCTGAAGTGGGGCGCGGCTTTCGGGCCGTTCTCAGTAGATCTCGAACAGTCCCGCGGCGCCCATCCCGCCGCCGACGCACATGGTGACGACGCCGTACTTCGCGCCGCGGCGCTTGCCCTCGATCAGGACGTGGCCGGTCATGCGCGCGCCCGACATGCCGTAGGGGTGGCCGATGGAGATGGCGCCGCCGGAGACGTTGAGCCGCTCGTTCGGGATGCCGAGACGGTCGCGGCAGTAGAGCACCTGCACGGCGAAGGCCTCGTTCAGCTCCCAGATGCCGATGTCTTCGACGGTCAGGCCGTGCTGCTTCAGCAGCTTCGGCACGGCGAACACCGGGCCGATGCCCATCTCGTCGGGATCACAGCCGGCCACGGCCATGCCGACATAGCGGCCCAGTGGCGTGAGGCCGCGGCGTTCAGCTTCCTTCGCCTCCATGATCACGCTGGCCGAGGCGCCGTCGGACAACTGCGAGGCGTTGCCGGCGGTGATGAAGCGGCCGTGCTGCACCGTCTCGCCGCCGCCGAAGACCGGCTTGAGCGACTGAAGGCCCTCAAGGGTGGTGTCGGGACGGTTACCCTCGTCCTTCGCCAGAGTGACCTCCTTCGCCGAGGCCTGGCCGGTGGCCTTGTCGACCACCTGCATGGTGGTGGTCATGGGCGCGATCTCGGCGTCGAGGCGGCCGGCGGCCTGGGCCTCGGCGGTGCGCTGCTGCGACTGCAGGGCGTATTCATCCTGGACGTCGCGCGAGACGCCGTAGCGGTCGGCCACGACCTCGGCGGTCTCCAGCATGGACATATAGATGTGGGGCGACAGCGCCAGCAGCGCCTCGTCCTTCATCCGGTACAGGTTCATGTGCTGGTTCTGGACCAGCGAGATCGACTCCAGTCCGCCGCCGACGGCGACCTGCTGGCCGTCATGGATCACCTGTTTCGCCGCCGTGGCGATGGCCATCAGCCCCGAGGCGCATTGCCGGTCCAGCGTCATGCCCGAGACCTGCGACGGCAGGCCGGCGGCGAGGGCGATCTGGCGCGCCACATTGGTGCCGGTCGCGCCCTGCTGCAGGGCGGCGCCCATGACCACGTCCTCGATCTCGCCCGGGTCGACGCCGGCGCGCGCCACCGCGTGGCGGACGGCGTGGGCACCGAGGCTCTGGGCCTGGGTGTCGTTGAAGGCGCCCCGGTAGGCGCGCCCGATCGGGGTCCGGGCCGTCGAGACGATCACCGCTTCACGCATGGCATTCTCCCTATGTGCTCCCGGCGCAGCCTAGGCCGCTTCCGTGGCGTCAAGGCAAGTCGGTCAGCCCTTGAGGGCGGCCTGCAGCTTGCCCAGCTCGATCATGCCCTGGGCCGCGCCCATCTCCGGCACGACCTCGCCGGCGCGGTCGCTGATCTCGGCGATCCGGGCGGCCACCTGTTCCGGCGCGTCCTCGCCGGTGGCGCGGATGCCCTGGGTCAGGGTGACGTAGGCGCGCTCGAAGCCGCCGGCGCCGGCGGCGAGGATCATGCGGGTCGGCGCGTCCTCGCTGACCAGATAAAGCAGGCCCGGCGTCACCAGCTCGGGGCCAAGGTGCTCCAGCGGCAGGGCGGCGCCGAGGTCCTCGGTCATGCGGGTGTGGGCGGTGGGGGCCAGGCAATTGACCCGGATGTCGTTCTTCTGGCCCTCGATCGACAGGGTCTGCATCAGCCCGACCAGCGCCATCTTGGCGGCGCCGTAGTTGGACTGGCCGAAGTTGCCGTAGAGGCCGGACGACGAGGTGGTCATGGCGATGCGGCCATAGTTCTGCGCCCGCATGATCTCCCACACCGCCTTGGTGCAGTTGACCGCGCCCATCAGGTGCACCTCGACGACGAAGCGGAAGTCCTCCAGCTCCATCTTGGCGAAGGTCTTGTCGCGCAGCACGCCGGCGTTGTTGACCAGAATGTCGACCCGGCCCCACTTCGACATGGCCGCCTCGACCATGGCCTGGACGGCGTCGAAATCGGTGACGGAGGCGGCGTTGGCGATGGCCTCGCCGCCAAGCGCCTCGATCTCCGCGACCACCGACTCGGCCGCCGTGGCCGAGCCGCCGGAGCCGTCCCGGGCGCCGCCCAGGTCGTTGATCACCAGCCGGGCCCCGCGCCGCGCCAGGCCCAGGGCGTGCTCGCGCCCCAGTCCGCCACCGGCCCCGGTGACAATGGCCACACGTCCGTCGAACCGCATCGGTCATTCTCCCTTATCGTTGATCACCGATCTAGCACGCCCACTTGTGTTGGAAAGGCGCCACAGTTCCGCCAATCGTGACCATATAGGGGAACTCGCGTGTCGCCATGTCGTTCGGCTTCGGAGCGACGGGCGGGAAACGTCCGGCGACGGACACGCGATTTTCAAGCTGAGAGATGAGGACGATCATGAAGGTGAAGCTGCTGGCGGGCGTCGCCGCCCTGGGCCTGATGACCGCGACGGCGGCGTCGGCGGATCCGAACGGTTGGTACGGCGCGGTGGACG
>CAZUXK010000188.1:0-2332 GCA_964624025.1 uncultured Brevundimonas sp.
GGCGACGTAACTCTCCTCCCCCATAGCGAAGCGTATGGGGGAGGGTGGAGGGGGCGAGACCGGGCGCAGCGCATGCGGTCGCCCCCTCCACCGCCTTCGGCGGTCCCCTTCCCCCGCGCGCGGGGGAGGAGAGGGTGAGGCCTGGCCCCGCCCGGCGGCGGCGCCCTCACCCCACGGCGTGCAGGGCGGCGCCGTGGTCGCGGAGCCAGCGGCGGTGGGGGGTCGGGTCGCCGATCAGGTCGTGGACGACGGCCCAGAAGGCCGGGCTGTGGTCGGCGCGGACGAGGTGGGCGACCTCGTGGGCGGCCAGATAGTCGAGCACCGCCGGCGGGGCCATGACGATGCGCCAGGAGTAGCGGATGGTCAGTCGCTGCGGCGTGCACGAGCCCCAGCGGCTCTTTGGATCGCCGATCGACAGGGTCACGGGGGGCAGGCCGAGGGTCTGCAGGTGCACCGCCGTGCGGTCGGTCAGGCGACGGCGCGCCTCGGCTCGCAGCAGGTTCAGCACCCGGCGGGTGAAGGCCTCGCCCTCGCCGCCGGCCCGGATCAACAGTTGAGACCCGTCGCGGGCGAAGCGGGCCGCCCCGGCGCCGCCGACGGACTCCAGCCGGGCGGTCTCGCCCAGCACCGTCAGGGTCGCGCCGGGGGTGACGGCCACGCCCGGGGCCCGGGCGGTCAGCCGCTCGGCGATCCACAGGCTGCGGCTGCCGGCGAAGGCCACGGCCTGCTCGAGGCCGCGCTCGCTCGGGGCCACCACCACGGCCTCGCCGGCGCGGGCGTCGATGCGCACGGAGATGCGCCGGGCCCGGCGGTTGACCGACAGCCGCAGCGTCAGGGGGGCGCGGCCGCCGCGCGCCGGGTGCTCAAGCTGCAGTCGCTGACCGTCCCGGAACCGCACTCAGACGCTCGTTGTCGGCGATGAAGGCCGTGACCCGCGGGTAGATCTCCTCGCGGAAGCGACGGCCGTTGAAGACCCCGTAGTGGCCGACCTCGGGCTGGACGTACAGCACGCGGCGGGCGTCGGGGATGTTGGGGCAGATCACGTGGGCGGCCTGGGTCTGGCCGACGCCGGAGATGTCGTCCTCGGCGCCCTCGACCGTCATCAGGCCGATGTCGGTGATGGCCGACAGGTCGACATGGCGGCCACGATGGCTGAGCAGGCCGCGGGCCAGCAGGTGCTGCTGGAACACGATGTCGATGGTCTGGAGGTAGAACTCCTCGGTCAGGTCCAGCACCGACAGGTACTCGTCATAGAAGCTCGCGTGCTTCTCGACCCCGTCCCCATCGCCTTGCACGAGGTGCTCGAAGTAGCGCCGGTGGGCGTCGCGATGGCGCTCCTCGTTCATCGACATGAAGCTGTAGAGCTGGACGAAGCCCGGATAGACCCGCCGCCCGACGCCCGGATAGGGCAGGGGCACGGTGTGGATCATGTTCGACCGGAACCAGGTGAAGGGCTTGGCCTCGGCCAGCTGGTTGGTCACCGTCGGCGACAGGCGGGCGTCGATCGGCGAGCCCATGAAGGTCATCGAGGCCGGCCGGTTCGGATCCCCGTCCATGGCCATCAGGGCGGCGGCGGCCAGCACCGGCGGGCCCGGCTGGCAGACCCCGACGACGTGGGCCCGCGGGCCGATCTCGGCCAGCATGGTGCGGACGTGGTCGATGTAGTCGAAGAAGTCGAAGCGGCCCTCGAGCATCGGCACCTGGCGGGCGTTGACCCAGTCGGTGACATAGACGTCGTGGTCCTGCAGGAAGGTCTCGACCGTGCCGCGCAGCAGGGTGGCGTAGTGGCCCGACAGGGGCGCCACGATCAGCACCGCCGGGGCGTTGGCCGGCTTGCCGGCGCGCTTCAGGTCGCCGATGTGGCGGGCGAAGCGGATCAGCCGGCACCAGGGCGAGGCCCAGATCACCTGTTCGGTGGTGCGCACCTGGCGCTCGCCGACGGCGATGGTGTCCAGCCGCCAGGCGGGCTTGCCGTAGCGCCGCGTCAGGCTCTCGAACAGCTCGGCCGAGGCGTAGGCGGTGCGGCCCACCGCGGTGTCCGAGGCGAGATTGAACGGATGGCTCCAGAAGTCCCGGGCCCACTGGGCCCCGATCCGGAACGGCGTCGCCGAGTGATAGGCGAGCTCATGTAGGGCGTACAGCATCGGACCCCGTTGTCTGCCCCCGCCGGAAGGCGGTCAAGGCCATGTACCGCAACGGGGCTGAGAAAGGATTAGCGGGGGGACAGGCTGACAGCCCCTCCGTCTCGTCGGCTTCGCCGCCGAGCCACCTCCCCATTGCATGGGGAGGAGAGGCGGGCCTCATTCCTCCCCCGCAGGGGGAGGGGGACCAC
>CAZUXK010000189.1:0-2313 GCA_964624025.1 uncultured Brevundimonas sp.
CTCCCCATGGAATGGGGAGGTGGATCGACGGCGAAGCCGGCGAGACGGAGGGGCCCCTACTTCCCGATGCAGAAGCTGCTGAAGACTTCCCCCAGAATGTCCTCGACCCCGACCTCGCCGGTGACGGCGGCGAGGGCGTCGGCGGCGCGGCGCAGGTCGTCGCCGGCCAGTTCGGGGGCATCAACGAGACGGCCGCGGGCGGCGGCCACAGCGGCGCGGGCCGCCTCCAGCCGACGACGATGCCGGGCCCGGGTCACCGGCGGGAAATCGGCCCCGGCCAGGTCCCGCGCCACACGGTCGGCCAGGGCGGCGCGCAGGGTCTCCAGCCCCTCCCCCGTCGCCGCGCTGACGGCCAGTCCCGACCCCGCCGGCGCCCCGCCGAGGTCGGCCTTGCTGAACACCACCAGATCGTCCGGCCGGACATAGGCGGCCGCTGCCCCCTCGGGATCGCCCGGCCCGCGCACCCACAGGCGCAGATCCGCGGCCTCGGCCCGGGCCCGGGCGCGGCGCACCCCCTCGGCCTCGACCGGATCGTCGCTGTCGCGCAGGCCGGCTGTGTCGGACAGGCACACGCGATAGCCGCCGATCTCCAGCTCGGCGTCCAGCACGTCGCGGGTGGTGCCCGGAATGGCGGTGACGATGGCCGCCTCGCGCTCGACCAGGGCGTTGAACAGGGCGCTCTTGCCGGCATTGGTCTCGCCGATCAGCACCACCCGGTAGCCGTCGCGCACCCGCTCGCCCCGGGCGGAGTCCGCCAGCGCCGCGTCCAGCGCCGCGGTCAGGGCGTCCAGCTCCGGCCCGGCCTGCTGCGCCAGCTGGTCGGGGACGTCCTCGTCGGGGAAGTCGATCTCGGCCTCGACCAGGGCCAGGGCGCGCAGCAGCCGGGCGCGGAAGCCGGCGTAGGTGCGCGCCAGCGCCCCGTCCAGCTGGCCCAGCGCCTGCCGCGCCTGGGCCGCCGTCTCGGCGTCGATCAGATCGGCCACCGCCTCGGCCCGGGTCAGGTCCATGCGGCCGTTCTGGAAGGCGCGACGGGTGAACTCCCCGGGGTCGGCCGGGCGCAGGCCGAGGTCGAGCAGGGCGGCGCTGACCGCCTCCACCACCGCTCGGCCGCCGTGCAGGTGCAGCTCGGCGGCGTCCTCGCCGGTATAGCTGTGCGGCGCGACGAAGCGCAGGATCAGGGCTTCGTCGAGCACCTCCCCCTGATGGCGCAGGCGGCGCAGCGTGGCCCGACGCGGGTCCGGCGCCCCCGCCCCCAGCCGCTCCAGCGCGACCGCCACCCCCGGCCCGGACAGGCGGATCACCGCAATCGCACCGCGCCCCGGCGGCGTCGCCAGCGCGAACAGGGTGTCGGTCATGCGCTCCTCAATCTTCCCGGCGGCGTACGCCCCTCCACCACGCTTCGCGTGGTCCCCCTCCCCACTGACGTGGGGAGGACAGCGTTTCTCCTCCCCATGACATGGGGAGGTGGATCGACGGCGAAGCCGGCGAGACGGAGGGGCCCTTCAACGAGGCGCCACCTCGCCCCTCCACCGCCTTCGGCGGTCCCCCTCCCCACTCCGTGGGGAGGAAGGGCGTCTCTCCTCCCCATGCTAAATGGGGAGGTGGCTCGCCGGCGAAGCCGGCGAGGCGGAGGGGCTGTTGCGGCCCCGCCCCTACCCCTTCGCGCCCCCGGACACCGCGGCTTCCATCAGGCGGCGGAACTGGTCCTGGGCCTGAAGGCCGAAGCCGGTCCAGGTCTTCATCAGCTCCTCGGGCTGGAGGGCGGCGACATTGGCCTCCATGCGGCGCTGCATCTCGGCGACCAGCGCCTCGTTCAGCGGCGCCACATCGGGCAGGCCCAGAAAGGCGCGGGCCTCGGCCGGGGTGCAGTCGATCTCGATGTTGAGCTTCATCTCCGCCTCCACCGTTTCACGTGAAACAGACCCTGTTGCGTCTCTGGCCTCAAACAGCGAGCCCCCGCGGGGCGAGCGGTAGGCCAATGCAACATGCCGCCCGCGGCGCGAGCGGTAGGCCCCCTCCTATCAGGTATTCATGCTCTGGAAGAATTCGCCGTTCGACTTGGTCTGGCGCAGCTTGTCGAGCAGGAACTCGATGGCGTCCTGGGGCCCCATCGGGTTGAGGATGCGGCGCAGGACATAGGTCTTGGCCAGCTGGTCCTTCGGGGTAATGAGGTCTTCCTTGCGGGTGCCGGACTTGAGCACGTCGATGGCCGGGAAGATGCGCTTGTCGGCGACCTTGCGGTCCAGCACGATCTCCGAGTTGCCGGTGCCCTTGAACTCCTCGAAGATCACCTCGTCCATGCGGCTGCCGGTG
>CAZUXK010000190.1:0-2213 GCA_964624025.1 uncultured Brevundimonas sp.
GCCCCTCAACCGTCGCGCCACCGTCGACATCAACTTCTGATGACGACGGCCCCGGGAAGGTTGGTCCTTCCCGGGGTTTTGTCGCCACAGTTCCGCGCGCCCGGGCGCCGTCCGGGCGCGCGGGGTTGATACCCCCCGACTGGCCCGTCTAGGGTCGCGTTGCGGGGAACGCGGCGACGCCGGAGGGGGTTCGGGCGTCGTCGGGTCGCAGGAGTCGGTCTCTACATGCTCACCCGATCGGATCTCGGCCGGGACACGTCGGTCGGCCCGGCCCAGGGCTGGACCGCGCGTCTTGTGCCGTCGCAGGCCCCGGCGGTTCCGGAGGCGGACCTGGACCTGACCGGTCGCAGCTTCCTCATCGTTACCGCGCCGTTCGGCCGCTTCTCGAGCAGCCTGGCGCGCGTCCTGAGGGCGCGCGGGGCCGAGGTGTCGCGCATGATCTTCAACGCGGGCGACCTGTTCGACTGGCGCGACCGCGACCGTATTCCGTTCAACCTGCCGGCCGCCGCCTGGCCGGGCCGGCTGCGCCGCCTCGCCGAGCGCTATACGGACATTCTCGTCTTCGGCGAGGGCGGTCCCTACAACCAGGGTGTGCTGGCCCAGGCCGAGGCGCTCGACGCGCGGGTCTGGGTGCTGGAGAACGGCTACTTCCGGCCGGACTGGATCACCGTCGAGCAGAACGGCGTCAACGCCCGCAGCGGCCTGCCGCGCGCGCCGGCCGGCTACCAGACGCCCATGGCCCCGCCGGAGCCGCGCCACAGGGTCGGCCGCGCCCTGCCGCACCATGTGCGCAACATCGTCGTCTACCACCTGCTGCAGATGCTCTGCCGGCCGGCGTGGCGGCATTACTCGCGCCCGTACACCCAGCCCGCCCTGTCCCAGGCGCTGGGGCATATCCGCCGCTTCATCCGGCTCAGGTTCGCCTCACCGGCCCATGCCGACGCCGATGTGCTGGCGGCGAAGGGGCCCTTCTTCCTCGCCTGCCTGCAGCGCGAGGGCGACGTCCAGCTGATCCGCTACTCGCGATTCGCCGACAACACCGCCTTCCTCGCCGAGGTGATGTCGAGCTTCGCCCGGTCGGCCCCGGCCGACTGTCGGCTGGTGGTGAAGAATCATCCGCTCGATCCCGGCCTGATCAACCAGTCCAAGGTGGTCCGCTTCCTCGCCATCGAGCACGGCGTTGAATCGCGCGTGGACTTCATCGACGGGGGCAATCTGGCCCAGCTGTGCCGGGCTTCCCGGGGCATGGTGGTCAACAACTCGAGCGCCGCCCTGTCGGCGCTCGGCTTCGGCACCCCGGTCAAGGTCCTGGGCAACGCCTTCTTCGACTTCCCCGGCCTGACCGATCCGCAGCCGCTCGACGGCTTCTGGCGCGCGCCGGTGGCGGCGGACGCGAAGCTGTTCCAGCGCTTCCGGGCCCATGTCATCGGCCGTGCCCAGGTCAACGGCAGCTTCCATGATCCGGCGCTGGTCCGGGTCACGGCGGAGGGGCTGGCGGAGGTGTTCGCCACCCGTCGCACCGCGCCGGCCCAGCTCAAGGTCGTCGCCACTGGCGGCTGAAACCGGGGCCGGACCGCCGCCGTATCTCCAGCGACGATGTCTCCGACCGGGGTGCAGACCATGACAGCAGCGATCGAGGGATCCGGCACGGCGGCGGGCCTGTCCCGGCGCCGGCTCGCGTTGGCGCTGGCGCTGACGGCCCTCGCGGCCTGCTCGCCCGGCCAGCCGGCGGCGGCGCCCCAGGTGGCCGGGCCCGGCGACCGCGACAGCGGCCGGCGCGAGACGGCGGTGTTCGCCGGGGGCTGCTTCTGGTCCGTCGAGGCGCATTTCGAGCGCATCCCCGGGGTGGTCTCGGCCGTGTCGGGCTTCACCGGCGGCCGGACGCGCAACCCGACCTACTACCAGGTGGTGCGCGGCGGCACGGGCCATGTTGAGGCGGTCGAGGTCACCTTCGACCCGGCGCGGGTCTCCTACCGCCAGCTGGTGGACGGCTTCTGGCGCACCATCGACCCGACTGACCCGGACGGCCAGTTCTGCGACCGGGGCGCGCCCTACGCCACGGCGGTGTTCGTCACCGCGGCCCAGCGGCCGGCCGCCGAGGCCTCGCAGCGGGCGGCGCGGGCGGCGCTGGCCGGGCGGCCGTTCGTCACGCCGGTGCGCGACGCCGCCCGGTTCTGGCCGGCCGAGGCCGAGCACCAGAACTTCGCCCGCCG
>CAZUXK010000191.1:0-2197 GCA_964624025.1 uncultured Brevundimonas sp.
CGGAAGGGGCGGTCCGGCGACGGGCCGCCCTTTCTCTTTGTCCGGCCCCGTTTCGCCGGCGACGGTTGAAGCGGGGCCCGGTCGTGGCTATCTGCGCCCGCCTCGTCCTTCGCCCGCGCGCCCGTGCGCTGTTCGTCCCGGAACCGACCATGATCCTGCCCGTCCCCGCCGAATGGGCTCCGCACCGCGCCATGTGGGTCGGCTGGCCCAGCCATGCCGAGCTGTGGGAGGACGATCTGGAGGCCGCCCAGGCCGAGGTCGAGGCGCTGGTGCGCGCCCTGGCCGGTCCCGGGCGGGAGCGGGTCAGGCTGATGGTCGGCGCCGCTGAGGCGCTGGACGCCGCCCGGGCCCGGTTCGCCGGGGTCGAGGGGGTCGAGGTGGTCGACGGCCGCTTCGGCGACATCTGGCTGCGCGACACCGGTCCGATCTTCGGCGCCGGCTCGGCCTCGGCCGCCGGCTTCCGCTTCAACGGCTGGGGCGGCAAGTACGCCCTCGAGCACGACGACACCGTGGCCGACCAGATCGCCGCGGCCGCCGGCGCGCCCCTGACCCGCCACGACGTCATCCTCGAGGGCGGGGCGCTGGACCATGACGGGGAGGGGACGGTGCTGACCACGCGCCAGTGCCTGCTCAACCGCAACCGCAACCCGGGCTGGACCGAGGCGGCGGCCGAGGCGGCGCTGGCGGCGGCGCTGGGCGCGCGCCGGGTGGTCTGGCTGGGCGACGGCCTGCTGAACGACCATACCGACGGCCATGTCGACAACCTGGCCCGCTTCGTCGGGCCGGGGCTGGTGGCCTGTCCGGTCGCCTGGGGGCGCAAGGATCCGAACGCCGAGGTCTATGACGCCTGCGCCCGCGACCTGCTTGCGGCGGGCTTCAGGGTGCTGCGCGTGCCCTCGCCGGGTCTGGTGCTGGACGAGGACGAGCGGCCGGTCCCGGCCAGCCACATGAACTTCCTGATCGCCAACGGCGCGGTGATCGTGCCGACCTATGGCGACGACCGCGCCGCGGAACTGGCGGGCGAGGCGCTGAAGACCGCCTTCCCCGACCGGGAGATCATCCTGCTGCCCTCCACCGCCATCCTGACCGGCGGCGGCTCGTTCCACTGCATCAGCCAGCAGGAGCCGGAATGAGTGGCGAGGGGCGAGTGGCGAGTGGCGAGGTGCGCCACTATCGGGATCTGCTTGTCTGGCAGAAGGCCGTCAGCTGGGTCGAACTCGTGTACCGCGCTTCGGCGGAGTGGCCCTCCGATGAGCGGTACGGCCTGATCAGTCAGGCGAGGCGAGCGGCCGTATCGGTCCCATCCAACATAGCCGAGGGCTGCGCGCGACGCGGCCCTGTGGAGTTCATTCGCTTTCTCCTGATCGCTCGGGGCTCCTTGGCTGAAGTCGAAACCCAACTGATTATCGCCCGGCGCCTTGATTACGTCAGCGAGGACCGGCTGGAGTCGTTGCTTGAGAGTTCTGACGAAATCAGCCGGATGCTCGCAGGTCTTATCGCCAAGCTGGAGGAGCGACGTTGATGTCCCTCGCCACTCGCCACTCGCCACTCGCCACTCGCACGATTTCCGTCGCCGCGATCCAGACGTCCTACGGCGAGGACCTGCATCGCAACATCGCCAGGACCGTCGAGCTGATCCGCGAGGCGGCGGCGAAGGGCGCGCAGGTGATCCTGCCGTCGGAGCTGTTCCAGGGCCCCTACTTCTGCGTCTCGCAGGAGGAGAAGTGGTTCGGCGAGGCCTATCCGTGGGCAGAGCATCCCTGCGTGACGGCGCTGCAGCCGGTGGCGGCCGAGCTGGGCGTGGCCATCCCTGTGTCGATCTTCGAGCGCGAGGGGCCGCACTACTTCAACTCGCTGGTGATGCTGGACGCGGACGGCAAGGCGCTGGGCGTCTACCGCAAGAGCCACATCCCCGACGGGCCGGGCTATCAGGAGAAGTACTATTTCCGGCCAGGCGACACCGGCTTCAAGGTCTGGTCGACCCGCTTCGGCCGGATCGGCGTCGGCATCTGCTGGGACCAGTGGTACCCGGAGACGGCGCGGGCGATGATGCTGCAGGGAGCCGAGGTGCTGATGTACCCCACCGCCATCGGCTCGGAGCCGCACGACAGGGAGCTGGACACCGCCGACCCCTGGCGGCGGGCCATGCAGGGGCACGCGGTGTCGAATGTCGTGCCGGTGGTCGGGGCGAACCGCA
>CAZUXK010000192.1:0-2112 GCA_964624025.1 uncultured Brevundimonas sp.
ATGACACCCGTCGTCGGATCGCATGCGATCCTCCTCCACCCGCAAGGGGAGAAGGACGGGCTGTAGCCGTCGCATTGAAGCGGGGCGGGGGATGGCTTAAGCGGCGCGCATGTCCGATACGCCCGCCGCGCCCCGTCCCGAAGCCCGCGCCCCCCGGGGCTTTTCCGATCGTCGTGGGGCCGAGGCCCTGGCCGAGCGGCGCATCGTCCAGACCCTGGCGCCGGTCTACGCCCGCTGGGGTTTCGAGCCGCTGGAGACCGGGGCGTTCGAGTACGCCGACGCCCTGGGCAAGTTCCTGCCGGACGCCGACCGTCCCAATGAGGGGGTGTTCGCCCTGCAGGACGACGATGACCAGTGGATGGCGCTGCGCTACGACCTGACGGCGCCGCTGGCCCGGTTCGCGGCCCAGCACTGGGAAACCCTGCCCAAGCCCTACCGCCGCTATGCCTATGGCCCGGTGTGGCGCAACGAGAAGCCAGGGCCGGGGCGCTTCCGCGAGTTCTGGCAGTGCGACGCCGACACGGTCGGTTCGGACCGGCCTGAGGCCGACGCCGAGATCATCGCCATGGCGCTGGAGGGGCTGGCGGCCCTGGGCCTCGGCGACGGCCAGGCGGTGGTCAGGATCGCCAGCCGCAAGCTGGTCAACGGCGTGCTGCAGGCGGCAGGGGTCGAGGGCGCGGCCCAGACCCTGACGGTGCTGCGCGCCATCGACAAGCTGGACCGGCTGGGGCCGCAGGGGGTGACCCTGCTGCTGGGCGAGGGGCGGCTGGACGAGTCCGGCGACTTCACCCGCGGGGCGGGCCTGTCGAAGGCGGGCATCGACGCGGTGCTGGCCTTCCTGGCGGTCCCGGCTGAGGGGCCGCGGTCGGGGGTGCTGGACGCGCTGGACCCGATCGTCGGGGCGACCCCGGCGGGGGTCGAGGGGCTGGCGGACCTGGCCCGCATCGACGCGGCGCTGAAGGCCTTCGGGGTCGGGGCCGAGGCGCGCTTCGACCCGGCCGTGGTGCGCGGGCTGGAGTACTATACGGGGGCGGTGTTCGAGTCCGAGCTGCTGGCCGACACCCGCGACGACAGGGGCCGGCCGGTGCGGTTCGGCTCGATCGTCGGCGGCGGCCGCTACGACGGGCTGGTGGCCCGCTTCACCGGCCAGGAGGTCCCGGCGACCGGGGCCTCGTTCGGCGTCTCGCGCCTCGCCGCGGCCCTGCGCGCCGCCGGGCTGGACCGCACCGCCGAGGCGCGCGGACCGGTGGTGGTGATCTGCTTCTCGGACGCGGACATGGGCGCCTATCTGGCGGCGGCGGCCGAGCTGCGCGGCGCGGGGATCGCCGCCGAGGTCTATTTCGGCCGGGCCGGCATGAAGGCGCAGATGAAGTACGCCGACCGGCGCGGGGCGCCGGCGGTGGTGATCCTCGGCGGCGACGAGCTGGCCGCCGGCCAGGTCACGCTCAAGGACCTCGACGCCGGGCGCGCCGCGGCGGCCGGGATCGCCGATCACGACGCCTGGAAGGCCGCCCGGCCGGGGCAGGTGACCGTGCCGCGGGGCGAGCTGGCGGCGGCGGTTCGACGCATTCTCGAATAACCTTCGAGAGATGGCCAGCGCGACCTGGGTCTTATCAACGATCAGTCAAGAAAATCGCGAATTTCCCCTGCGAGTTGATTGACTTGCGATCGGGGGCCGGGTCATGTGGCCTCACTCGGTGACGCCGCTGGAAAGCAGCCGCGCCGAAGACGTTTCGGGGAGGAAACGTCCGCTCCTTGCGAGCGAGAAGGCCCGCCGCGATGTATCCCCCGCGGCGGGCTTTTTCGTGCGTGGAGCCCGGCGCGCAGGGTCAATGCGCCGCTTCCGGCCTCGGCCGCACGAAAGGGTCGCGCCGCGGGTCCTGCAGGGCGCGGCGCCAGCGGCCGCCCCCTCCACCCCGCTGCGCGGGGTCCCCCTCCCCCGCGCGCGGGGGAGGAGAGGTTGGGCGCCGTCAGTGCCTCACACGCCCTCCGTCACCCTCGGGCTTGACCCGAGGGTCGCGCTGTCCGCGGCGGATCGCCGGCCGGCCGGGAGCCGCCGTCGCCCTCGATCCTCGGGTCAAGCCCGAGGATGACGGCGTGAAGCGGCGACGC
>CAZUXK010000193.1:0-2094 GCA_964624025.1 uncultured Brevundimonas sp.
GCGCCGTTAACCAAATGGATCAGGTTACGCAGCAGAATGCGGCCATGGTCGAGCAGACCACCGCCGCCAGCCACAGCCTGGCGCGCGAGGCCGGGGCGCTGGCGGACTCTGTCGGTCGCTTCAATGTCGGCGTCCGCGCAACGGCGTCGGCCGCGGCGACCGGGCCCAGCGCCGCCGCCCTGGCCCGGCCGGCGCCGCGCCCCGCCGCCGTCCCGCAACTGCGCCCCACCGGCCACGGCGGCGCCGCCCTCAAGTCTCAGGCCGCCGCCAACGCCGAGGACTGGGAGGAGTTCTGAGGACGGACTCGCGTCCGGGGGGCTGACAGGCGACTCCGTCTGGCCTATAGAGCCTCCCACATCGTTATCGACGCGGCGTCGGACGGCGCCTCGGAGAGGCGGCGGCCGGCAGGCTCGCCGCCTTTGTCTTTTCCGGAGTTTCCCGTTGCGGGCCAGAACCGCCGAGGATCGTCAGCTGCTCGAGCTCGTGGACCCCGTGGCCGAAAGCCTGGGCCTCGCGGTGGTGCGCCTGCGCCTGATGGGCGGGACCCAGCGCCGCCGGCTGCAGATCATGGCCGAGCGGATCGTCGACCATGACATCTCGGTCGAGGAATGCGCCCGGCTGTCGCGCGCCGTGTCCGAGGTGTTCGACGCCGCCGACCCGATCGCCGGCGAGTATCTGCTGGAGGTCTCCTCCCCCGGCATCGACCGCCCCCTGACCCGGCTCGACGACTTCGCCCTGTTCGAGGGTTTCGAGGCGCGGCTGGAGACCGACCGGCTGGTCGAGGGCCGCAAGCGGTTCCGCGGCGTGCTGGCCGGGCTCGACGAGGGCCATGTCTGCATCGACCTTGAGGGCGAGGAGGACACCGCCCTGATCCCGTTCGACTGGCTGGTGGACGCCAAGCTGGTCCTGACCGACGCCCTGATGAAGCGCGGCGCCGAGCTGCGCGCCCAGCGGGGCGAACCTTCCGACGACGGCCTGCCGGCCGAACAAGACCCCAACGACTGAGGACCCCCATGGCTGCCACCGGCGTTTCCGCCAACCGCCTCGAGCTGCTCCAGATCGCCGACGCCGTCGCGCGCGAGAAGAACATCGAGAAGGAGATCGTCATCGAGGCGATCGAGGAGGCGATCCAGAAGGGCGCCAAGTCGCGCTACGGCGCCCATCACGACATCCGCGCCCGCATCGACCCCAAGACCGGCGAGCTGGCCCTGACCCGCCACGTCACCGTGGTCGAGGACGACTGGACCCCCGAGGACGAGCTGGAGGAGTTCAACGACAGCGCCCTGGTGCGTCTGCGCGACGCCTCGAAGCGCGACCCGGAAGCCTTCGTCGGCAAGGAATACATCGAGCAGCTGCCGCCGTTCGAGTTCGGCCGGGTGCAGACCCAGATGGCCCGCCAGGTCGTCATGGGGAAGGTCCGCGAGGCCGAGCGCGAGCGTCAGTTCGAGGAGTTCAAGGACCGCGTCGGCGAGATCGTCAATGGCACGGTCAAGCGCGTCGAGTACGGCAACGTCATCGTCGACCTCGGCCGCGGCGAGGGCATCATGCGCCGCGACCAGTCGATCCCGCGCGAGATCTTCAACATCGGCGACCGCATCCGCACCTACATCTATGACGTCCGGCCCGAGGCCAAGGGCCCGCAGGTCATGCTGTCGCGCGCCCATCCGGGCTTCATGGCCAAGCTGTTCGCCCAGGAAGTGCCCGAGGTCTACGACGGCGTGATCGAGATCCGCGCCGCCGCCCGCGACGCCGGCTCGCGCGCGAAGATGGCCGTGCTGTCCAACGACTCCTCGATCGATCCGGTCGGCGCCTGCGTCGGCATGCGCGGCTCGCGCGTGCAGGCGGTCGTGGCCGAGCTGCAGGGCGAGAAGATCGACATCATCCAGTGGAGCCCGGACGAGCCGACCTTCATCGTCAACGCCCTGGCCCCGGCCGAGGTCTCCAAGGTGGTGCTCGATGAAGAGGCCGACCGCGTCGAGGTGGTGGTGCCGGACGAGCAGCTGTCGCTGGCCATCGGCCGCCGCGGCCAGAACGTGCGCCTTGCCTCCCAGCTCACCGGCTGGGACATCGACATCATGACGGAAGCCGAGGAAT
>CAZUXK010000194.1:0-2079 GCA_964624025.1 uncultured Brevundimonas sp.
GGAACAGAAGTACTTCGACATCAAGGGCAAGGCGACCGGCCTGTTCAGCCAGGCGATGATCGCGCCGGACAAGGCCATCCGCATTCCGCTCAACGAGAGCCAGGACGAGAACAGCCAGATCGAGGAGTTCCTGCGCCGCTATAACGGCGAGGGCATCCAGCACATCGCCCTGGCCACCGACGACATCTTCGGGACCGTCGAGGAGCTGCGCCGTCGCGGCATCGCCTTCCAGGACACGATCGAGACCTACTTCGAGCTGATCGACAAGCGCCTGCCCAACCACGGCGAGGACGTCGAGCGCATGCGCAGGAACCGCATCCTGATCGACGGCTCGGACCAGGACGGCATCCTGCTGCAGATCTTCACCCAGGACACCTTCGGCCCGATCTTTTTCGAGATCATCCAGCGCAAGGGCAACCAGGCCTTCGGCGAGGGCAACTTCCAGGCGCTGTTCGATTCGATCGAGCTGGACCAGATCCGGCGCGGCGTCATCAAGGTCGAGGCCTGAGGCCCGGCCGCGTGCGCCCGCCCTCCTGGCTGCCCTTCCTCGGCCCCCCGGTCGCCGGCGTCACCGCCGGCGTGCTGGGGCGGTCCGAGCCCAATGTCTGGTTGCTGATCCTGGTGGCCACGGCGGTCGGCTTCCTGCCGATCATCGGCTATCGCCTGTGGAAGCGCTGGCACCACCGCCAGCCGGAATAGCGACGCCGGGTCAGACCTCGACGAGGTCCAGCCGCCGCTCGATCCGTTCGAGACGGTTGTCGAAATGATCCATCCGGCGGTTCAGCGAGACGACGTTCTCCTCAACCGCAGAGAGCCGCGTCTTTATGTGCCGGACATCCTCACGGATGTTCGACACATCCTCCTGGAGTCGACGCAGCATCGGGACAACGATATCGGTCACCTCTGACATGCTGATATCATAACACCCCGAGGACATGCCGCCAATGAATGCGATCCGGCTCGCCTGCCTGTCCCTGTGCGTTCTCGCCGCCCCGGCGACGGCCCAGGACACGGCACAGACGCGGCCCGCCTGGGCCCTGGCCATCCACGGCGGGGCCGGGGTGATCGAGCGCCAGGACCTGTCGCCGGAACAGGACGCCGCCTATCGCGCGTCGCTGCAGCGGGCGCTGGACGCCGGCGCGGCGGTGCTGGAGGCGGGCGGCTCGGCCCTCGAAGCGGTCGAGGCGGCGGTCCGGCTGATGGAGGACGATCCCCTGTTCAACGCCGGGCGCGGCGCGGTCTTCACCGCCGCCGGCCGCAACGAGCTGGACGCCGCGGTCATGGACGGGCCGACGCGCAACGCCGGGGCCGTGGCCGGCCTGACCCGCACCCGTCACCCGATCGCCGCCGCCCGGGCGGTGATGGAACAGTCGCCCCACGTCATGCTGATCGGCGAGGGGGCCGAGACCTTCGCCGCGGCGCAGGGGCTGGAGCAGGTCGATCCGGCCTTCTTCTTCACCGAGAGCCGCTGGCGGGCGCTGGAGCGCACCCTGCGCGCGCGCGGCGAGCCGGTCCCGGAACGCCCGGCCGGCGCGCCGGCCCCGGGCGCGGTGGCAGCCCTCTCCCAGCCCCCGCTCGACGAGCGCAAGTTCGGCACCGTCGGGGCCGTGGCGCTGGACCGCGAGGGCCGCCTCGCCGCCGGCACCTCGACCGGCGGCATGACCGCCAAGCGCTGGGGCCGGGTCGGCGACGTGCCGGTCATCGGCGCCGGCACCTCCGCCTCCAACGCCGACGGCTGCGCCGTCTCGGCCACCGGCTCGGGCGAGTACTTCATCCGCGCCACCGTGGCCCGCGACATCTGCCACCGCACGGCGGGCGGCGCTTCCGTCCAGGCGGCGGCCGAGGCCGAGATCGCCGACGTCGGCTCCATCGGCGGCGACGGCGGCGTCATCGTGCTCGGCCCGGACGGCGACATCGCCTTCGCCATGAACACCTCCGGCATGTACCGCGGCGCGGTCGTCGCCGGCGGCGCCCCGCGCGTCGCGATCTACGCGGACGAGGAGTGATGGCGGGCCCGAAGGACATCCCCGGCGTCATCGCCCCGCCGCCGCTGATCTATCTCGGCTTCCTGCTGGCCGG
>CAZUXK010000195.1:0-679 GCA_964624025.1 uncultured Brevundimonas sp.
AAGACTGACACGTCGAAACAGGCTGAATCCCGGCGGGATTCAGCCGATCCGGGCGTCGGCGGGGTCATTTCGGGGCGGCTGAAACGATCGCAAACGGGGCGTGTTTGTTCGACAGCGGGCGCTCTGGCCCGCGTCAGACAGGGACGCCTTCCCATGACCCGTTCGATGCTCCTCGGCGGCGCCACGCTGGCGCTGGCCTTCTCAGCCCCGGCCCTGGCCCAGGACGCCCAGGACCCGATGACCCCGGCCCCTGCCGCCGAGGCTCAAGCCCAGACCCGGCAATCCTTGACCCTCCAGCCCGGCGCGCGCGTGCTCGGCTCCGACGGCGCGCCGCTGGGCACGCTGGAGGGGGTGCGCACCGACGCCGCCGGCGCCCAGCAGCTCACCGTCCGCGGGGCCGACGGCCAGGTCCGCGGCGTGCCCGTGAACGGCATCGCCCAGCAGGGCGCGGACATCACCGTGGGCCTTAGCTCCGCAGAGTTCGGTTCGGCCGAGGTGATCGCCGATGGCGATGCCGAGGCTCCCGCCATGGCGCCGACCCCGACGCCGACCCTTCCGGTCGAGCCGACCGACCCGGTCAAGCCGGACAGTGACGACGCGCCGGTTCCTGCGCCGACGGACGGCCCGCTGGTCTGATTTCCGTCAATCGACGACGTCAGGGCCGTCTCCCTCGGGAGTC
>CAZUXK010000195.1:689-2022 GCA_964624025.1 uncultured Brevundimonas sp.
CGCTTGACCGCGGGGGCCGGGAACCCCACCTCCCTGGTGTCGAAGGCCTCGCCGCCAGGGGGGCCGGATCGACGTCTTGAGCCGCTTCCGGGGGCCCACGCCATGAGCAATCGCAGCCTGATCTTCGACAGCCCGTTCCTGCTGGGCTTCGACCACACCCGCGCCCTGATCGACCGCGCCGCCAAGGCGGCGGCCGAGGGGTATCCGCCATACAATGTCGAGCAACTGGACACGCACCGGGTGCGGATCAGCCTGGCGGTGGCCGGGTTCACCCCTGCGGACCTGAACGTCACGCTCGAGGGGCGGCAGCTGACCATCGCCGGCAAGCGCGAGGAGGGGGGCGATGGCTCCCAGGCCTTCCTGCACCGGGGCATCGCCGCCCGCGGCTTCACCCGCGCCTTCGTGCTGGCCGACGGCATGGAGGTGGAGGCGGCGCGGCTGGAACATGGGCTGCTCCACGTCGAGCTGCGCCGGCCCGAGGAAAGCCGGGCGGTGCGGACCATTCCGATCGAGGCGGGGTGACGGGGCGCCGGGGGGTGAACCGCCCGGGCCGCCCGGGCGTTGTCACCAGCAAGGAGGCGATCGCATGACGCCGAACATCAGCAAGCAGGCCCTCGCCGATCTGGGGGCCCCCGACCTGGTCTACGTCCGCGAGGTACGGGCCCGTGAGGTGCTGGGCGCCGGGACGGTCACCGAGGTGCGCGGCCTTGAGATCGACCCCGACCAGATGCTGTACGCCGTGCATGCCGCCGACGGCGAGCGTCTCGCCGTCCTGATCGACCGCGACTCGGCCTTCGCCGCCGCCATGGCCCACGAGCTGGCGCCGGTGTCCGTGCACTGAAGTCGGTCAGGCGGCCTGAAACCGCGCGTTTCGCGTTGACTCGCCGGCGACCATCCGTATATGTCGCCGCTCTTCGCCCGCGGGGTCACCCGGCGGGCGTCTCTCTTTTGCGTTCAGCCGAGGCTATCAGATGTACGCGGTGATCAAGACCGGCGGCAAGCAGTACCGGGTCCAGCCGGGCGACACGATCGTGGTCGAGAAGATCGACGCCGAGCCGGGCGCGAACGTCTCGTTCGCCGAAGTGCTGATGCTGGGCGGCGACAAGGGCGTCACCGTCGGGGCCCCCGTGGTCGACGGCGCCACCGTGGCGGCCACGCTGATCGAGACCCGCAAGGGCGAGAAGGTGAAGATCTTCAAGAAGATCCGTCGCCAGGGCTACCGTCGCACCCGCGGCCACCGTCAGCTCGAGTCGGTCCTGCGCATCACCGGCATCGAAGGCGCCGGCGAGAAGGCGAAGTGGGACGGCGAGGTCAAGCTGATCACCAAGGCCGA
>CAZUXK010000196.1:0-2005 GCA_964624025.1 uncultured Brevundimonas sp.
CCCCTCCGTCTCGCCGGCTGCGCCGGCGATCCACCTCCCCCTGTGGGGGAGGAATTTGCCGCCCGGCTTCTCGCCCCCCCTGTCCCCGACGCCCGCGCGGCGTATAAGCGCGCGATGAAGTTTCTCGACCAGGCCAAGATCTACATCCGCTCCGGCAACGGCGGCGGGGGCTCCGTTTCGTTCCGGCGCGAGAAGTTCATCCCCGAGGGCGGGCCCGACGGCGGCGACGGCGGCCGCGGCGGCGACGTCTGGATCGAGGCGGTCGAGGGGCTCAACACCCTGATCGACTACCGCTACCAGCAGCACTTCCGGGCCCAGACCGGCCACCACGGCCAGGGCCGGCAGATGCACGGGGCCAAGGGCGACGACGTGGTGCTGAAGGTGCCGGTCGGCACCCAGGTGCTCGACGAGGACAAGGAGACGGTGCTCGTCGACATGGATCACGCGGGCAAGCGCGTGCGGCTGCTGGCCGGCGGCAACGGCGGCTGGGGCAACACCCGCTTCAAGGGCCCGGTCAACCGCGCCCCGACCCACGCCAACCCCGGCCAGGAGGGCGAGGAGCGCTGGATCTGGCTGCGCCTCAAGCTGATCGCCGACGTCGGCCTCGCCGGCCTGCCCAACGCCGGCAAGTCGACCTTCCTCGCCGCCGTCTCGGCGGCCCGGCCCAAGGTGGCCGACTATCCCTTCACCACCCTGACCCCCAACCTCGGCGTGGTTGACCTGAGCGCCACCGAGCGCTTCGTCATCGCCGACATCCCCGGCCTGATCGAGGGCGCGCACGAGGGGGCCGGGCTCGGCACCCGCTTCCTCGGCCACGTCGAGCGCACCGGCTGCCTGATCCACCTCATCGACGCCACCCAGGACGATGTGGTCGAGGCCTGGCGCATCATCCGCGGCGAGCTGGAGGCCTATGGCCAGGGCCTCGGCGACAAGCCGGAGATCCTCGCCCTCAACAAGGTCGACGCCCTGACCCCCGAGCTGCGCGCCGAAAAGGCCGCGGAGCTGGAGGCGGTCGCCGGGCGCACGCCCTTCCTCGTGTCGGGCGTCTCGGGCGAGGGGGTCACCGCCGTGCTGCGCGCCGCCTGGGCCGAGGTGCTGAAGCGCCGCGGCGAGGCCCCGCCGTCCGACGACGAGGACGACCTCGGCCCGATCGAGACCACCCCCGGCGGCTGGGCGCCCTGACTCCAGCGTGTTAGGGCCGGGCTGAGCATAAGTCCGCGGCCGGTCCGGAGAGCCCGCTTGCCCCTGTTCCACGCCGGCCCCGCCCCGCGCCTGACGGGCCCCCGTCGCGGCGGCCTGACCGGCCTGCCGCTGGCGCCGGGGATGCGCGTGGGCCTGTTCGGCGGCTCGTTCAATCCGGCTCATGAGGGCCACCGCCATGTGGCCGAGACGGCCCTGCGCCGGCTCGATCTGGACCGGGTGGTGTGGCTGGTGTCGCCGCAGAACCCGCTGAAGCGCGCCGACGAGACCGCGCCGCTGGCCGCGCGCATGGCCAGCGCCCGGACGTTCGCGACGGGGCCGGCGATGATCGTCTCGGACCTGGAGACCCGCATCGGCACGCGCTGGACCATCGACACCCTGAGGGCCGTGACCGCGCGGCATCCGGGCGTGCAGTTCGTCTGGCTGATGGGGTCGGACAATCTGGCCGGCTTTCACCGCTGGCGCGGCTGGACCGACATCTTCCGGCTGATGCCCATCGCCGTGGTGGCCCGGCCCGGCGCGCTGCTGGAGAGCCGCACGGCCCCGGCGGCGACGCGCTTCGCCGCCTGTCGTCTGCCCAGCCGCAAGGCCCGGCTGCTGCCCGGCGCCCCGGCCCCGGCCTGGACCTGGCTGCGCGCCCCGCTGCATCCCCAGAGCTCCACCGCCCTGCGCGCCCTGCAGGCGACGGGCGGCGCCGCAGGTCCCCGGTCGCCCGGCGCGTGACGGCGGGGGCCGTATCTGCTATACGCGAGGGCCGTATCCGGTTTTCTGGAGTGCTCCGCTGACCCCCCCGCCCGCGTCTGAC
>CAZUXK010000197.1:0-1901 GCA_964624025.1 uncultured Brevundimonas sp.
GCCTCTCCTCCCCCTCGCAGAGAGGGAGGGGACGAGGGCCGCTGGCCAGTTCTTCCCCCGCAGGGGGAGGTGGATCGCCGGCATGGCCGGCGAGACGGAGGGGGGCTGCGCGCCGCCATTGCGGACAGCCCCCCTCCACCGCCTTCGGCGGTCCCCCTCCCCCTGCGGGGGAGGAACGGCGCCCCCCTTCACGTCGCCCCGATCCCGCCCCACTGTTCAGCTTGAGTTCAGACCCGGGCCGCCAGCGTTGGCGCGATCAGGAGGGGATGCCATGCGCCACATCATTCTGGCCGCCGCCGGAGCCGTCATGCTGCTCGCGGGGACCGCCGGAGCCCAGACCGCCCCGCGAAATCTCGACACCTTTGTCACCGAGGCCAATCGCGTCCCGATGAACGCGACCGCCATGCTGCGCGCCGACGCGCGCCGACTGGTCGGGGAATTCCGCGGCGGCATGCGAACCGTCAGCAACCGCATCGCCAGCGACCGCGCCGCCGGTCGTACGCCGCCGGCCTGTCCGCCGGACCAGATTTCGGTCAACCCGCGGGAGATGCTGGCCTTCCTCAACGGCATCCCCCAGTCCCGCCGTGCACAGATGACCGTCGCCGACGGCATCCAGGCGTGGATGGCCAGCCGCTACCCCTGCGCCAGCTGAGGCCGGAGCGCGCCAAGCGTCCACAGGCCGGACCGGGTTTCACACGGTTTCGGCCCCGTCCGCTCCTGACGCGGCCCCGCGTCATGGTTATCGGATGAGGATGAACGCGATCGCCCCGTTCGCGACGGCCGCCCCGGTCGCCGCCATGCCCCACAACCTCGAGGCCGAGCAGGCGCTGCTGGGCTGTCTGATGTTCGACAACGCCGCCTTCGAGCGGCTCAGCGACCGGCTGCGCGGATCCCACTTCTTCGAGCCGTTCCACCAGCGGCTCTACACAGCGATCGAGGATCACATCCGCCAGGGCCTGCTGGCGGAGCCGACCATCCTGATGGAGCGGTTCAAGCAGGATCCGGCCTTCCAGGAGTTCGGCGGGCTGCGCTACCTCGCCGACCTCGTCGACCGCGCCCCGCCGGCGGCCAACGCCCCGGACTACGCTCGCGTGGTCTACGACCTGGCCCTGCGCCGTGAGCTGATCCGCATCGGCGGCGACATCATCAAGGAGGCGCCGGAGCCCGAGACGGCTGCGATCGACCAGATCGAGCGCGCCGAGCAATCGCTTTACTCGCTGGCCGAGACCGGCAAGCCCTCGTCCGGCTTTGTCAGCTTCGCCGAGGCCCTGAAGGGCGCAGTCCACATCGCCGGCGAGGCCTACCAGCGCGAGGGCAAACTGGCCGGCCTCGCCACCCACCTCGACGACCTCGACCAGAAGCTGGGCGGCCTCTACCCCTCGGACCTGCTGGTGCTCGCCGGGCGTCCGTCGATGGGCAAGACGGCGCTGGCGACGAACATCGCCTTCAACGTCGCGCGCAGCTACCGCTACGACATCACGCCGGAGGGGCGGAAGACCGTCTCGGGCGGCGTGGTCGCCTTCTACTCGCTGGAAATGAGCGCCGAGCAGCTGGCCATGCGGATCCTGGCCGACGCCTCGGGCGTCTCCTCGGACCGGCTGCGCAAGGGGGAGATCGACGCCAGCGACTATGGCCGGGTGCGCGACGCCGCCATCGAGATCGGCGAGAGCCCGCTGTTCATCGACGCCACCGGCGGCCTGTCGATCTCCAAGCTCGCCGCCCGGGCGCGGCGGCTGAAGCGGGCCGAGCACGGCCTCGACCTGATCATCGTCGACTACCTGCAGCTGGTCACCACCGGCGACAGCGGTGTTCAGAAGAACCGGGTGCAGGAGTTCATCGAGATCACGGGTGTGCTAATGGCCCTCGCCAAGGAGCTGAACGTCCCGATCATCGACCTGTCG
>CAZUXK010000198.1:0-1889 GCA_964624025.1 uncultured Brevundimonas sp.
TGCTGGACTGGGAGGCCCCGACCGGCGGCTATCTGCTGCAGGCCTGTTTCGCCTCGGGGACGGTGGCCGCCGACGGCGTGATGGCCTATCTGGCGCAGCGAGAGGGGATCAGCCGATGACCGACACGCCCGAGATCCACGGCGTCTGCCCGCCGCGCTTCGCCGCCGTCCGCGACGCCTTCGCCCGCAACTTCACCGCCGCGCCCGAGGGGCTCAATGAGCTGGCGGCGCGCGTCTCGGTCTGCGTCGAGGGCGAGACGGTCATCGACCTGTGGGCCGGCCGCACCGATGCCGCCGGGACCACCCCGTTCGGCCCGGACACCCTCACCCCGGTCTTCTCCACCGGCAAGGCGGTGATGGCCCTGCTGATCGCCTGGGCCGTCGAGCGCGGCAAGCTGGCCTATGAGGAGAAGATCGCCGACCTGTGGCCCGAATTCGGCGCGGCCGGAAAGGACAGGATCACCGTCGGCCAGCTGCTGTCGCACCAGGCCGGCCTGCCCGGCTTCGACAGCCCCGCCGATCCGGACATCTGGTTCCAGCCGCAGGCGGTGCTCGACCGGCTCGCCGTGCAGGCCCCGATGTGGCCGACCGGCGAGGGCTCCGGCTACCACCCGATCACCGTCGGCTTCCTCGCCAACGAGGTGTTCCGCCGCGCCGACGGCCGCACCATGGGCCGGGCCCTGCGCGAGGACTTCGCCGACCCCTTCGGCCTCGACCTGTGGATCGGCCTGCCGGAGGCCGAGCACGGCCGCGTCGCCCAGCTGAAGAAGCCCCCGGCGCCGCCGGACCTGGGCGAGATCGACGCCATCAAGCGCGCCGCCTTCCTCGACCGCGGCTCGGCCCCCGGCGGGCGCGGCTCGGCCGACTGGCGAATGGCCGAGATCCCCTCGGCCAACCTGCACGGCACGGCCCTGGCCCTCGCCAGGATCATGGCCGTGTTCGCTGACGGTGGCCGGCTGGACGGCCGCCAGATCCTGTCGCCCCCGGTCCTGACCCAGGCGATGCGCGAGCGCGTCTGGGGCCGCGACCGGGTGCTGCCGTTCGACATCAGCTGGGGCGCCGGCCTGATGCGCAACAAGCGGCTCAATGTGCTGGGGCCCAACCCGGACGCCGTCGGCCACTATGGCTGGGGCGGCTCCTGCGCCTTCGCCGACCCGGCCGCCCGGGTCTCGGCCGCCTATGTCATGACGCGCCAGAGCCCCCACCTGATCGGCGACCCCCGCGCCCTGGCCCTGATCAACGCGCTTTACGCCAGCCTCTGACGGGCCGGGGGCGGACGCGAAAAGGGCGGGACGACCCTTCGGCCGCCCCGCCCCTTCAGTCTCGTCCCGAAACCCGGCGTCAGCCGCGCGCCAGGTTCCGCAGCACGAACGGCATCACGCCGCCGGCCTTGAAGTATTCCATCTCGGTCTCGGTATCGATGCGGCAGCGCACCGGGAAGCGGGCCATCTTGCCGTCCGCCGGGCGGAACAGCTCGACGAACAGCTCCTGACGCGGCTTCAGCTTGCCGATGTTGGCGTCCGACAGGCCGCGGATGGTGACGATCTCGTCGCCGGTCAGGCCCAGCTTCGTCCAGCCGTCCGCCTTGAACTGCAGCGGCACCACGCCCATGCCGACCAGGTTGGAGCGGTGGATGCGCTCGTAGCTCTCGGCGATGACCGCGCGCACGCCCAGCAGACGGGTGCCCTTGGCCGCCCAGTCGCGCGACGAGCCGGTGCCGTATTCCTTGCCCGCGAACACGACCAGCGGCCGGCCCTCGGCCTGGTAGCGCATGGCCGCGTCATAGATCGACATCACCTCGCCCGAGGGGAAGTGCTTCGTCACCCCGCCCTCGATCTCCGGCGTGATCCGGTTGCGGATGCGGATGTTGGCGAAGGTGCCCCGCATCAT
>CAZUXK010000199.1:0-1888 GCA_964624025.1 uncultured Brevundimonas sp.
CCAGACCGCCTACGAGACGGGCGTGCCGATCGTCTGCCCGGCCTTCGTCGACTCCTCGGCCGGCTTCGGTCTGGTCAAGCACCAGAAGGAGCGGGCCGCCGCCGGCCAGCCCTACATGATGATCGACGCCATCGCCGACTTCCGCGAGCTGACCGACATCAAGATCGCGGCCGGCACCACCGGCCTGTTCATGGTCGGCGGCGGCGTGCCGAAGAACTTCGCCCAGGACACCGTCGTCTGCGCCGAAATCCTCGGCATCGAGGCCGACATGCACAAGTACGCGGTGCAGATCACCGTGGCCGACGTGCGCGACGGCGCCTGCTCGTCCTCGACGCTCAAGGAAGCCGCCTCCTGGGGCAAGGTCTCGACCACCTACGAGCAGATGGTGTTCGCCGAGGCGACCACGGTGGTGCCGCTGATCGGTTCGGACGCCTACCACCGCGGGGCCTGGAAGGGCCGCGCCCCGCGCCGCTGGCAGTCGCTGTTCGAAACGAAGTGACCGACACGGGGCCGGAGCGATCCGGCCCCGTTTTCAGTCGGCCAAGCTGCGCTCGGGCCGGAAGGCCTTCAACAGCACGACGATCCCGCCGGCGATCAGGGCGGCGGGGATGAGCTCGACGGTCCGGTCGGTGAAGCGCGACGCCGCCAGCACCGCAAGAATGACCGCGAAGAAGATCAGCACCAGGCTGACGCGGTAGCGCAGGATCAGACCGGCCCCGACGTAAAGGGCCATGGCCGCGGCGGCGGCGACGATCCACCACTCCCCTAGATCCGCGTCCCGGAACAGGGCCGCGAGACCGAGACCGAGCAGGAAGACGGCCCAGCCGATGTATTCGAAACGCTGCGCCAGCGGCGACTTCGGCGTCGCTTCACTCTTGTCCGTCATCGTGTCCTCCCCCCATTCGGCCAATCTTGCAGTCCCGGACGTGTCCGACAATCGGGAACCGACGGCCGACGCGGGCGATGGGCTTCCGGACCAATCCGGAGCCCTGCCTTGACCGACCAAGCGCACCCCGACCGCTCGAGCTCCACCCCACCGCCGACCGGCGGCGAGCGCCCTGATCTTGGCCGCACCCCCGACCAGCTCGTGGAGGCCCTGAGCGGCAGCGATGTCGGCTCGGCCACGCGGGCGGGCTCGCTCGCCGGCGGCGCCTCGACCGGCTCGGACAGGGATCCCGACCAGGCGCAGGTCAACGCCGCCCTCGCGCGGACCGGGCGTCAGCTGCCGGCTGCCCCCGAAGGACAAAGTGACGCGGCAGTGGGCCCCGCGGCCGGAACGCCCGCCGAACGGCCCCCGGCCCAGGGGGACGCGGTCGAGGCCCCCACAGGCTGAGACATCTCGCCTTGCGGGCGCCTTGTGAGCGCCACAGGGGGGCGCCAAGACAACCCCTTGCCCGTGCCAGGAAAGCTCATGCGTCGCCTGTCGTCCCTCGCCGCCGGTCTTGCCCTCGCCAGCCTCGGCATCGCCGGCTGCAGCGAGTCCGGGTCGCTCGCCGAGGCGGCGGGGACCTCCGAAACGACCTCGCAGTCTGAGGTCTCCGCCCCGGCCGCGGCCGCGCCCGCCGCAGCCTCCGCCTCGGACGCCCCGGCGACCGGGAGCGACGGCCCGGCCTTTGCGCAGACCTATCCCGGCGCCGAGATCGAGCAGGCCACCCTGAGCGAGGCGGACGGGTCGGACGGCGGGCTGATGGTGTTCACCACCGATGCCACGCCGGAACAGGTCGTCGCCTTCTACAAGGGCAAGGCCGAGGCCTCCGGCCTGTCGCCGACCATGGCCATGGCCCAGGGCGAAACTCATGCCTATGGCGCCGCCCATCCGCAGACCGGGGCCACCCTGTCCGTCGTCGCCTCGCCCGACGGCGAGCGCACCTCGGTTCAGCTGAGCTGG
>CAZUXK010000200.1:0-1871 GCA_964624025.1 uncultured Brevundimonas sp.
GCGCTGCGCGCGTTCGACGTTGTATTCCGACGCCTGCAGAAGCTTCAGGATGATGTTTTCCACATCCTCGCCCACGTAACCGGCTTCGGTCAGCGTGGTGGCATCGGCCATGGTGAAGGGCACGTCGAGGATGCGCGCCAGCGTCTGGGCCAGCAGCGTCTTGCCCGAGCCGGTCGGGCCAATCAGCATGATGTTGGACTTGGCCAGCTCGACGTCGTTGTTCTTCGTCGCGTGGTTCAGCCGCTTGTAGTGGTTGTGGACCGCGACCGAGAGCACCTTCTTGGCGTGGTTCTGACCGATCACATAGTCGTCGAGAACCTCGCGAATTTCCTTCGGCGTCGGGACCCCGTCCTTGGACGCCTTGAAGGAGATCTTGTGTTCCTCCCGGATGATGTCCATGCACAGCTCGACGCACTCATCGCAGATGAACACCGTCGGTCCGGCGATAAGCTTGCGCACCTCGTGCTGGCTCTTGCCGCAGAAGCTGCAGTAGAGGGTGCTCTTGGCGTCCGTGCCGGCTGCTTTGGTCATCGACCCTTCTCACTCTCGCGCCCGATCCCGCCGATCCGAGACGCGCATCCCATGCGTTGCGATCCCATCATGGGCGCACAGGTCTTCAAAAAATGACAATCACCCATCCCATTCGCGACCACAACCCCGATGTCCTGCGACGTCAGCGCTGCGCGGTGGGTCAAACGATGTGACTGGGGATTGCGGCGAATGACTGACATGGGGGTTGAAACGGTTCTGCGCCAGAGCCCCAGCAAGGGCCGGGCCATCGTCGCCTTCGACTTCGACGGCACCCTGACGGTGCGCGACAGCTTCACAGCCTTCCTCCGCTGGCACGTCGGGAAACGCCGCTGGACCAAGGGCTTGCTGCGCCTGACTCCGGCCCTCGCCGCTTATGCCCGCGACCGCGACAGGGAGCGGATCAAGGCGGCGGCGACCCGGGAATTCCTTGAGGGCCTAGACCGTGCCGAACTGGAACGGCGCGCCGAAGCCTTCGCGGCCAAGCGTTGGGCGCGGCTGATGCGGCCCGACGCGCTCGCAACCTGGAGGGCGTGGGGCGAGGCGGGCGCGCATCGCGTGATTGTGACCGCCAGCCCGGAGACGACGGTCGCGCCCTTCGCCCGGCGACTCGGGGCCGAAGCCCTGCTCGGCACCCCCTTGGTGTTCGACGGCGCCGGCCGCGTCACCGGCGCCTTCGCCGGCCCCAACTGCCGCGGCGAGGAGAAGGTGCGCCGCCTGCGCGCCGTCTATGGCCCCGACGTCCGGCTGGCCGCCGCCTATGGCGACACCTCCGGCGACGCCGAGATGCTGGCGATCGCCGACGAGGCCGGCTTCAGGGTGTTCCGCCAGCGGCCGTGACCGTCGCCCCGTACGGCAGGACGGCGCTATCGGCCCGGATCAGACCGACTTGACCCCGTCATCCTCGGCCTGTTCGCGGCGGTCGTAGACGTGGTCGACGATGCCCCAGGCCTTGGCTTCCTCGGCGTTCATGAAGTGGTCGCGGTCGAGGGTGCGCTCGACCTCCTCATAGGTCCGGCCGGTGTGCTTGACGTAGATCTCGTTCAGCCGGCGCTTGGTCTTGATGATGTCCTCGGCGTGGCGCTCGATGTCCGAGGCCTGGCCGCGGAAGCCGCCCGAAGGCTGGTGCACCATGATGCGGGCGTTCGGCAGGGCGATGCGCTGGCCGGCGGCGCCGGCGGTCAGCAGCAGCGAGCCCATCGAGGCCGCCATGCCCATGCACACCGTCGTCACCGGCGACTTGATGTACTTCATGGTGTCGTATATCGCCATGCCCGAGGTCACAACCCCGCCCGGGCTGTTGATATACATGGAGATTTCCTTCTTCGGGTTCTCCGCTTCCA
>CAZUXK010000201.1:0-1829 GCA_964624025.1 uncultured Brevundimonas sp.
CTTCTGCGGGTCGGGGAAGGCGTCGCGCACCACATCGGCGAAGCCGCCGGCGGCCTGCAGCCGGGTCAGGGTCTCGACCTCGACCGGGGTGTGGCTGACCACCTTCGACATGTAGCGGTGGTTCCAGACGTCGTTCTCGCCCGGCGCGATGTTCAGGTCGCCGGCGATCACCAGGGGCGCGGCGCGGTCGCGACGGGCGACCTCGACGGTGAGGCGCGCGTAGAAGTCCAGCTTGTGGTCGAACTTGGGGTTCAGGGCCCGGTCCGGCAGGTCGCCGCCGGCGGGGACGTAGAAGTTCTGGATCTCGACGCCGGCGACCACGCCCCCGACGCAGCGGGCGTGGCCCTCGCGGCAGACCTCCAGCCGCGGCGCGTCGAGGATCGGCAAGCGGCTGGCGAGGGCCACCCCGTGCCAGCCCTTCTGCCCGGCGATGCGCAGGTATGGCAGGCCCATGGCGGCGAAGGCCCCGGCCGGGAACTCGCCCTCGCGGCACTTGATCTCCTGCAGACACAGGACGTCGGGCCGGGCCTCGGCGACGAAGCGGGCTACCTGGTCGATCCTCAGCCGGACGGAGTTGATGTTCCAGGTGGCGACGCGAAGCATGGGGCAGGGGTAGCAGATTCGGGGGGGCAGGCGTGCCGGGGCGATGCCATGGCCCCTCCGTCTCGACGCTCCGCGTCGATCCACCTCCCCATTGCATGGGGAGGAGAGGCGCCTGTCCTCCCCACGTCAGTGGGGAGGGGGACCGCCGAAGGCGGTGGAGGGGCAGTCGCGACGCGACCGGGGGGGGGAGTGGGGCCTGGCGAACGCCACAAAAAAGAAGGCGCCCGGGTCGCCCCGGACGCCTTCCAGTCCGTCTCTCTCACACGCCGTCATCGGGAGGGGATTGACCGAGTCGGGCAAAGGACGACCGCCGCCGTCCTGTGGTGCATATGTCACGGCCAAGGGCAAACTTCAAGAAAAATCGACTCGGTGCGGCGGCGTGTCCAAGTTGTCACATATCCGTGATCCGCGTCAGTTGCGCCCCGGCCGGCGGGTCGGGTCGCGCAGCTGGAACAGGCTGGCGGCGAGGCCGGAGGCCGGCTCCAGCTGCGTCAGCTGGGTGCGGGTGCGCTGGCCCTGGCCGTCGATGATGGTCCACTCCTGCAGGCGCACCGGGCTGCCGGCGAAAGCCAGCACCACCGCGCCCTCATTGGGGCGCCGGGCGTCGCGGGCGACGATGGCGAAGGCCCCGGACGGCATGCGGGTGACGCGGTCGATGCGCACCCCTTCATCGAGCCGGACGTTGCGGGCGAGGAAGGTCGACAGGGGCGTCTGGCCCAGCGGCACCTGCTGGAAGGTCTCCAGCCTCGGGTCATAGCGCTTGACGTTGTAGCCGTCCGATACGACCAGCAGCCCGGCCGGGTCGGTGTATTCGAAGCGCATGCGGCCCGGGCGCTGCAGCCAGAACCGGCCGGTGCGCTGCTGGCCGCCGGGGCCGGTCTCGCGGAAGCTGCCCTGGGCGGCGGCCAACCCCTGGAAGTAGCTCTGCGCCTGGGCCACCACGGCGCGGTCCTCGGCCGACAGGCCGGCGGATTGCGCCAGCGCCGGGCCGGCGAACAGCAGGGCGAGGCCCGACAGGGTCAGGGTGCGGCGGTCGGTGAGGCGGGCGGTCATGGGGTCTGGAACCTCCTGGCGGCTGAGTCCGAGTGCACATAACGCGCGACCCACGGCAAGGGCGCGGCGCCCGCCGGGCCAGATTCCGGCGGCCGGATGAGCGGGTGTTCATGGGGGACGCGTTCCTCCCCCGCAGGGGGAGGGGGACCGCCGAAGGCGGTGGAGGGGGCGAT
>CAZUXK010000202.1:0-1826 GCA_964624025.1 uncultured Brevundimonas sp.
GCGGGCGCAAGCATCCGCAGCAGGAGTTCCTGCAGGTCGACACCTCGAACATCCTGTTCATTGTCGGCGGCGCCTTCGCCGGTCTTGAGAAGGTCATCTCGGCCCGCGGCACCGGCGCCTCGATCGGGTTCGGCGCCAAGGTCAAGGACGTCGACGAGCGCCGCACCGGGGAGATCCTCAAGGAGGTCGAGCCGGACGACCTGATGCGCTTCGGCCTGATCCCGGAGTTCATCGGCCGTCTGCCGGTGATCGCCACGCTGGAAGACCTGGACGAGGTGGCGCTGGTCAAGATCCTGACCGAGCCCAAGAACGCCCTGGTCAAGCAGTACCGCCGCCTGTTCGAGATGGAGAACGTCGGCCTGACCTTCACCGACGACGCCCTGTCGGCGATCGCCAAGAAGGCCATCACCCGCAAGACCGGCGCCCGCGGCCTGCGCTCCATCATGGAGGGCATCCTGCTAGAGACCATGTTCGAGCTGCCCAGCTACGAGGGCGTCGAGGAGGTCGTGGTCAACGCCGAGGTGGTCGAGGGCCGGGCCCAGCCGCTGGTGATCTACGCCGAGACCAAGAAGAAGGCCGACGGCGCCGCCTGAGCGGCCGGCCCGTCCTGATCGCGCGGGCCCGGCGTTTCCGACGCCGGGCCCGTGTGGTTCCTGCCGCTCGTCCACCGGTGATTGCCGCACCCCGGCGGCTGGCGCTTGAACCGGTCGGGCGACGCGCCACATAGTTCCCTGAATGGCCGCCCCAGGGGCGGGCGCGATCAGGTGATCAGGGCCGGGCCCTGACCAGCGACCGCGCGGGCCTGCGATCCTCAAGGGCCCCGGAGATCCGCATTATGTCCGAGTCCCAAGTCCTCCCCGTCCTGCCCCTCCGCGACATCGTCGTCTTCCCGCACATGGTCGTGCCGCTGTTCGTCGGGCGCGAGAAGTCGGTCAAGGCGCTCGACGAGATCATGCGTGGCGACAAGCAGATCCTGCTGGCCACGCAGAAGAACAGCGTCGACGACGATCCGGCCCCGGCCGACATCTTCACCATCGGCGTCCTGGCCACGGTGCTGCAGCTGCTCAAGCTGCCGGACGGCACGGTCAAGGTGCTGGTCGAGGGCAAGTCGCGCGCCCGACTGACCCGCTTTACTGACCGCAGCGAGTACTTCGAGGCCGAGGCCGAACCGATCGCTGACGAGGCGGGCGAGGCCAGCGAGGCCGAGGCTCTGATGCGGGCCGTGGTCGAGCAGTTCGAGAACTACGTCAAACTCAACAAGAAGGTGCCGCCGGAGGCGCTGTCGGCAATCCCGCAGATCACCGATCCCTCCAAGCTGGCCGATTCGGTCGCCGCCCATCTGTCGGTGAAGATCAGCGACAAGCAGGCCCTGCTGGAAGCCATCTCCGTGCCGCGCCGGCTGGAGCAGGTCTACGGCCTGATGGAGGGCGAGATCAGCGTCCTCCAGGTCGAGAAAAAGATCCGCAGCCGCGTGAAGCGGCAGATGGAGAAGACCCAGCGCGAGTACTATCTCAACGAGCAGATGAAGGCGATTCAGCGCGAGCTGGGCGAGGGCGACGACCAGCGCGACGAGCTGGTCGAGCTGGAAAAGCGCATCCGCAAGACCAAGCTGTCCAAGGAGGCCCGCACCAAGGCCGAGGCGGAGCTGAAGAAGCTGCGCAACATGAGCCCGATGTCGGCGGAATCGACCGTCGTGCGGAACTACCTTGACTGGCTGCTGTCGATCCCGTGGGGCAAGGCGCGCCAGAAGCCGATCGACCTGAACCGGGCCGAGGACATCCTTGAGGAGGATCACTTCGGTCTGGAGAAGGTCAAGGAGCGGATCA
>CAZUXK010000203.1:0-1816 GCA_964624025.1 uncultured Brevundimonas sp.
AGGCCGGCTTTTGACTTCACCGCGCTTCCCACCCCCGCCCGTCTACCTCGGTTCAAGCCGGCGGTTGACGGGGTGGGGTGGGAGTAAAGGGAAACATCTCTCTGCGTCCGTCTCTCCCTCGCCGCGCGCGGCGGCGCGCAACCCCGCCATGGGACCCTCGGGACAAGCCCGGGAGTGACGGTGGCCAATGGGTAAGGCCTAGACGGCCCCCGCCGCCCGCCGGCTGCGTCGCCAGGCGCCGATCGCGAACACCGCCGCCCCGCCCCAGATGAAGGCGAAGCTCAGCCCCCGGAGCGGCGTGAAGGCCTCGCCGGCCAGCACCCCGATGCCGAACTGCAGGGTCGGGGCGAGAAACTGGATGAAGCCGAGCGTCGACAGCGGCAGGCGGCGCGCGGCGAAGGCGAACAGGGCCAGCGGAATCACCGTGGCCGGGCCGTTCAGCAGGGCCCAGGCGGCGTTGCCCGGGGTCTCCAGCGCATGGCCGGCCCCCGAGGCCTGCAGCCAGGCCACCCAGGCCACCCCGAACGGGATCAGGATCAGGCACTCGATCAGCAGGCCGCTCTGGGCCTCGATCGGCACGCGCTTGCGGATCACGCCATAGGCGCCGAAGCTGAAGGCCAGCACCAGCGAGATCCACGGCGGCCGGCCCAGCGCCAGGGCCTGCAGCGCCACGCCCGCCGTGGCGAGGGCGATGGCCACCCAGCCCCACCGGTCGATCCGCTCCCGGAACAGCCACAGCCCCACCACCATGTTGAGCAGGGGGTTGAGGTAGTAGCCGAGGCTCGCCTCCAGCGTCGCCTCATGGGTCGTGGCCCAGACGTAGACGCCCCAGTTGATGGCGATCAGGGCCGTGGACAGGGTCAGCCAGCCGAGCAGCCGCGGCTGCGCCAGCGCCGCCCGCACCTGCCCGCCCTGCCCCGCCAGCCACACCAGGGCCGCGGCGAAGGGCGCCGCCCACAGGGCCCGGTGGGCGAGGATCTCCAGCGACGTGAAGCCCGCCTCGGCCTGCCCCATGAACAGCAGGGGCATCAGCCCCCAGATCACATAGCAGCCGAGGGCGGCCGCATAGGCGGGGCGGGCGTCGGCGCTCACGCGGCTCTCCCGGGGCAGGCCCGCAGGTCGCGGGCCATGCGGATCAGACCGTCAGGGTGCGATAGCCGCTGGCCGGCTGGATCACGCCCTGCTCGTCCAGCAGCTGGGCGATCTGCACCGCGTTCAGCGCCGCGCCCTTGCGCAGGTTGTCGGACACGACCCACAGCGACAGGCCGTACTCGACGGTGTGATCCTTGCGGATGCGGCTGACATAGACGGCGAACTCGCCCGCCGCCTCGACCGGGGTGGCGTAGCCGTCGGCCTCCTGCTTGTCGACGACCAGCACGCCCGGGGCCTCGCGCAGCACGGCGCGCGCCTCTTCCGGCTCGATCGGGCGATCGAACTCCAGCGTCACCGCCTCGGAGTGGCCGACGAACACCGGCACCCGCACGCAGGTGACGGTCAGGCGGATCGAGGGGTCCAGCATCTTGTGGGTCTCGTTCCACATCTTGGCTTCCTCGTCGGTATAGCCGTCGTCGCGGAACGCCCCGATGAAGGGGATGACGTTGAAGGCGATCTGCTTGGGGAACTTCTTCGGCGTGGTGTCGCCCAGGCCATAGACCGCCTTGGTCTGGTTCCACAGCTCGTCCATGCCTTCCTTCCCGGCCCCGGACACGGACTGGTAGGTCGCCACCACGGCCCGGCGGATGCCGGCCGCGTCGTGCAGCGGCTTCAGCGCCGTGACCAGCTGGATGGTCGAGCAGTTGGGGTTGGCGATGATGTT
>CAZUXK010000204.1:0-1755 GCA_964624025.1 uncultured Brevundimonas sp.
TCGTCACCCCCGGGCTTGTCCCGGGGGCCCATCGTTCCGCCAGGCGCGATCGCCGGAGGCTGCTGGCGGAACATGAAAGCCGCGCACGTCTGTGCGTGACCCCGCCGTGGACCCCCGGGACAGGCCCGGGGGTGACGACATGGGGGAGTCGCGCCCTACCTCAGGGCCGAGGTCAGGCGCTCGACCTCCTCGTCGGTGAGCAGCGGCCCGGCATGCTTGGCGACGATGATCCCCTGCGCGTCGACGGCGTAGGTCTCCGGCACCCCGGAGATGCCCAGATCCAGCCCGGCCCGGCCGTCGCGGTCGATCAGCACCAGTTCATAGGGATCGCCCAGCTCGGCGAGGAAGGCGCGGGTGGCGGCCGGGTCGTCCTTGTAGGCGACGCCGACCACATGGATGCCCCGGGCCTGCAGCTCCAGCAGACGCGGATGCTCGATCCGGCACGGCGCGCACCAGCTGGCGAAGACGTTGAGGATCATCGGCTTGCCCAGACCGGCGGTCTTCAGGTCCAGCACCTCCGGCGGCGCGTCCGCCGCGGCGTCGGGGACCAGCCGCGGCAGCACCGTCTCGGCGATCGGCTGACCGACGAGCGCGTCCGGCCGGTAGACCGGGTCGCGGCGCAGCGACCAGCCGACGAACAGGGCCGCCAGCAGGGCCAGCACCACCAGCGGGATGACGGACAGCCAGCGGCTCACGCCTCGCCCTCCGGGCCCGGATCGGCCTCCAGCTCATCGAGCGCCCGGCGCCAGCGGCGCGCGGCCGCGACCGTGAGGGCGACGACCCCGGCCAGGGCGGCGGCGCTGACCGCCCAGGCGGACCAGACGTAGGGGCCGTAGAGGCTCATGTCGAAATCCGGCATCTCCTCGCCTCCCCTCAGGCGCGCCAGGCGGCGCGGGCGCGCAGGGCCACGACCCGGCGGCGCGTCACCTCGGTGCGGATCGCCGTCAGCCAGACGGCCAGGAACAGCACGGCATAGGCCGCCATCATCGTCAGCAGCGGCCACAGGAAGGCGGCGGTCATGGCCGGGCCGTCGGCGCGCAGCAGCGAGGCAGGCTGGTGCAGGGTGTTCCACCAGTCCACCGAGAAGCGCACGATCGGCAGGTTGATCAGGCCGACGAGGCCCAGCACGGCGGCGGCCCGGGCGGCCCGCGCCTCGTCCTCGATGGCCGCGCGCAGGGCCATGTAGCCGAGGTAGAACAGGAACAGCACCAGCACCGACATCAGCCGGGCGTCGCCCCACACCCACCAGGCCCCCCACATCGGCTTGCCCCAGACCGCGCCGGTGAACAGGGCCAGCCCCGTATAGACCGCCCCCGGCAGGGCCGCGGCCCGCGCCGCCGCATCCGCCAGCGGATGACGGAACACCAGGGCGAAGAAGCTGGACACGCCGAGCGCCGCATAGATGCCCAGCCCGATCGAGGCGGCCGGCACATGCACGAACATGATCCGGACCGTGTCGCCCTGCTGGTAGTCCTCGGGGGCGGCGAAGGCGAGCCAGCTCCCCGCCGCCAGCAGCGCCGCGGCGGCGATCCACAGGGGGATCACCAGCCCGCGGGTGAAGCGCATGAAGCGCTCGGGATTGGCCAGACCGAACATGGCCGGGGCTTAGTCGCCCCCGGCCCGCCCCGCAAGCGCATCGCCGTCGCGGGGGGGCCGGGCCGCGCGACACTGGCCCCTCCGTCCCGTCGCTGCGCGCCGGGCCACCGCCCCCGTTCATGGGGGGGAGTTCGCCGTTCCACCCCACGGGGGGGGGGG
>CAZUXK010000205.1:0-1744 GCA_964624025.1 uncultured Brevundimonas sp.
CTTGGAGGCGTTCTTCATGATGAAGGCGGCGTCCTCGGCCGAGCCCTGCTTGACCGGGCGCGTCTCGACCCGGCCCTCGCCCGCCGCGGCGGAGTCGCCGCCGAAGCCGCCGAGGATCACCGAGATGAAGCTGCGATTCATCCCCTTGCACATGATGTAGCTGAGGATGGCCCCGGAGCTGCCGACCAGGGCGCCGGTGATGATCAGCGCGATGTTCTCGAGGGTGAAGCCCAGCGCCGCCGCGGCCCAGCCGGAGTAGCTGTTGAGCATCGACACCACGACGGGCATGTCGGCCCCGCCGATCGGGATAATGAGCGTCGCGCCCAGCACCAGGGCGATCAGGAACACGCCCCAGAAGGCCCAGGTGGCGGTCCCTTCCGAGCCCACCATGATGCCGATCAGCAGCACGAGGGCCAGCCCCAGCCCGATGTTGATCAGGTGCCGCGCCGGCAGCAGGATCGGCGCGCCGCTCATGTTGCCGTTGAGCTTGGCGAAGGCGATCACCGAGCCGGTGAAGGTGATGGCGCCGATGGCCACGCCGAGGCTGAGCTCGATCACCGACAGGGCCTTGATCCCGCCGGTCCCGTCCGAAATGCCGAAGGCCTCGGGGGCGTAGACCGCGCCGATGGCCACCAGACAGGCGGCCAGGCCGACCAGCGAGTGGAAGGCGGCGACCAGCTGGGGCATCTGGGTCATCTGCACCCGCGCCGCGATCAGGGCCCCGACCCCGCCGCCGACGACCACGCCGCCGAGGATCAGGGCGGCGGTCAGCAGATCGAGGGTCCCCGACCCCCACAGGGTCAGCAGGGTGACCAGCACCGCCAGCCCCATGCCGACCATGCCCATGGTGTTGCCCTGACGGCTGGTCTCCGGGCTCGACAGGCCGCGTAGCGACAGGATGAACAGCACCCCGGCGACAAGATAGGCCAGGGCGGCGACAGAGGCGTTCATGATGTCTTTCCTTCGGAGGCGCCGGTCCGGCCGAGCCGCCACAGGGCGGCGCCGATGAAGACCGGGCCCAGAGCCAGAACGAGCCAGTCAAAGGCGTTGAGCGGGCGGACCGGGAAGAACACCCGGATCAGCAGGGCGCCGATCACGAGCACCACCCCGCAGTCGCGGTAGCGGATGCGCTGGATCGGGCATTTCTCGCCGAACCAGCTCCACACCCACAGGGCCATGCCGGCGGCGGTCGCCACCCAGGCGGCCCCCACGGCGAGGGCGACGGGATCGGGCGCGGTCACTTGTGGGCCGCCCCCGCCGGGCGTTCCTTCTTCTTGTACATGGCCAGCATGCGGCGCGTGACCATGAAGCCGCCGAAGATGTTGACCGAGGCCAGCGCCACAGCGGCGACGCCGGCCCCCTTGGCGATCCAGGCGTTGGCCCCCTCGGCCTGACCGGTCGCCGCCGCGGCGGCGATGAGGCCGCCGACAATGATCACCGACGAGATGGCGTTGGTCACCGCCATCAGCGGCGTGTGCAGCGCCGGAGTCACCGACCAGACGACGTAATAGCCGACGAAGATGGCGAGCACGAAGATCGCCAGGCGGAAGATGGTGGGGTCGCGGTGTTCCATGCTTCTAACCTTCTCCCTCCCCTTCAAGGGGAGGGTGGCTGACGCGCAGCGTCAGCCGGGTGGGGGCGGCGGCGGCGGTGACCATGCGGGAGGCCTGCGAGCGAGGCCCTCCCCACCCGTCGGCTGCGCCGACACCCTCCCCTTGAAGGGGAGGGAGAAAGCTCGCGGTTC
>CAZUXK010000206.1:0-1723 GCA_964624025.1 uncultured Brevundimonas sp.
AGAAGGCCCGCGCCGCCGAACGCGCCGCCATCGAGGCCGACCCCTTCGTCCAGGCGGTGCTGACGGCGTTTCCGGGCGCCCAGATCGGCGAGGTGCGGATCACGGCGCCGGTCGTGGAGCTCCCGGCCATCCCGGATGAGGTGGAGGACGAGGAGGACTGAGGGGGGGGGCAGCAGACCCCTCGCTCAAGGCGCAGACCGGCTTGGGCTGATTGCTTCAGGCGACCCGCCGCTTACGCACGCCAAGTGCTGGCGCGCCGTCGTTGAGAGGATCGAAGCGTCCCCGAGAGAGAACCGCGAAGTTTGTCGACGCGCTGCGGATACCCCACCGCCCCGGTCGTCAGTTGCGATATCCCAGCCGCAGCAGCCCGGCCTCGGCGCGCTCGCGGGTGCCCGGTGGCGCGTCTGGATTGGACAGGGCAGCGCGGAAGGCCTGCACGGCGCGGGAAACGTCGCCCTGGACCTCGTAGGCGACACCCCGGTAGCTGGAAATCCGCGCCCGGTCCCGGGCTGTCAAACCGCCCAGGCTTTCCCGGCGATCACAGGCCAACAGCGCGCCGGCCGGATCGTTTACGTCCGTCAGGTAGCTGCACAGATTATCCCAGGCCGACGCGTGCCCTGGGTCCAGCTGGGTCGCACGGCGAAACGCGGCGATGGAGTCGCTGTACCGGCCGAGGTTGTGCAAGGCGAAGCCGCGATTGTTGAAGGCCCCCTCGCTTCGCGGATTGATCTGGATCGCCCGGTCCGCGTCCGCGAGAGCGTCATTCCAGCGCTCAAGCCTGATAAAGGCCGTCGAGCGATAGATGTAGGCGTCAACGTTGGACCCGTTCATGGCGATGAACCGCGTCCAGGCGCCGATCGCTTCGTCCCATTTTTCCTGGTCGTGGAGGATCCGGCCGCGCTCGTACAGGGCCCATTCGTACGCCGGGTCGAGAGCCGCGGAGCGGTCGACCGCAGCCAGGGCCTCCGGGTACCGCCGCAGTTGTCGAAGCGACCCGGCTATCTCCCGGTGGGCCACGGCAGGCCGATTGTACCCGCGACGAAGGCTCTCGCGAAAATCGGCAATGGCCGCCTCGTGACGGCCGGCGTTCTGCCGGATGATGCCGCGGTTGCGATAGGCGGGACCGGAGGGGTCGATCTCGATCCGGCGTGTCGCATCCGCGTCCGCCAGGACATAGTTCTCCATCAGGCGATGAATGTAGGCCCGGATTCCATACAGATTGGCTGTGCCGCCGCGGCTCGCGATGCAGCGGTTGGCGGCGTCGAGCGCGGCCGCGTTGCTCGGGGGCGGCGTCCAGATGTCATCGCCGTCGGGATCAATGTACTGGCCCAGCTCGACACAGGGATCGGCCTGGGCCGCAGCTGACCCGGCCATGACCAGCGCCATCATGGCGGCCAGCCCCGCCGCGCCGAAAACACAACCAGTCCGCATGATCACCCCCCGTGAAGCCGACCGCCACAGTAGCGGACCCCTGCCGATCTTCAACCGGCGTCGACCGCCCCTCCCGGCCCGCCACGGCGCGGGGGCCGGGACGACAAGACGCGACGCGCGGCTCACCCCTCGCTCACCAGCACTGTTCACCCCCCACTCGCCACTCCCCCCTCACACAATCTCCGCCGCCTCTTCAAACGCCAGCCGCGGCGAGCGCGGAAACAGGTTCTCGTCCGAGCCGTAGCCGAGGTTGACGATGAAGTTGGGCTCGATGGCCGTGCCGGCGAAGAAC
>CAZUXK010000207.1:0-1711 GCA_964624025.1 uncultured Brevundimonas sp.
GCCTTTCCTCCCCACGGAGTGGGGAGGGGGACCGCCGAAGGCGGTGGAGGGGCGACGGCGCGCTCCCTGTCCCCGCCTCACCCCGCCGGGGCGAGGCGGACCAGCTGGCCGTCGTCCTCGTCGGTGATGACGTAGAGGGCGCCGTCGGCGCCGACCACCACGTCGCGCAGGCGCTGGTTCAGGTCGGTCAGCAGCCGCTCCTCGCCGACCACCCGGTCGCCGTTCAGCACCAGCCGCGCCAGGTGCTTGCCGTTCAGGGCGGTGACGAACAGGTCGCCGCGCCAGGCCGGCACCAGGGCCGCGTCATAGAAGGTCATGCCGCCCGGGGCGATCGACGGGTCCCAGTAGTAGTCCGGCTGGACCACGCCGTCGCGGGCGGTGATCCCCTCCGAGATGGTCTGGCCGTTGTACTCGATGCCGTAGGTCACGTCGGGCCAGCCGTAGTTGGCGCCGGCCACCTCGAGGTTCAGCTCGTCGCCGCCGCGTGCGCCGTGCTCGATCGACCAGATCTGGCCGGTCGCAGGGCGCAGGGCGATGCCCTGGGCGTTGCGGTGGCCGAGGCTGAAGATCTCCGGCAGGGCCCCGGCCCGGCCGACGAAGGGGTTGTCCGCCGGGACGCTGCCGTCGGCGTTGATCCGCACCGTCTTGCCGTAGTGGCTGTCCAGCGCCTGGGCCTGGGGCCGGGTGGCGCGGTCCGAACGCTCGCCCAGCGTCACATAGAGCCGGCCCTGGGCATCGAAGGTCAGGGCCGAGCCATAGTGCATGCCGTTGCCGTAGGGCGGGATGGCGCGGAAGATGACCTGCACATTCTCGACGCGGGTTCCGTCGGCGGACAGGCGCGCGCGGGCCACGGCGGCGCCGTTGCCGCTCTCGCCGCGCGGCTCGGAATAGCTCCAGTAGATCAGCCGGTCCTGCGCGAAGGTCGGGCTGATGATGACGTCCAGCAGGCCGCCCTGACGCTGGGCGAAGACCTCCGGCAGGCCGGCCACCGGGGCGCTGACGCTGCCGTCGGCGCCGATCACCCGCAGCCGTCCGGGCCGCTCGGTCACCAGCCAGCGGCCGTCGGGCAGCTGGGCCAGGCCCCAGGGATGCTCCAGCCCGCGCGCCACCACGGTGTGGGCGAGGGCCACCGGCGTGACCACCGCCGGGGCGCGGGTCTGGCCGGCGAAGGCCGGCTGCTGGGTCGGGGCGTTGGCGGGCCGGGTCTCGACCGGGGTGCCTGGCGCGGCGGGCGCGGCGGCCTCCTGGGCCGAGCAGGCGGTGGCGACGGCGGCGAGGGCGGCGGCGGCGAACCAGGCGTGGCGCATCAGGGGTCTCCCGGACAAAAGGTGGCGTTGATCTAGCCTAGCGCGCCCGCGTCCGTCGCGCGACTTGCCGACGCGCCCCGGCGAGGCTATAGGCCCCGTCTCTCGACGCCGGGGTCCTCGACCGACCCGGCCGGGGCTGGGTAGCTCAGCTGGTTAGAGCGGTGGATTCATAACCCACAGGTCGGCGGTTCGAGCCCGCCCCCAGCCACCACTTTTCCTGTCAGACGACACGAGCCGAGGGCTCCTCCGTGACGGCGCTCCGTTGCGTCGGGCGGAGACTGGTTTTCCTCCCCACGGCAGTGGGGAGGGGGACCGCATTTCCTCCCCATCGCAGATGGGGAGGGGGACTGCCGAAGGCGGTGGAGGGGTCCGGTCGCGAAGCGACCGGGGGGCGGTGGAGGGGC
>CAZUXK010000208.1:0-1691 GCA_964624025.1 uncultured Brevundimonas sp.
CGATCTGGAAGTAGCGGTCGAAGCCCGACACCATCAGCAGCTGCTTGAACTGCTGCGGCGCCTGCGGCAGCGCATAGAACTTGCCCGGGTGCAGTCGGCTCGGCACCAGGAAGTCGCGCGCGCCCTCCGGCGAGGACGCGGTCAGGATCGGCGTCTGGTACTCGAGGAAACCCTGATCGACCATGCGGTGACGGATCGAGGAGATCACCTTCGAGCGCAGCACGATGTTGCGGTGCAGGGTTTCGCGACGCAGGTCGAGGAAGCGGTTCTTGAGACGGATTTCCTCGGGATACTCCGGCTCGCCGAAGACCGGCAGGGGCAGCTCGGCGGCTTCCGACAGCACCTCCACGGCCTTGACCCGCACCTCGATCTCGCCGGTCGGCAGGTTGGCGTTGACCGTCCCGGCCTCGCGCCCGACCACCTCGCCGTCGATGCGGATCACGCTTTCAGCGCGCAGGCGTTCGACCACGGCGAAGCCCGGCGTCTCCGGGTGCAGCACCAGCTGCGTCAAGCCGTAATGATCGCGCAGGTCGATGAACAGCAGACCGCCGTGATCCCGCTTGCGGTGAACCCAGCCGGACAGGCGAACCTGGGCCCCGGCGTCGGTCAGTCGGAGAGCGCCGCAGGTATGGGAGCGATAGGCGTGCATGGTCAGGTCTTCGGCTCAGCGGGAAGGACGTCGGTCGCCGCAGGCGGCGGAAGCGGCGTAGGGCGCATCAACCCTCTGCCTTGTCAAGCAAGCTCATCCACAGGCCGGCGCGGCTTGTCCACCACCATAGCCACGCGCCCCGATTCGGGAGCGCAACCCTCTGGTAGAGAGGGGGAATGGCGGACCTTGGCGTCATGTCGCAACTGAAGCTGCCGCTTCCGCTGGAACCGGCGGTCGAGGGGCCGTTGATCCTGTCCGACTGCAACCGGGCGGCGGCGACCGCCCTCGCCCGCTGGCCGGCCAGCGATCCGCGCGGCGACGAGCGGGTGCTGGCGCTGGCGGGCCCGGCCGGCGCGGGCAAGAGCCGGCTCGCCGCCGCCTGGGCCGAGCGCGTTGGCGCTGTGGCGGCTCACGGAGCCGAGGCCGCCCTGATTGATCCGCTGGAGCTGGAGGGCCGACCGGTCCTGATCGACGGGGCCGCCGAGGCTGACGACGAAAGCCTGTTTCACCTGATCAACCTCGCCCAGTCCGGCGGCGGGGCCCTGCTGCTGGTGTGCCGGGTCGAGCCCCGGATGTGGGAGGTCACCCTGCCCGACCTGCGTTCGCGGCTGGACGCCGTGCGCGTCCTGAGGATCGCGGCGCCGGACGACGAGATTCTCGCCGCCATGCTGAGGGCCCGGCTGGCCGAGCGGCATATGGCGTTTCCGGACGAGGTCATTTCCTACCTCGTGCGGCGGATCAGTCGCTCCCCGGAGGCGGCGGAGGAAATCGCCGCCCGGCTGGACGCCCTCGACCGTCCCCCCACCCGGGCCGCGGCGCGGGAAGCCCTGCGCGGTCTCGGCGATCCTGACACGCCCGCGTGGTCGTCGTGCCAGTCCACGCAGGCCGATGCACCGTCCGAGGGCCGCGACCGGGCCTGCTGCCGCACCGCGCGGGGCTGATCCGGCGATCCCTGACTTGCGGCTGTCGCCAAGCCGCCCCACAACCGGGTCATGAGCGAAACCGCCATCACTGACGCTTCGACCGGGGCCGCCGTGCCCGC
>CAZUXK010000209.1:0-1561 GCA_964624025.1 uncultured Brevundimonas sp.
CCTTCTACCGGCCCGAGGCGCGGGGCGGCGCGATCAATCCGGCGTCCAAGCACCTTGTCCTTGGGCACGCCTTCGCGTCGGGTGCGAACCGCGTCGAACTCGTCACTGATGCGCTCAACGTTCGCAGCCGCGCGGCGATCCTGAAGCTCGGGGCGACGGCGGAAGGGGTTCTGCGGCGACACAAGGTGACCTGGACCGGGCGCACGCGCGACACGGCCGTCTTCTCGGTGCTGGCGGAAGAGTGGCCCGCCGTCTCGGCGACGCTGCAAGACCGCCTCGCGCGCTTTGGTCACCAGCCGAGCGGCTGACCATCGCGGAAGAAGCCGCCGGTCGGGCCGTCGACGGGCAAGGTGGCGGCCCACACCACCCCGGCGGCGCCGTCGGCGACGGGCCGCGCGCCGATGGCTGCACCACCCTCGAAGGTCGCCGTGAAGCCCGGGCAGACGGCGTTGATCCGCATCCGCGGGTTCTCGACCGCCAGCCGCGCCGTCAGGGCGTTCAGCGCCGCCTTGGCCACGCCATAGGCTGCGCCCATGCCGTTGCCGGTGGTCAGGCCGAAGGCCGGATCGGCGTGGGAGCCGGCTCCGCTGGAAACGTTGACGATACGCGGTGCCGCGCTGCGATCCAGCAGCGGCAACATCGCCCGTGTGACCCGCCAGGCCCCGAACAGGGTGGCGTCGAGTGTCGCCTGGGCCGCAGCAAGATCGGCGCCCGCAACGGTCTCGCCGTAGACCCCGGTCGCGGCGGCGTTGTTGATCAGCGCATCGAGCTGGCCGTAGCGCGCCTCCAGCGTGGCGGCGACGCTGGCGATCGAGGCGTCGCTTGTGACGTCGAGCTCCAGCCCGACGAGCTCGTAGCCCTCACCGGCGAGGTCGGCGACCCGGGCCTCCGCGTCTGCGCCGCGCCGCGCAGTGAGGGCGACGGTCCATCCGCTGCGGGACAGTTGCCGCGCCACCTCGGCCCCGATGCCGGTCGCCTTGCCCGCTCCGGTGATCAGCGCTACGCCCGTCATGCTGTCCTCGCTCAGTCCACCGCCCGGCAGGCGGTTGCCGGACGCCCGTCCGCGGTCCAGGTGGCCTCCGCGCCCTGACCCCGGAGCTCGTGACCGCTGGCAAGATACCATATCCCGCTGGCGGCGCGCTGCTGGCGCAGGTCGACGGCCTCGCCCAGCGAGTTGCGCACGGTCGCCATGCCCCGCGGATTGTCGAAGTCCACCGACAGGCGCTCGCCGTTGTCACACAGATAGACGGCCCGGACGATGCGGTTCAGGGCGCGATCCTGGATCTCGGCGCCGGTGGGGCGTCGGGACGCCTGGTGGGTTTCAGCCCGCTCGCGGACGGCGTCAGCGCTGGTAGGGGCGGCGCCGGCGTCCGGGCCGCAGCCGATGAGCCCGAAGGCCAGCAACAGGGGAACCGGGGCGAGGCTGAGGCGGGGATGGGTCATGCGGTCTCCCCCGCCGTAATGCCGGGGCGGGACGGCCGTTCCCGGCGGGCGCGGAAGAAGCTGCGCAGCAGGGCGGCGGAGTCCTCCGCCATCAGCCCCCCTTCGACTTGCGGCCGCC
>CAZUXK010000210.1:0-1549 GCA_964624025.1 uncultured Brevundimonas sp.
GAGGGAGCCATGGGCCTCTATCGCCTCCTGACCCGCTGGTGGACCGGCTTCGCGCTTCTGGCCTCGCTGGGCCTGCTGGCGGCCGCCCATGCGTTCGAGCGCTTCGGCGATCTCGCCCCCTGCAACCTCTGCCTCAAGCAGCGCGAGGTCTACTGGGCCGCTGTTGTGGTGGCCGGCATCGCCACCGCCTGGGCGGTGATCAGCCGGGCCAGCCGGGGCACGCCGCGCATCGCCGCCTTCCTGCTGGCCTGCATCTTCGCCACCGGGGCCATCACCGCCGGCTATCACGCCGGGGGCGAGCTGGACTGGTGGGCCCTGCCGGCCGCCTGCGCCGGCGGCGGCGCCGCGGACCTCGAGAGCCTGACGGCGCTGGCGCTCGGCGTCGGGACCGAGTCCCGGCCGGTCATGTGCGACGCCGTGGCGTGGAGCTTCCTGGGGATCAGCATGGCAGGCTGGAACACCCTGATCAGCGCGGCGTTGGCCCTGTTCAGCCTGCTCGCCGCCCAGCGACCGAAGGACGCCCGTGCCCCCCGCAAGTGACGCCGCCCGCATTCCCCTGGCCCGGCCCGGCGCCGGCCAGACCCGTGCGCGCCTGGCCGAGATCCTCCGCGTCGACCACGCCGGCGAGTATGGCGCGGTTGAGATCTATCGCGCCCAGCGGGCGGTGTTCCGCGGCCGCAAGGGGCATGAGGGCATCACCGAGGACCTGACCGAGATGAAGGGGCACGAGGAGGTGCACCTCGCCCGCTTCCAGGAGCTGCTGACCGAGCACCGGGTGCGGCCGACGGCGCTGCTGCCGTTCTGGCGCATGGCGGCCCATGCCCTCGGCGCCGGCACCGCCCTGATGGGCGAGAAGGCGGCCCACGCCTGCACCGAGGCGGTCGAGACCGTGATCGGCGAGCACTACAACGCCCAGATCGAGGAGTTGCGCGAACGCGATCCCGAGCTGGCCGCGGAGCTGACGAAGTTCCGCGACGAGGAGCTGGCGCACAAGGACCACGCCATCGAGCACGGCGCGCACGAGGCCCCCGGCTATCGCCTGCTCAGCGCCGTGATCCAGACCGGCTGCCGCGTGGCCATCAAGGTCGCCGAGCGGGTGTGACCGCGGTGTCCGGCGCCGACTCCCCGGCAGCGGAGGGCGCTTCGGGCCGTTGCCTGTGCGGGGCGGTGACGTTCCGCGGGCTGGGCGTCGCAAAGGGCGTCCACTGCTGCCACTGCCGCGACTGCGCGCGCTGGAACGGTGGGCCGCTGATGGCCGTGGAGTTCACCGGCGGCTTCGAGATCGCCGGGCCGGTGCGCTGGTTCGCCAGCTCCGACTGGGCCGAGCGCGGCTCCTGCAAGACCTGCGGCGCGGCCCTGTTCTGGCGCATGCAGGACGGCTCGGCGAGCAATGTGGCCGTGGGGGCGTTCGACGATCCGACGCTGTTCACGGGCATCGCCTCGCACATCTTCGTCGACTCCAAGCCGGCCTTCTACGACTTCGCCGACAGCGCCCCGCGCCTGACCGCCGCCGAGGTGCTGGCGGCGCTGGAAGAGGATGGCGACCGCT
>CAZUXK010000211.1:0-1526 GCA_964624025.1 uncultured Brevundimonas sp.
CACCGCCTTCGGCGGTCCCCCTCCCCCTGCGGGGGAGGAATGGGCGCGCGTCCTCCGCATGACACCTTCTCCCGCAAGGGGAGAAGGGTCATCGTTGGGCGGTTAGCCTCAGCCCTCGGCCTTGTCCTCGGTCGCCTCTTCGGCGGCCGGAGCTTCCTCGGCGGCGGGGGCCTCTTCAGCGGCCGGAGCCTCTTCAGCGGCCGGGGCTTCCGGTTCCGGAGCCGGGGCGGCGGCGGCAGCAGCAGCGGCTTCGGCCTCGGCCTTGGCGGCGGCTTCGGCGTCGGCCTTGGCCTGGGCCTCGGCTTCCAGACGGTCGGCCTCGCGCTGAGCGCGCTCGGCGGCGCGCTCCTGGGCCTTCTTGCCCGGCGCGCCCTTCTTCGGGTTGTTGCCCTGGGTCCACTTGACCTTGGCGCCGAGGGTCTCGTCCTGGCTCAGGAAGCGGGCCACGCGGTCGGTCGGCTGGGCGCCCTTGCCGAGCCACTCGGCGATGCGCTCGACCTTCAGGGCCACGCGCGGCGCAGCGCCGTCCTTGGGCAGCATCGGGTTGTAGCTGCCGACCTTCTCGATGAACTTGCCGTCGCGCGGGGCGTGCGAGTCGGCGACGACGATGTGGTAGTAGGGGCGCTTCTTGGCGCCGCCGCGGGCCAGACGGATCTTCAGCATTTTCAGTCTCTTCTCAGGTTAGTTCTTCTTGGTGGGGAGGCCGGGCAGGCCCGGAAGCCCTCCCGGAACGGAACCGCCCCCGAGGCCGGCGAGCCGGTCCTGGAGGGCCTTCATCTCGTCGCCCGAGGGCGCGGGCAGCTTGCCGCCGCCCATCGTCTTCAGCCGGGCCATGTCGGCGCCGCCGGGGCCGCCCATGCCGGGCAGGCCCATGGCCTGGGCCATGCGGGCGAGGTTCTTGCCCCCGCCCTTGGTCATCATCTTCACCGCGTCCTGCATCTGCCGGTGCTGCTTCAGCAGGCGGTTGATGTCCTGCACCTCGACCCCGGCCCCGGCGGCGATGCGCCGCTTGCGGCTGGCGTTGAGCAGGTCGGGCTTCCTGCGCTCGGCCTTGGTCATCGAGCGGATGATCGCCTGCTGACGATTGATCATCCGGTCGTCGACGCCGGTCTCGGCCATCTGCGCCTTCATCTTCGCCACGCCGGGCAGCAGGCCCATGATGCCCTGCAGCCCGCCCATGCGCTTCATCTGCTCGAGCTGGCCGGCGAGGTCGTCGAGGTCAAACTGGCCCTTGGCCAGTTTGCGCGCCATCTTCTCGGCCTTGGCCTGGTCGAGCTCCTGGCTGGCCTTCTCGACCAGGGCCACGATGTCGCCCATGCCGAGGATGCGGCCGGCGACGCGGCGGGCGTCGAACACGTCGAGCGCATCGACCTTCTCGCCGGCGCCGAGGAACTTGATCGGCAGGCCGGTGACGGCCCGCATCGACAGCATGGCGCCGCCGCGGCCGTCGCCGTCGGCCCGGGTCAGGACCAGGCCGGTGAGGGGCAGGCGCTCGTGGAAGGCGCGGGCGGTGCGCTCCGCGTCCT